>JAQCEL010000191.1 GCA_027618655.1 Pseudomonadota bacterium | reverse complement strand
GCAATCCACTCCAAACCTGGAAATGCTATGCACGCGATAGCGTGCGCGGAATGTCACCTTGGTACGACTTAGTCGATTGGGTCGGTGGTCTGCCGTTCGAAGTTGCGAAGCCAGAACAGTTGCTCAACTTCTATCTAACGCGCGGTTTTGAATTGACGAAATTGAAAACGTGTGCGGGTGGGATCGGATGCAACGAGTACGTTTTTCGGCGACGCGCAGCGCTGGAGACGATGTCGGAAGATTGAGCGGGACCCGTCAAGTGTCTCATTCAAAAGAGCGCAGCTCACGCAACCACCGTTCGCTGGGGACCCACTGGTGTTTGCTCAAGGAACACAGTCCGTGTTCTATACTCGTGCCCAATTGGATATGCGCATTTGAAAATCCTACTAGCCCCTGATTCGTTTAAAGAAAATTTGAGTGCGCGCGCGGTTGCAGACGCCTTAGAACAAGGGATCCGGCGAGTCATGCCTCACGCCCATTGCGTCAAGCTACCGATGGCCGACGGTGGCGAAGGGACCGTCTGCGCGCTAATTGCAGCGACGCACGGGAAACGCTTACGCAAAACGATCATGGGTCCGTTAGGGGCGCCAGTTATTGCCTCATACGGCATGCTTGGCGACGGTCGGACCGCAGTAATCGAAATGGCTGCTGCTTGCGGTCTCCATCTCGTAGCGCCGCATTTAAGAAACCCACTGCGGACCACCAGTTACGGCGCTGGAGAGTTGATTATGGCCGCGCTTGATCGGGGTGCCCATAAGATAATTATCGGTGTGGGTGGGTCGGCAACTAACGACTGCGGCGCAGGGATGGCCCAGGCCTTGGGTTTTAAGATGATCGTTCGAGACGGCTCGTCCTTCCGGCCCGGCCTTGGCGGAGGGGATTTAGACGAAATCATAAAAATCGATTGTATTGCACGCTCGGAACGACTGGTGGCTGTGGAAATTTCTATCGCCTGCGACGTCGATAACCCTCTGCTCGGGCGCAACGGCGCAAGCCATGTCTACGGTCCGCAAAAAGGTGCGTTGCCCGGCCAGGTACAGGCTCTCGATCGCAATATGCGTCATTTTGCCACACTGATTGAGCGCGACCTCGGGATAAATGTACTGCGTTTAAAAGGCGCTGGAGCAGGTGGCGGGATGGCGGCAGGATTGGTGGCATTTACGAATGGCAGTCTGCGTTCCGGAATCGAGCTTGTTATGGAAGCCGTAGATTTTGAAGCACGTCTCAACGATGTTGACGTGGTTGTTACAGGTGAAGGGTGTATTGATGCGCAAACGGCTTACGGTAAGACTGTAGCTGGCGTCGCGGCTGCGGCGGGTCGCAAAAATATTCCTGTTATCGCACTGGGCGGTAGTTTAGCGTCGAATGCACATCGTATTTTTGAGAGCGGCGTAGACGCATTGGAAAGTTCAATTGTGCGTGAGATGTCGTTGTCCGACGCACTTCGAACTGCACGCCGCAATGTCCGCGAGGCAGGCGAGAGAATCGCAAAATGGTTGCTGCTAGTGGAAAAAATCTCGCAGAGGAATCTCCACAAAGACGCATAAGCTTTTTTACCACTAGTAAAGCAACATTGTTTTTATTCTGTGGACCCGTCGTCCACTGCCGTTACGGTCGGTCATAATATCGATTTTAGGCTGGGCGACCGAGTGTCCTATTGGATTCCGACTGTGGTTTCGGTTTGCCGAGTACGATCGACGCGGTACAGTAGCGACGTTATTGCGGAACTCGTCGTTCGCCTGATGTTAATCGAGGGAGAAGGGTGATGAATAATCGCGACATTCTAATTGACATTATGTCCGAGCACAGCCTTGACCGGCGCGATTTGGGAGAGCTGTTACACGTCGATAGGGCCACCGTGGATAGCTGGCTCGCGCCCGGTAGTTCTGCCCGCCACGCTCAAATCCCGGACATGGCTATTGAGCTCTTGGGCTTTAAACTCAATTCGAAAACCGGCAGCTCGGAAAACACGGGATCCCCATATAAAAGTTAGCGCTGTGTGGTGATGTCATAGCGCGGGTCGTTCGAGGTGTAAGGCCGGCGCGAACGTTCCGTGCGATGAAATGTCGGTTAGCAAGATCATATGATCATCGACCGGTTCCGCGACGAGGTGTCGACGAGAAACGTTACGAAATTCCTTGCCCAGAGATATGTTGTTGGCGCGACCACGTCCGATCGTATTGCGTCCCTCGGACAGCTTGAAACGTAGTCCGTGTGGACCGAGGAGCGCCCAACCATTGCTGTTGACGAATCTGAAGGCGTGACTGGAAAAGCGCATCTCCAGTGCATGTCCGGGCAAGACATGTGCCCGAACTATTTCGCCACGCGGCAGCCTTTCCAACGGATTTTCCGTCGGATCACGATCGGGGCGTGGACCCATATCGAATAGCGCTGTTTCGCCAGCATCGAATTCTTCGCCTAGTCGCTCGACGATTTGCTCGTTAATGGTGGCCACATCCGGGTTCTTCATAGCGTAAATTATTCGCAGGACTTCCTGTCGTGCACCGAGGTATTGCATGTATTTGATTAGGGCAAGACGCTTGTAAGCTTCAAAGTCGTCCCCGAGCTCGTTCAGTTCCGCCATGAGCTGGCGCCAATCATGGTCACCTGAGAACACCTGTAATCCGAGTTCGCGAATGGCCGGACCACAGACTGCCGTTTCGATTAACGCGTCTTCAAGAATATCGACCAGATTTTTTTCGACTGACTTTATGTTTCTTGCTTCCTGGCGTAGTTCATTCGGCGTTCGATCGAGTAACTCATCGAATCGCTTGCTTGGGACACTGGTACGCGATTCTATTGAAAATGAGAAATCGTCAAGTGACCGAAAATGTAAGGCCTTCCCGTTTAACTTTAACCGGATCTCTTTAAGGCGCATCGGACGGGCTCTACGGGATCTACCCGGCGCCGAGTGATTATCCATGGTGACTTCGCTCGCGAAAGCTTGTTCAATTGAATAAATCATTATTTTACAATAGCCTAGATTTCATAGTTAACTAGTTAGATTAAATACTAGTAGTAAACTTTAGAAAACTCAACTCCGGTACCTCAAATTGCCGTTAAATCGGTTTATCGATGTCCGAGATGTCATTGACGAGCGACCTAGCGAACGCCCCGGCGCGCGTCCTACGTCTTGCTGCGTGGATTGTTTAGGAAAGAATCAGAGAGGTGAAGCGCTAGCAGGCTTGAGCTTAATTGGCAGGATCTTTACGACAACGGTGAGAAATCGAGCACCCGAAAGATAAATGGAATCCAGCTCAAAATCATCAGAGCAAGCAAGATGGCTTCGAAACGGACGATCATCTGCAAACGCTCTGTTTCAAGAGCGTCCGCATCGTTCATGAAAACATATGCCATCGTGATATCTAACGGCAAGGTGAATACCAGCATCATCATCAATGTTGGGGCGATCACGCTGGGAAATAAGCGCCAATCGTGCATATGAGTTGAACCGTCTGCAAAAGGCGCTGCAGCGATAACGATAATTGTTGCGATTGCGAGCCCTGTTCGAAGCGCTCCAATACGACGGCAAAAGCTGCTTAGAGATAAAAACATACGCAACATACTATCCGAAACCGATCTGAATGATACTTTATTCACTATTAGGCGAAGGTTCGCGCGCTCTGCAACAATGACGGAGCTCGCAACTGACTTAAAAATTTACCGATAACAAAGACCTCAGCGATGACTAAATACTCTCAATTTGGCGATCAATTTGATTCTGATTCAGGGACTCGTCAGCTAATGGACGATCTTGGGGAAGTCTTGAATAGTGGCCGCGCGATCATGAATCTCGGCGGCGGTAATCCCGGTACGATTCCGCGAATAAGGCAATTGTTTCACGAACAAATGCAGGCAACGTTGGATGATGGCCGTTTCGATGCAATCGCTGGCCAATACGATGGTCCACAAGGACATCGACCATTTTTAGACGCATTAGCCGGATTATTGCGCCGCCGCTTTGGTTGGGACGTCGACGCCTCGAACATCGCGACTACTGCGGGCAGTCAGGCAAGCTTTTTTATCTTGTTTAATATGTTTGCCGGGATGACAAGACAGGGGCACGCGCGGCACATTCTCTTCCCACTCACACCGGAGTATATCGGTTACGCCGATGTCGGTTTACAAGCGAATTCGGTCCGTTCGGTCAGACCGTCGATTGAGATAATTGACGAGCACACGTTTAAATATCGAATCGATTTTGGCGCGCTCGACATCACACCGGACGTCGCGGCTGTGTGTGTGTCGCGACCGACCAATCCAACTGGCAACGTCGTCACTGATGACGAACTCGGCCGCTTAGTAGCGCTTACGCGCGAATACAACGTGCCGTTAATCATCGATAACGCGTACGGGCTACCGTTTCCGAACATCGTGTTTAGCGAAGTCTCACCCGTGTTCGATAAACATACGATTTTGTGTATGAGTTTGTCGAAACTCGGATTGCCAGGTTTACGCACGGGGATCATCGTTGCAGCGCCCGAAATTATCCAAACAATAACCAGTGTTAATGCTATTACCATGCTCGCGAACGGATCCTTAGGTGCGAGCCTAGTGACCGAACTGATCAATTCCGGCCAGATCGAGAGTCTTTGCGAAAAGGAAATTAAACCGTTTTACCTCGAAAAAGCGCTACAAGCCCGAGCCTGGTGTAGCGAATATTTTACGGGGATAAATTACTATCTACATAAAACCGAAGGGGCTATTTTCCTTTGGGCATGGTTTCCTGATCTGCCCATTTCAGATATTGAGCTATACGAACGCCTGAAAAGACGCGACGTATTAGTTTTGGCTGGGAGGCATTTTTTTCCAGGACTTGGGCAACATTGGGAGCATACCGAGCAATGTCTTCGTATCTCCTATGCCCAAGATCCTGAATCGGTGCGGCGCGGAATAGAAATTATTGGAGAAGAACTCAGGCGCGCCTTTGATAAATGATCATGATGAGGCTTTTGGTTTCGTTAGCGTGCGCCAGAGACCAAGATTATTGAGCGATCCATGAAAGCTTTGTATTGCGATACGTTTCCGCTGCCCGTTCCATCACGGCATCGATTTCCTCAAGATAAATATTCGCGTCTGCGCGAAAGACTATCGGCCCAGAGTGTCGTCAAGCTTGAATTTATCGAATCACCGAGGATCGCGCTCGCCGATGTGGAACTTGCCCATGACCCCGCATACATTACGCGGGCGATCCATGGGCAGCTTTCTGCTGAAGAACAACGTTTGTTAGGGTTTCCTTGGTCGACAAGCCTAGTCGAACGCGCCTTACACTCGGCTGGCGGGACTTTAGCGGCATGCCGCGCCGCTATCGACGAAGGCGTGGCTGTCAATCTTGCTGGCGGAACCCATCATGCGAAAGCGCGAAGTGGTGCGGGTTATTGTCTATTTAATGACGTGGCGATTGCGGCTTTGACGTTGTCCTGCCGCGGCGACCTTCAGCGTATCTTGATTGTGGACGCCGACGTGCACCAAGGCGACGGGACAGCAGAAATCCTCGGCGACTATCCGCGGCTTTACACCTTCTCAATCCACGCTGATGGGAATTTTCCTCTCAACAAAGTCACAAGTAATTTGGATATCGCCATTCCGGATGGCATGGATGATATTGGATACTTAAGGAATTTCCGTGACGGTGTGTCACGCGCTTTTCTGGCGGCGCGGCCGCAACTTGTTATTTATCTCGCCGGAGCAGATCCCTACAAAGAAGATCGATTAGGGCGACTAAATTTGAGCAAACACGGCTTGCGTTCGCGCGACGCGCTATTAATCGACCGATGTCGTCGTGGCCAGGTTCCGTTGGCGGTGGTCATGGCGGGCGGGTATGCGCCGAACGTCGACGATATCGTCGATATTCATTATCAAACGGTTATGTTAGCGAGCGAATACGCTGGATGTTTCACACATTCTCAAACCTAAAGAGATCGAAATAGTTGCGTGGCACTACCGATCAACTTCTCAAGCTTTGAACGCTTGCGAACGTAGGTAACCTCAAATACGTCAGCATCTTGCGCGCGACGGAAGAGGTAGTCGTCGCTGGTACTCAGTTCATCGATTAATTGTCGCTCAAGCGCCCGTTTGCCGTACCAGTATTCGCCGGTTGCAATTGCCGCGATATCAACCTGTGGTCGATGCGCAGCAACGAACTCTTTGAACAACTCGTGTGCGTCTTCGAGTTCCTCGCGAAATTTATTTCGATCGGCGTCGGTGTTCTCACCGAACATTGTTAACGTGCGTTTGTACTCGCCGGCTGTTATCTCCTCATAGTCGATGTCGTGCTTTTTGAGAAATTTACTGAAATTCGGCATTTGCGCGACAACGCCAATCGAGCCGACTATTGCGAACGGTGCCGCGATTATCTTGTTTGCGACGCAGGCCATCATGTAGCCGCCACTGGCAGCTACCTTATCGACCACCGCGGTCAACGGGATTTGCCGATCACGGATCCTTTTCAATTGCGAGGCGGCCAGTCCATAACCGTGGATCACGCCGCCCGGACTCGTGATGATGGCGACTATTTCATCAGACTTTGTCGCGACTGAGAGGATCGCTGTCACTTCTTCCTGCAGGGACGAAACCGCTGAAGCGCGAACGTCCCCATCGAAGCGGCACACAAATAATCGCGATTTTTCTGTATCTTGGTTTTTACCTCGATCGCGATCCTTGCGGTTGTGCTTTTCACGCTTAATTTCCTGTTTATACTGTTTTGCCGGCAACATCGCGTTCTTTAGCGTCAACGTCATTGATTTGTATTTGTCGTTGAGGTTCTTTACTTCAATTTGGTCTTCGGTTTGCCCGTCAGAGCGTCCGATAATTAGCATTACCAACGTAACGAGAATGGTGGCGATGACGACCGCAACGGTAAGGAACTTGGCGGCAAACATCCCATAGTCCATTAAAAATTCCATATTGAATCGGCCCTTCTATTGTTTTCTGTGTGCTGAACGCACAATCAAATTGGGAGTAGGATTATAGCGATATCGTCAACTAAACCGACGGCAGTAATTTATCGACGCATCATGGGTATAATCGTCGAACCTGACGCTGTTGAAATCGAGTCCGAAAAGGAGATTGAATGTTGACTCTTGATATCGCGACTGTGGTGGTTCTGTTACTAATTATGGGTGTGGCGTGCGCTGTCGGTGGGTATGCAATTGCACAGGCACGCCAGCGCCAGGCTGGTGATGGCAAACTGGCGGCCGAGTTGAAATCCGAACTTTCAGAATACAAAGAAAATGTGGCGGCGCACTTTCAAACAACAGCGAGTTTATTGCACGATATGACGGAGCAATACCGTTCGGTCTACGAGCATATGGCTAGTGGCGCGCAAAACTTGTGTGACGCTGAGCAAGCGACTGCACAAATTGAAAGTCTGAAAGCAGGCTTATTACCCGTATTAGATCCGCCATCCGAACCAGTCGACGTGATCGAATCAAGTACTGAACAATCCGTTGAAGAATTCACTTCAGGGACCGATGCCAGCAGCCAAGATGCGGAAAATTCGATTGAACTTGACCAAGGAGAAGAGCACCCGTCATCAGACCAACCAGCTGAACACGACGCCAATCCGCTAGAAGACCGACACGATGAGCGGGAGGCTCGCTCAACTACAGGACCGGGAAGACGACGATAAGCCCAAAGCTTAATGATAGGTGAATCGTCTACACGACGGGTACGGGGCGAAAAACCAGTGTTGTCGCGAGTTAACTTACCAAATGTCCGTGTCGCGAAACACGGACCTTTATTTGCTTGGAACGTTTGACTCGATCTTTAGTTGCCCAGCAACGAGCATTCTAAATGGCAGATTTGCTCGACTAGTCGGGCGCGACTGGCGTCATCCGCTGACGCCAACCACAAACCGATCTCAAATCCTTCTGAAGTCTCACGAACCATGACCACGGTTCCTTGGAATTTCTGGACAACACCGCGAAGCGGTATTGACAGTTCCATTTTCGTACCTGTGGGAATGGTCTTCCGTGAAACGAAGCTCAAGCCCAAATCACCGGAAGGCAATTTTTGATCCCGCATCGACCACGCCCACGTTCGAGTTCGCCGAAATTCAATCGGGAACTGTTGTGGGTGACGGATAAAGTCGTTGCGAACTTTCTGGAAGCTTGGCTTTGTATTGGGGACTAAATTGGGCATAACCGTCTTATCAACGGCGACTGATTGATGATGAACAAGGTTGTCCATAGACCAGATCCTCGAAAACCTTGGAACTCTAAAATTTCGTACTATTAGATAGTTACGAGAGTTACTTATAATTCACTCGAGGACGTAAATCAAGTTTTATTATTTTTTACAATAGATTATGCCGCTTTTCTCATGTCATCGATGACTATGGTAGTTGACATAAATATAACAACCTATTGATTATATTTAATATATTCTTGCTTAGTGGTCCTAGGAAGTTTACCGTGCAATTGACT
>JAQCEL010000190.1 GCA_027618655.1 Pseudomonadota bacterium | reverse complement strand
AGCATCGCAGCGCTAACTAGGGACAACGATGGAAGAATTTTTCTATCATTTCGCAGCAGTCCAAGCGATCCGTGATTTTTTCGAATTGGGCGGTAGCGTGTTGTTGTATATCGCCGCGTTGACCTTAATGATGTGGGGTCTGATTTTCGAGCGCCTGATTTACCTATCTTCTAAACACCCACATACAGCGCGCGCGGCGCTGGCCCGTTGGGAAGCACGCGCCGAACGCAATTCGTGGCACGCCCATCAAATACGCGAGTTACTTATTTCATCTGTCTCCCAGGAATTGGAGCGGCACATGGCGTTAATCAAAACGTGCGTGGCATTGTGTCCATTGCTGGGTTTGACGGGTACCGTGACTGGCATGATCCAAGTTTTCGACGTGATGGCAATTGCTGGTTCCGGCAATCCGCGTTCGATGGCCTCTGGTGTGTCGAAAGCCACCATACCGACAATGGCGGGCATGGTGGCCGCCTTATCCGGTGTTGCCGTGAGTGTTTACCTGCACGAGAAAGTTCGACGCGAGCGTGCTTTCCTCGGCGAACATATGACGATGGATCATTGATCTCGCAATAAAAGTTGCTCGAGACAACGACAAAGGGAAGCAAAATGCGACGCATGATGGCTAGGGCTACGGCCGACGAAGATGAATCCGCGATCGATATTACGCCGATGTTGGATGTCGTGTTCATCATGCTGATTTTCTTCATCGTGACGGCAACATTTGTCAAAGAATCCGGAATCGACGTCAATCGTCCCGAAGCGGCCACTGCAGTTATGCAAGTGAAAGCAAATATCCTTATCGCGATCGACGCCGATAATGAAATCTGGATCGACCGGCGTCGGATCGACGTACGTGCGGTGCGACCAAACATCGAACGGCTGCACGCGGAAAATCCTCAGGGCTCTGTCGTGATCCAGGCAGACAAAGAATCAAAAACCGAAACCTTGATTAGCGTCATGGATGCGTCACGCTCGGCTGGTGTATTCAATGTCGCCATTGCTGCCGAGGCGCAATAGTCAAACGTGTCTGCGCTACCCTTCGTTCGATTCAACGATCCGTTAATGACCGCGCGCTTGGCGCTCGGAATGGTGTGCGGTGCGATCGCGACGGCGACACTCTTTTGGATAATGCAATATCTCATTGGCAGCGCGGATCAGCGCTTCGATGACGCTATGCGTGGATCCTTTGTCGATTTTGTTCGGATCAAAAAAGACGAAGTGATCGAACGCAGACAACTGAAGCCCCGCAAGCCTCCAGCGCCTGAAATACCGCCGCCACAGCCTCCAACACCGAAACTGGCCAAGCCAACTGCCTCAGCAGAAAAAATCGCCATCCTCGCCGTGCCCGTGACGACGGATATAGAACTGACCGCAGGCGGCTTTAGCCTCGGCGTTGGTGAGGGTGACTATCTGCCATTAGTGAAAGTTGCACCGATCTATCCGCCGCGTGCTGTATCTCGGGGGATTGATGGGTATTGCATTATCGAATACACGGTAACCCGCGCAGGCACTACCAAGGACGCAAGAGTCGTTGAAGACCAGTGTACGAGTAGTTTGTTCGAGAGTGCGTCGGTAGCAGCTGCCTTGAAGTTTAAATACAAGCCGAGAGTCATTGACGGCGAACCCGTCGAGGTGTCCGGCGTACGGAATAAATTCACCTATGAGTTGGAGAAATAATCGGTGCGGCGATTTCGCGCCACGATCGGTTTCTTCGCGGTTTTTGTCGCGGCGCAAGCGAGTCTAAATTCGGCACTAGCAGAAGAAGCGACAAAGCAAACCGTCGCGATGAGTCAGGACGTGTTCGAACAGCTCCAGGAAGCGCAATCCTTGATCGAATCCAAACAGTTTGCCGGCGGCCAGGCGATATTGGCGAAACTCCGCGCGAAGCCGAAATTGTCGACTTACGAGACGGCACAACTTTGGAACTTAAGCGGATATGCTTATTACCTTCAAGAAAACTACCCCGCTTCGATCGACGCTTATAAAAACGTCTTAGCACGAAGCGACGTGCCCGAGGCGATTGTCCAAAGTACGCTAAAAACTTTGAGTCAATTGTACTTTACCGTTGAAGATTATCGGTCCGCATTGAATACCGTTAAGCGGCTCATGGCGGCTATTTCCGAACCTGGCGCGGACATCTACATGCTGCTCGGCCAGGCGCATTTCCAGCTTAAGGAATATAAGCAAGCCATTGCGCCGCTCACAACGGCCATTGGAAAATACCGCACTCAGGGCAAGCCGCCCCGCGAAAACTGGTTGCTGCTGTTAAGAGTGTGCTACAGCGAATTAGAAGAATACAAACCGATGATCGCGGTCTTAAAAGAACTGATCGAGAATTACCCAAAAGAGCAGTACGTGCTTACCTTGGCGGGCGTATATAGCGAGCTCGGCGATACCAAGAAGCAACTTGCATTAACTGAAGCGCTGTATGAAGGCGGCCATCTGACGCAAACACAGCATGTCGTGAACTTAGCCAATCTGTATGTCCTACACGGTGCGCCATACAAAGCGGCCAAGATCCTACAGCATCAAATCGACCAACAGCTGCTACCCGCCGATGAGCGCAATCTACGTCTGCTTTCGCAAGCGTGGTACGAAGCGCGTGAGGACGAAAAAGCCATTGCGCCACTATCACGCGCAGCCGCCTTGTCTGGAGACGGTGAGCTGTATGTGCGTCTGGCACAAGCCTACATCAATCTTGATCGCTGGCAAGCAGCCGCCGATGCCGCCCAACACGGCTTGGACAAAGGCGGCATTAAGCGCGCGGACGTCGCGAACATCATGCTTGGCATGGCTTTATTCAATCAACGTAAGCTAAGCGCGGCACGACGTGCTTTCGCAATCGCCGCTCGAGATAAGCGCAGTCAGAAAGCCGCGAATCAGTGGATCGCCTATGTGGATAGCGAGTCGAATCGTAGCGAATCACTTGACCAGACAATGCCGCGTGAGCAATCCAAGGAGCAAGACGAGATCCTGCGAAACTTGTGATCGGGCGCCGTATTACGTGCCCTCGATAGCAACGGGATTGTTCGCTCAACAAAGATTGAATCGAGGTGTCGGCATCCCACAAATATCCGTCCTCGCTTTACGCAGCGCCAATTCAGTACACTGCTTGTGCACACAAAAATATTCTAGGACCTAACATGCCTGATCCAAGTCTAGTCGCCGGCCACTACACGTCTGGAAATCTACTTGCAGCAATCGAAGCCGCAGTGATCGCGGAAGGTAAAACAATCAGTTCTGTCACAGTCGACGACCTTGGGCCCGCCGACGAATTCCACGTGGGCGGGCGGAGCGCGAGCGAAAGTTTTCTTGACCAACTCGCCATCAGCAAAAGCGATCATCTTCTCGATGTTGGTTGCGGATTAGGCGGCGCAAGTCGCTTCGTCGCTAGCCATTATGGATGCCGAGTGACTGGCATCGATTTAACCGAGGAATTCGTTGAAGTCGGTAAAACGCTCTGCCGCTGGGTCGCTCTGGACGATCGAATTGATCTACAACAAGGTAGCGCAACCGACCTACCTTACGCTGATGCCCAGTTCGATAAGGCTTACATGATGCATGTCGGCATGAATATCGCCGATAAAGCGGCATTAGCCCGCAACGTGTACCGCGTACTTAAACCCGCAGGCACGTTCGGTATTTATGACGTTATGCGAACCGGCGATGGAGAACTTAACTTTCCCGTGCCATGGGCGAGCACCGCGCACGGCAGCGCCGTCGACAGCCCAGCCCGATATCGTGAAGTATTAGAAGAAGCGGGATTTAAAATCGTCGCGGAGAATAATCGGGCCGAATTCGCACTCAGATACTTTGCCAAAATGGCCAAACAGAATACCGTCGCAGGTGGCCCACCACCGTTGGGATTGCACCTCGTCATGGGCGATGACCGACCGCTTAAAATGAAAAACATGGTCGAGAACATCGCTAGCGGTCGACTGGCACCGATCGAGATTATTGCGCGAAAATCCTAATCGCGGAAATCGGTAACTGCCCGTTAGCAGCCACATCGGCCAGATAAGAAAACGCGCTAGGGAGAAACGGTGTGCTACTCATCGATCACCCTCCAGCCAGCGCTCAACAACGTTGTAGCGATGACGCAAAACGACCTCTTGTTGACTGAGCGGCATGCGTGTGATGATGCCCGCTTTTAGATTTTGCTGAGTGGCTTCAGTGGTGTTCACGTCTTCACGTAAGGTGTCGCGGACAAACACGCGAAAATAATTTTTCGCCGCCGCTTCACTCCAATTTCTCGCGGTCGTTTGGTATATAACCACATCCCAGACAGTCCGATCCGCAGCAATTGGCCAGAAATTGTAGCTATCCGCAAAATCCGCACCGATGTAGATCCCGAAGTTTGGAAACACATTCACAGTGTCGAAATTCCAACTCGGATGGCGTTCGGGGTTAATGCCCTTCGCGTAACTCCCACCACCGAATTTGCCCACGAACAATTCCGTCGGCGTCGGCTTGTGATTCGGATTGCCGCCAAGCAATGAGACGATACTGTGGTGACGATAAAGACGGATCCCGGCGAGGTGACAATGTGGATTGGCCGGACTGATAAATGAGCCTGCAATCCCGCGTCGGTGGATCATTCCAACATGGTAGGCCTCGCAAAATGCGTCGGAGAAGACCTTCCAATTGACCGCGACTTCCGCCTGAAATCGCGCGCTTGGCGTTAAGCTAGTCAACGGGCCACCTGCAATGTTGGCATCTACTTCGCCTAACCATTCGCGAAGCGACTGCGCAGGTGCGTGCGACGGATGCACGAAGATCAATTTCTCCCAAGTATCGAGCGCGAGGGCACGCAAACCGTAATCGCGTTTATCGAAATCAAGAAACTGAACTTCGCCCGGCACGCGTTGTAGCGCACCTTGCAGATCGTAGCGTCAACCGTGAAACCCACGAGTAAAGCCGCTGCAATTGCCCTTGCTAGAATCCCGGACGACTTTGTTATTGCGATGCGTAAACACGTTGTAATAGGCGCCCAGCTGGCCTTCTCAATTACGTACTAAAAGGACCTCTACACCTAAGGTAGGCATCGGCTTGACAACGTAATCACCCGGATTTGGAACCTCGGACTCGTGGCCCAGATTCATCCACACTTTTCGAAAGAGTTGTTCGCGTCCGGCGACGAAATAATCGGGAGATACGCACGGTTCAACGGGCACGGGCGCGGTTCCAAGATCCGCGCCTGTTAGGCTTGTTTCTGGTTGCGCAGCCATACGACTGGCTCCTAAGTGTGAAGGTTAATCCTCAGACGTCCCTGCGAAGGATAAGATGAACTAGGAGAGCTAGATCAGATTTATTTCCGTAAGCCGCAGGGGATGAGCACTAGTTCCTTATCTTCGGGGATCATCGTCGATCCGGTTAGACTCATAAGAAAAAGTACTGAGTCCTTTTCGCCTATGACACAATCGTGTGTGCCGGTTGCCTGGTCGTCCCTATTATCGAGATCGTCCAAGTCGCCTAGGTCTTCACGAGTGTATTGAATGATCACTAAACGGAAAATAGCTATGAAAAAAGTGATACTCGAAAAGCGCGGGCAAATCGCTTACGTGACAATCAATCGACCCGAGCGCCTAAACGCTTGTGACGGCGAAACTTACGCGACGCTCGCCGAGACGTGGACAAATGTGCGGGACGACAGCAAGCTACGCGTCGGGATCCTCACTGGTACCGGCGAACGCGCATTTTGCGCTGGGAGCGACATTCGAGCGGATTCATTCACACAAAAAGATCAAGTACCCGGCAACGGATTATTCGCTGCGATGAATTCCATGACGAAACCGATCATTGCGGCGATCAACGGGCACTGTAATGGCGGTGGTTTGGAACAAGCCCTCGCCTGCGATATTCGCGTCGCGGCAGAGCACGCGCAATTCGGCCTCGGCGAAGTATTGCTCGGATTGCTCCCCGGGGGCGGCGGCACGCAACGCCTACCAAGACTGATCCCGCTTGGGCGCGCGCTTGAGATGCTGTACACCGGCGTGCGTCTGGACGCCAACGAAGCGCTGCGCTTAGGGCTCGTCGATCACGTCGTGCCGGCTGAACAATTAATGGAAAAGTGTGAATCGATTGCGGCTGGGATATGTCGCGGCGCACCGCTCGCGGTTGAAAAGATCCGTGCGGCCGCTCTGCAAGGACTTGACCTATCGCTTGCCGATGGACTCGCGCTCGAGCGCGATTTATTTAATTTTCTGCGCGACACCTCCGACTCTCTCGAAGGTGCACAAGCGTTCGCTGAGAAACGCCCGCCGCGATGGCAAGGGCGCTAAATTATAGAAAGAGATCAGTATCCTTTTTCGACCGTTTTTTACTGCCACGACTCGACCGCCAATTAAAATTCTCATGATCCAAAAATTCTTCGACTCGGTGTTTCCCTATTCGGAAAAGAAGTTGGCAAAAGAACTTCTCGCGATACTCCCCGAAGCGTACCCGAACACCAAGTTCACCTATATGGCTGAACATCGCGAAATCCGCGGCCACGATGGCAGCGCTGTGTTGTTCTTAGGCAACTTATTTAATCGCGTGAAGTACATGCCACGTAAGGAAAGGACCGAGGAGCTGATCGCGTTTGTCACAACGGTACTTGAATCGAAAGACCCTGAGCGCTTCATCGAACGCCTTATGCCGCGCGCGAGGACGAGCTTCGAGATCTGGTTGCGCAAACAGTACGCCGGTCGGCTAACGGACAAGGAAGGCATCGAGGAATTAGTGAATTATCCAGTCTGCGATTCTCTCGTATTGGAACTCGTGATCGATGGCGCGACCACGGTGCGATCCGTTTCCACCAAGGATTTAGTGGAGCACGACGTGACGGCTGGACAAGCGCTAAAAATTGCCAATGCAAACCTGCATCGAGCCAGCGACTCCAACGGCTGGCAAGAAATAAATCCAGGCGTATGGCGCTCGTCGTTCGAGGATGACTATGATTTCGCTAGAATTTTTGTGGGCAGCGAGCTTGGCCCACCCATCGACCCCGCGATTATTTACGCACCGTCGCAATCGGCGGTGGGCGCGGCTGCTCCTGATGATATTGACGCATTAACTGTGATGATCGAACTCGCAGGACAAGCCGCACAAGAGCATCGCCCCCTGTCTGAATACTTATGGCGTTACACAGATGGCCGCATCGGACGTTGGAATCCAGGCGAACATGAGCCAGGCTATTCAATCGCGAACCTGCAATTAATTCGAGAGACGATTAAGCAGTACGAAGAACAATCCGAACTGATCTATAGGCAGCTGGAAAGTCGGGGGGAAGACAGTTTCGTCGCCCAATACATCGCCACACAAAACGCGGACGGCCAAATATCCAGCTACTGCACTTACACGATGAATCTGCCGAGCTACCTTCCGCGAACCGACTTCGTCATGTTGTTCGACCCCGAGTCGGGAAAGAAAGGCGAGGTTTTGGGGAAGGTGTCGTGGACCGAATTCAGCGGCGCGCTCGGCTTAGCGCTGAAAAACGTCGAAGGATTTATCCCGCCGAGATTCGCATTGCTTGAAGACATTAGCTCAGCCACACGCGACGATCTGATCGCGAATCTGCGGCCAGCTTAAAGCACGCACTGTTCCTGAAACCGATTATTTCCGCGAAAAAGCCGTCAAATAAAGGACGCCACGATGTCAACCGACGAATCACATTTCGACCCATCGACGCATCGTTTGGCCGAGAATCGCTAGTTCGAAGACTTCATCGTTGGTGAATCGTTTCCGGTGCCGTCGCGGACCATGACGGATGCGTTGTTTGCTGCGTTTCAGTTAGCCTCCAGTGACAATCATCCAATCCACTACGATCGCGAGTACTGCCAACGTCGGGGCTATCCGGGCTTACTCGCGCACGACATGCAAGTTTTCATCCAGACCGCAGCCGGTGCGGGACTCTTTCCGCATGTGGTCGACGATAGCTTGGTTGCTTTTACCGAAGCATCTTGTCGGTTTCTGCTGCCGGTTTTTGTTGGTGATACGGTTTATCCCAATTTGAAAATTACCGAACTTGTGCCGCAAAATTCGACCGGCATTCTGGTTATGCAGGCGACGGTGCATAACCAGAAAAGCCAAATGGTGATGGACGGACAGCATAAGTATGTAATTAAAAAGCGACCACCATCAACCGTGGCATGCGACCGAGCTTGATCGGGGATCTTGGTAGCAGAACTTCGGTAGGTACGCCGCACAGCAAATCTGGGAACTCCCCATAGGACTCGTACGGACGACTATCAAACCGTCGCGCTGTCCCTTAATTCCAGCATCGCCAACAGCCCATTGGCTTTGGTTAATAATTCCGTACGATGCGCAAGTCCATTGACACCGCCGTTGATCTTCTTGGTCATGCGTACGACGTCATTTTTGTCGGCCACTTGGTTTAAATTATTCCGATCCCAATAAAATACTGCCGATTGCACGGCGTATTCTGTCGCAACCAAGTCTGGTTGATCCATAATTCGATCGTCGCCAATCCATTGCGCAAACGCTTGATAGTTTTTCTTGCCGGTGAGTTG
>JAQCEL010000189.1 GCA_027618655.1 Pseudomonadota bacterium | reverse complement strand
TTGGCACCACACCGACTCAACACTTAGCTGAGTTTAGTGTTGCGCTCGGACCTTATGTGGCAGATCCGGATAGTGCAGAACATATTGTCGGTGACGGAAACAATCTCAGCGGTGGCGCGCTCAAGCGGTTATTGTTTTGTTGCGCCCGGTTTTAAGCCCCGCGATTCAAATACTTCGCGTGCAGCACTAATACCGTTCAGACTCGCCGGAAATCCGGCGTAGACTGCCATTTGCATAATCACTTCAAGTACTTCCTGTGGTGTACAACCTGCATTTAACGCGCCGCCGATATGCGATTTTAATTGCGGCTGGGCGTTGCCCAGTGCAGTTAAAGCGGCAACTGTCGCGAGTTCCCGAGTTCGTAGATCAAGTCCTGGTCGAGAAACCACATCACCGTACGCAAAGTCGATAACCCAGCGCCCCAGGTCCGGCGCGATATCAGTCAACGTTTCGAGTCGGCGCTGCGTGTCGCCGCCTGTGATGACATCTAAAGTTGCCATTCCGCGAGCATGCACATCCGACGTACTGTCGGCAGCCATAGTGCTAGTCGGAATCGCGAAAATCATGGTCAAAACGAGCATCCACTTGTTAGTCATGTTAATTCCTCAATTTCTAGAGTGTTCGGGTGAGTTCGTATGTGATGGTCAATTGTCATCTGAATCCGAAAATAATGCGCGAGAAAAGGTGGCGGAGGGATCAAAAAAGTAACCAGTGGCGAAACTTCAATTCCTCCGTCACCTTTTCCTCGTCACCTTTTCCCCCGCGGTCTTGGCTGAACCGCAAACAACAAGAGGCCACAAAGTGCGGCGACAACGCAACTCAAGAACACGAGACGATAATCGCCTTGTACATCACGCAGGTAACCCGCCAGCGCAGGACCCCACCCGCCTAATATCCCGGCAATGGCAAATATAAAACCGCCGATCGCACCAGCGTGGGTCGACCCGAAAAGGTCGCCCACGAGAGCAGGAAAGAGCGTTGCAAAACTACCGTAGAACAATCCGAATGCGGCAGCGCCCAAGTACAGCGCGGTCGTGCTTCCAGCGTTCAAGAAAAGCGTGAAGGCGATGACCTGCGACACAAGACTGATCACGATCGTCACCTTGCGGCCAATTCGATCGGACAGCGCACCTAGAAAAATGCTGCCCGCGAGCGCAAACAGGCCGATGACGCTAATCGTCATAGCACCGCTCATGTCAGACAAGCCGATATCTCGAGCGAAACTGGCGATATGCACAAATGGCACCGTGATGGTGAGCATGGTGATTGTAAATGCGAGCAAAAATATCCAGAACGATACCGTCGTGCTCGCTTCCCGCAAGGTCCATCCGGGCGCCTGGATTGTCGGCTCGATAAGGCCTAGCGCATCCGCGGATCGCTCAGACGCCAGCGACGACTTGCCCTCGCCATCGGCTAGCAATCCCATCTGTTGCGGGTCGCGCACCATAAAGTGGGCGGCGATACTTGTTATGACGAGCAGGGTTGCCCCCAGCACGAGCAGGCCGATGCGCCAGTCGTATTTGTCGATCATGAACGACGCGACCACCGGCACGACGAGGATCCCACAACTCGCACCGCTGGACGCTAGACCGAGTGCCAAACCGCGTTTACGCTGGAACCAGCGAACCACGGTCATGTTGCAGGGGATATAGGCCGTGCTCATGCCGAGCGCCGCAACGATGCTGTACCAAAAAAACAGTTGCCACTGCGACGACGCCTGACTCGTGGCCATGATCCCGATCCCGAGTAGGATCGCCCCGAGGCCCACAATCCGCCTTGGCCCGAATGAATCGGTGAGCTTGCCGGTGAGCAGGCTGAAGCCAGTGTAGACGACGGTGTACAAAGAAAACGCACCGCCCAGGCTCGCGTGCTGCCAACCGAGGTCGTCCATCATAGCGGGGACGAAGATGCCGAACGAATACTGAACGCCGTAGGTCAGAAAAAGTACGGTGAAGGCGCACGCAGTCACGACCCAGCCGTAGAAGTACGTTTTCATTCAGGGCAAAAAGGTGACGGAGGGATTAAAGTTTCGCCACTGGTCATTTTTTAATCCCTCCGTCACCTTTTCCTGTCCTTTTCCTCTTACGTCACCTTTTCCTCTTAGTCGATATACATCAGCACTTCTTGGGTAAACGACGCAACGAGTTTTTTATCACGCGACCATACTCGACCCGTCGCGACACCTCGCGAATGGGTTGCCGTGATCGGCCATTGTTCGACGAAATGCCATTGATTCAAATCAATCGGGCGATGAAACCACATGGCGTGATCGAGGCTTACGGAAAACACGCCTTGTGAACCCCACGTTACGCCGAACGGGATCAGTAGATTATCAGCGAGCGATTCGTCACTTTGGTATGCGAGCATCGCCGCATGCAATCTCGGATCGTCCGGAGCGCGACCGTTCGCTTTGATCCAGATCCGAATGCCGCCGGCCGCGGATGGTCCATTCGCGGTCCACGGCGCGTTGACGACACGCATATCGAGCCCGTAGTCACGCATCGCCCAGTCTTCAGGTAATGGGATCGGATCGTGACTTTCCATCAGTTCACGATAGGTGGGTAGCGATTCGGGTTCCGGGAGTTCTGCGAAATCGCACGGCGATTCAGTTGGAATTTCCTTACCGTCGGATGGCACGGTAAAAGAAGCCGTTAATTCAAAGGCAGTACGACCATTTTGCGATGCGTTCACCTTGCGCACGCTAAACGCGCCACCGTCGCGCACGCGCTCCACTTCGTAATCGATTGGTTCACCAGGCGTGCCACCGCGCAGAAAATAAGCATGGATAGAATGCACCGCGCGATCATCACTAACGGTTGCTAAGGCTGCGGCCGTCGCTTGTCCTAGAAAATGTCCGCCATAGGTCCCTGGCGCACCGTCATTGCTCGATCCTTGGCCGCGAAATTTATCCGGCGCGATCAGTCGCGGATTCAATATATTGATTAGATTTGTTAATCCCTGGGTCATTCAGATTTCCTATTATTCGTCGTCGGACTTTTGTTCAGCAAAGACATCCTGTTGCAACACACTGGCGGTCGATGATTCGTTTATTCTCCCGGGTTGTTTGCTTTTCGCGAATACGCTGTCGCGTCGCCGGCGGTTGCTTGCCTCATACGCGCGGTTCTCGTAGAACACCTCACTGGATTGTCGCTGGAGAAATGCCGGCCTAGGCAGCAGGTCGGCGCTCGAACCATGTCGTTCAGACAGTGATCACAAGTTTGCCGAAGTGATTCGCAGCACGCATGTCGTGGTAGGCCTGGCGCGCATCTTCAAACGCGTAAGTCCCATCAACAACGGGCCGTAATTGATGCACCTCAAGCGCGGCATTCATGTTTTCAAACATACGCCGACTACCCACATAGATTCCGCGTAATTTTAGCGAGCGCCGCAAAATCGCGATTGGGTCGACTTGGCCCCCGGTTAATATTCCTATGATGCCAAGCGATCCCGAAAAACGCGTTGCGTTCATCGACTTTTGCAAGGTCCCTGCCCCACCGACTTCCACCGTGTGATCAACCCCGCGCCCTTCCGTGATATCGATCACCATGCGATCCCAATCAGGCGTCGTACGATAATTAATCGTCTCCCAAGCGCCTAACTTCCGGATCCGGGCCAACTTTTCATCGCTAGACGAAGTGACAACCGTGCGCGCGCCGAGCAAGTTACAGAGTTGTTGTGCGATAACTGAAACACCTCCCGTCCCAAGCAGCAAAACGGTGCTCCCGGCCGTGACCCCACCGGATTCCACCATCGAATTCCATGCGGTGAGCGCTGCGCAAGGCAGGGTTGCTGCTTCTATATCAGATAAATAAGTCGGGGTGCGGACTAAGCCATGCTCTGGCAAAACCCGATATTCGGCCAGCATGCCCTCCGCCGTCCCGCCCAACATTTTCTGCGTATCCAATTCTGTCAGTTCACCGTCGATCCAATCTTGGAAAAAACTTCCGCACACCCGCTCACCCGATTTAAATCGCGTGACTTCGCTACCCACCTCAACCACCTCCCCCGCGCCATCAGAATTCGGGATCCGTGGAAACGGAACGCCCCGCGGTACGGGGTTTTCTATCGTCGATAAATCGCGGTAGTTAATTGACGATGCGCGCACTCGCACTAAAACCTCGCGCGGTCCGGGTTTCGGCGCATCTAATTCGGTGAGGCTTAAGGCGTCTACGCCGCCGTCTGAAACAATTTGGTACGCTTTCATTTAACTTCCTTCTCAAATAACGATAACAACGGCGGCGCGAATGCGAACGATCGCGAGAGACGATCTAGTCGTTGGACCGACTCAGACTATAACCGGACGAATTCTGCTTTAGAATCCCGCCACCGAATCACTTGATGATTGCGCGTTCGTGAAGACCCTGGTTAACATGACACAGACCCACCATCGAGATCTCGGCCAAAGCGTGGCAAGTAATAGATAATTAAGGCTTAACAATCATCAAGTAGGATATCGCTCATGAGCAAACCAAAGCTATACGGCATTTCAGGATCACGTGCGCATCGTTCACTCTGGGCGATAGAGGAAGTCGGCATCGAATACGATCAAGTGCCAGTGGATTTCAAAGCAGGTTCTAAAGCGCCAGAGTATCTTGCGATCAACCCCAACGGTCGCGTCCCAGCCTTGGTCGACGGGGACATCACGATCTTTGAATCGATGGCGATTAACTTGTATTTGGCGAAAACTTACGGTGGCAATCTCTATCCGCAGAACGCCAAGGATGAGGCTTTGACTTGGCAATGGACGGTTTGGGGGATCAGCGAAATCGAGCCGCTGCAAATGCAAAGCCTCGTCCAAAAGTTGTTCGTCGCTGAGGACAAGCGTAACGATAAACTGATCGCCTCGGCCGAAAAACAACTTGCGCGCCCCCTGCAAGTATTAGATGACGCGCTCAGCAACCGAGAGTGGTTAGTAGGCGCGCAGTTTAGCATCGCCGATCTTAACTTGTCCGGTGTCATGCTGTTGCTGAAAATGATTAAGTTCGATTACGCGAATTATTCCAACGTGCAACGCTGGGCGGATGCGTGTTACGCAAGACCGTCACTCGCACGCGCGCAGGCTCGCGACTAAATCGATCCGTTAAACATTGAGCGGGGTTTTGCCATCCGCATCGCGCTAGGTTGGGATTAAACGCCGCTCACCACTTTTGCACTGAGTAGTTGCTCGATCCGCGCTTCATCGTAACCCAGTGCACGCAAGATTTCGGACGTGTGCTGCCCGAGTTCGGGCGCGGCGACCGGCGCGCGTTTCGGATAGTCTCTAAGCTCGAACGGACTATTCACAACTTTCCGACCTGGTTGATCAGCAAACTCCACGAAAATATTGTTATCGATGAACTGCTGATCGCTAACCGTATCGTCGATCGTTGAAATATTGCCGAACGTAATGGCATTGTCGTCGAGAATTTTCTGCCATTGCGCTAACGGACGCTGCATAAACCACTCACTCAATATCGCCGCCAGTGCTGGCGCATTTGCGCGTCGCTCTTTCATTTTAGCAAAGCGCGGGTCGGTTTTAATGTCCGCGCGCTCGATTGCGTCGCAGAACTTACCGAATTCATCCGCTTCTTTAATTAACACGAGAAACAACGAGCGACCGTCAGCGCACTGGTAGTGATTCACGACCGCATTCGAGGTCGTCGTTTGGGTTGGCGGCACATAGGTGCTGCAGCCGTCTAGGGCTGCTTGAATCAGTATGCTGTTCGACCACGCGCCATTGGCGAGCAACGACGACGACATTTTCGTTCCTTTGCCGGTCTTTTCACGTGCGTACAACGCCAAAGCAATCCCGCCGAACGTAGTCATGCTACTCGGATGATCGCCCATGCCGGCGGTCGACATCGCCAGCGCGCCACCTTCCGGTCGCACGGCGTCCATCAAACCCGTGCGCGCCCACCACGCCGTCGCGTCATAACCGGGTTTTTCGACTTCGTCGCCGAATTCGCCATAGCCGGTTCCGTGGGCGTAGATCAAACGCGGATTTATTTCGCTCAATTCTTCGTACGTGATCCGCAAGTTAGTGAGCACGGATGGGTGAAAGTTCGTGATCAAGATGTCTGCGTCCTTGATCAAATCGATAATGATCTCGTGACCGGCTTGCGTCTTAAGATCAACCACGAGACTACGTTTATTGCGACTGTCGAGATCCCAGCAATAGTTTTTATCACCTTGAGGCAAGGGTTTCATGTGATGGAGCACACGGTAAGGATCACCAATGCCAGGTGGTTCAACGTGGATCACATCGGCGCCGAAATCGGACAACACCGTGCCCGCGCTCGGCATGAAGACAAAAGTTGCGATTTCAATGACTCTGATCCCGTCGAGTAAGCCAGCCATGCAGATCCTCCAAAGTAGGCACCGAACATAGCCCGAAGGCGTGATGACGACAAGCCCTTTCCAGCGCGCAATAGAGTGAAGCCACCTGCGCGTTTTTGGACACGTCGAATACGCAGTGGAAATGTGTATCTGACCCGACTTTCTGTAGACTGCGCGTATTGCCACCTAGGAGATCTCCTATGACCGTGTCGAATACAAGCGATATCGAAACCTCCGCGCCGCGCCATTTACGCGGCAAGTACGCAGTCTGCGGTGTGGGTGAGACGAGTTATCGGCGCGGCTCCGATCAGTCCACTCGCGCGTTGGCGAGTTGGGCGGTCGGCAACGCGATAGCAGACGCCGGCATGGATATCAGCGAAGTCGACGGCATGCTGAGTTATTCGAACAATGATTCGACTTTCGCACCGCACGTGGCCACAGATCTCGGTATGCGACTGAATTTTTATACAGACATCTATGGCGGCGGCTCCTCTACAGAATGCCTGATCGGCATCGCGATCGGCGTGATCGAGGCAGGGATGTGTCATACCGTCGCCATTTACCGGGCAATGAATGGTTTCTCGCAAGTACGCATCGGCGGTACAGGCGCGCGTTCTGCGGCGCCGATCGTTGGCGATCAAATTCATCATCGCGCATACGGCTGGCAAAGCGCCGGTCAAATGTTCGCGCCAACGTTTATGCGTCACATGTATGACTACGGCACAACACCGGAGCAAGTTGCCGCCGTGAAAGTCGCGCACAGTAAGCACGCGTCGAATAATCCGAAGGCGTTTTATCGACAGCGTTACAGCATCGAAGATGTGATTAATTCCCGAATGATTTGTAAGCCGTTGCATCTACTCGATTGCTGTGTCGAAACCGACAATTCAACCTGCATCATTGTCTCGCGAATTGAGCGTGCTAGAGATTGCCCGCACCCGCCCGCAGTGATCCAGGCCGTCGCTGGGCGGGTCTGTAAACCGCGCGGCGATATCCATCTGCATTATCAAAGCGGACCGATATCCACCGTAGCAGGACACTACGCGAAAAACATTTTGTGGCCGAACGCGGGAGTTGGACCAGAAGATATCGACGTCACTGGCTCCTACGACGCGTTCACGTTCACGACCATGCTGCAGCTCGAAGATTACGGTTTCTGTAAAAAAGGTGACGGTGGCGACTATGTTTCCAACGGCACCATTGAACTCGGCGGCAAACGCCCGAACAACACCTCCGGCGGCCATCTTTGTGAAGGCTATACACACGGCATGAGCATGGTGATCGAGAACGTCCGTCAAATTCGCGGTGCCATTGACGACTCGTGCCCGCTGGGCCCGGACGGTCACCGGCAACATACCTATGACTACGCCGAAGGCGGTTGTCGCCAAGTCGAAAACGTCGAACTCACAGCGAACCTCGGCTGGGCGCACCCAGGTGCCGGGTCAGCAGTCGTCATGGCAAAAGATCACCTTTAAGGAGAAATGCAATGCCAGTCCAAGGTGAATATATGGGGATGATGCTCACGGTCGACGACGTCGACGTTGAGAATCGAGATTTTTTCAAGTACTGTGCGGCTGGTGAATTTCGCTTGCAACGCGGTTTAAAAAGTCAGTTATTGCGCTACCCACCAACGACTGCGTGTCCGTGGACCGGTGAGCGCGCAAGCGAATGGGTGCCCGTCGAGGGAAGGGGCGTAGTGCACTCCTACGGGGAAGTACATCACGCGATTCAACCCGCATTTAAGAGCAAAGTCCCCTACCTCATATTACTCGTCGATCTCGATACGCAAAAAGGCCAGCCAAGCGCACACGAAGCACTCAGAGTCGGCGGAAATTTAGTCCTGCCCGATGGCAGTTTTGCGCCTCCCGACGTGATCGAACGAGTCGGGATCGGTTCTCGAGTGCGGATGGTATTTTCTCAAGTAGCAGATGGCTTTGCGTTACCTCAATGGACCCTAGACGAACAAGCGGAACAACCGTCATCGCCGTGGCGTTACGGCGGATGAGGCGCGCTACAAGTAACCGCAATCTTTGCACAAATGCTACGCCATAGCGGGCAAGCAGTTGGCGTTCTCTTCAATGTGAAGAATCGAATATAGTAAGCCCCACAACGGATCTTCGAATCGATCGCAACCAGGAGACAAAGTCGCAATGACGCTTGAATCTTTTCGCACTGAAACACGTGCCTGGCTAGAAGAAAATTGTCCTCCCGGCATGCGCACGCCAATGCCTGATGAAGAGCGCGTGTGGGGTGGCAAGAACCCTGTGT
>JAQCEL010000188.1 GCA_027618655.1 Pseudomonadota bacterium | reverse complement strand
TACTGGGCAACATACCTAAGCGATATTTGGCAGCGGTTTTTAGTAACTCTGGTTTGGCACCAAAGCCCAACAAATCAGCGAACGTAGAGACGATAAAACTTCCTGCGCGAAGTCCTAATCTAAATGCCTACGCCGAGCGGTTCGTTCGATCAATTAAATCCGAGTGTCTCGGACGAATGATCCCGTTGGGGGAGCGTCATCTTCGCGACGCGGTCAGCGAATAGTCGAAACACTATCACTCGGAGCGTAATCACCAAGGACTCGATAACCAACTCATCGAAAAACCACGCGACGCACCCGATTAAGGCTCGGAGGAATTTTGAAATACTACTATCGCAAAGCAGCGTGAAGGTCGGCTGAGTTTTGGCACACTACGGGCGACGATAGGTCCACGATACCGAAATCGGTACACGATGTATGGTTGAATCAGGAGAATGCCTTGTCTAGCGAACTTTCGGTCCGAGCTTATCGCTTGATTCCATCGACGATCACGTCGAACGTCTGTTTCGGGTAGATCTCGCGCTTTCAGGCTTTTTTCTGCGAATGACTGTTATCTGCAGGCATAAGAGCAGTTCCAATACCGTGGAACTCAGTCAAAATTTAGATGCTGATCGGTGCGAGGAAGTCCACGTTCTCGCAGGTCATGCGCGCCGTATGCGCACAACTCTCATTACCTCGAGATCGACACCGGCGACCGTTTCTATGGCTGGGTAATACGTCAAATTCACTTGCGCGCCGACTAAGCTCTTATACCGCCTTTTTCGTTTGTAACGGAAAGGCACCTGAAGATCATCAATCAATACGGTATTGATGAACCACTCTCCGGATTCGCGCTGCACATGAGACACCACTTTGCGTTCGTCTGAATGTACCAGCGTACTATGACGCGCTAGTAATTTGTCGGGATCGGACTTCAATGTTTCGCGTGCTCCATTCGACAAATCGGGAACGTCCAACTCGGTGGCGGGAAAAACTCGCGTAGGCGAGGTCAAAAAAATGCGCTTGTAGGATTAGGAGACTTCGGTGGTGGCATTAGCGCCTGGGGAGCGGTGCCGACAACCAGCTTGAGGCGGCAGCGTTAAATGACGCTTCAGTGATGCCAGCAAGCTCTCCTCACAAACCAGCTAACAAATAATGTTCAACCTTTCGTTTCGACCAGCGCGACGGCTTGCGCGTAGTCTTGCGTATCACCGCTCGCCAATGCCTCCTGCTCAATCTCAACGATGCGCAATACTTCACTTAAGAATTGTTCACGCCAGGCCGCGCGCTCGGCGCTTACTTTGGCACTCGGCCGGTATTTTTCGATATCGCCGCGTTTTATGCCCGCACTTTTCTCGACTAAACGTTCCAAGGTATCGAGCCGGTCGTGCATCACGGCGACTTCGCCGGCCAGACCCATCACCATAGCGATGACTTTGTCGACGTTAGGATCCTGAAAAAATGTTGGACGTTCGCCTTTTGCCTTGCGCTGTAGTTTTGCCATTGTTGATCGTTACTTCTCGCTACCATATATGAACCAAAATCCGCCACCGCCAAAGTCGCCGCCTTGGAACGTCAGTGAGCGTTTGGCTTCGGCGATCTGGAACGCGCTCGGTATTAAGGTTTCGATATGTTTCGCCGGTGAAAAACCGGCTTGCTTCGATAGTTTTTTCAGATCGATTTCGTGCGAGCGAGCCCAAAACGGTTCGTTGTTATTACGTGTGTCCCAATCGAGCATAAATGCGTCGAACGGGTCCATTCCTTTGTATTGCGGTGTTTCGGCGTGCACCATCAGACCACCTTTTTTCAGCAATCGGTTACATTCCTTAATGATGTTGCGGATCGCCTTGTCTGATGTTTCATGAAGCAAGATATGTGAGACGATCAGGTCGAAGGATTCATCTTCGAAATCCATAGCCTCGGCATTTTGTTGCGAGAAATGAATTTTTTTGCCCAGCTCTTCAGCTCGCGCATGCGCGTAGCGTAGCATCGGCGCTGCCACGTCGACTGCGTGGATCTCGGCTTTCGGAAAAGCATCTACGTACGGCACAGTGCTATGCCCGACCGAGCAACCGAGGTCCAATATCCTAAGCGGCTTGAACGCCGGGTAATTTTCTTTTACCCACAACGCAATGCTTGCGCCAATGTCGTTGTTATAGGGGCCCATCTGCCCCATTGCGTAGATATGCACGGCACGGTCGTAGACCATTCCTGCTGAAGCGTCGTTGACATCGAATTCACTGTGATAGCCGCCCGGTTGACAGTGGATATCGACCGAGGTGTGATAGCGCGGGATTTCTAGCGTGGGATTCAGTCGCAATGAGCCGTGCGGTTTCGCGCGTTTCTTGTTGATCTTTTTGTTGAGGGTCTCGAGCTCGCGTTGTACCGGGATTTGACACGCTGACCACATCATTTCCTGACTCGTGCGCAGCAACGCACTGAACATCTGATAATGTGGATCTTGCACCATCGCATCGCGCACTTCGAAACGATCTTTCGGTGGGCGCTTCTTTTCGCGTTCGATCTTCGGTTTCACTCGCTGCTCATAGGCTAAGTGATTCGTGCCGTGCACGTTTTTAACCAAATACTGTTTGTACGAGCGGACGAACTCCTGGCGGGCGAATTCATCGTGAGTGGTTGGCGGTAACGCTGAGTGCTGTGCTTGCGACGTAAGTGGGGTAACGTTGCTCATAACTATCCTCTCCGAATTCTCGCCAGTACTCCGACTATGAAGCTTACTAGCGAATTTCAATATTCGACCTAGGTGCCTTTGTTCTCACTCCGGCTTGGTCCACAATGTCACCTGTAATGCTCGCATGGCGCGCTATATTTGACAATTGACTGTAAGGATATTTTCTACTATGCCCTACACCTTGGGAGTGGATGTTGGCGGAACGTTCACAGATATCTTTCTCGTTAACGAAGACGACGGAAAGATTTTTACCGCTAAAGTGCCTTCGACACCGCACGATTCTTCAATTGGCGTGTTGAACGGGATTGAGAAGGTCTGTGCCAATTCTGGACTTTCTGCGCGCGATATTGGTCACGTCATGCACGGAACGACGGTCGCAACGAACACCGTTCTAACCGGCAGCGGCGCGTTGGTCGGACTTGTCACCACCAAGGGTTTTCGCCAAGTTTTGCAAATCGCCCGTTCCTACGTCCCGGGCGGTCTCGGCGGTTGGGTGATTTACAACAAAAGCGAGCCAATGGCACCGCTAGAGTTAACCGTCGAAGCAGACGAGCGGGTCGCCGCTGACGGCGCGATTGTGCGGCCTTTGAACGAAGAGTCTTTACGCGAGCGCCTCGAGTTCCTGAAAGGTCGCGGCATTGAAGCACTCACTGTTTGTTTGATCAACTCATTCGCGAATGGCGCGCACGAACACCGTATCCGCGACATTGCGGCTGAGGTGATGCCGGAGATTCCGGTTTCACTGTCGTTCGACGTAATCCCCGAAATGCAGGAGTACGAGCGCGCAGTGACGACTGTCGCGAATTCTTACGTTCGGCCGAAAGTGCAAACCTATATTCAAAACCTGACGCGCGAACTACAGCTGCGCATGGGGAACGTAAAATTACACGTGCTGCGTTCCGACGGCGGGCTCGCCTCATCCGCGTCTGCGGCAGAGTATCCGGTCAATATGTTGATGAGCGGCCCGGCCGGCGGTGTCGCAGGTGCTTTATGGATCGCTAAGCAAGCGGGTTACACCAATTTGTTAACGCTCGATATGGGCGGAACGTCCACTGATGTGGCACTCATTCAAAACGCAGAGGCACAAATTCGACGCGAAACCACCGTCGGCGATGTGACCGTGCGCGCGTCTTCAATCGACGTGCGTACTGTGGGTGCTGGCGGCGGTTCAATTGCACATGTGCCAGAACTCACCGGAGCACTGCGCGTTGGGCCGCAGAGTGCGGGCGCCGAACCGGGTCCTGCGGCTTACGGCAACGGCGGACTAGAACCCACCGTCACTGACGCGAATATGGTCTTGGGTTACTTGCCGAAAAGCGCATTGCTTGGCGGCGATATGCAACTCGATGGCGACGCCGCAGCCCGTGCCGTGCAAAAAGTTGCCACTGCGATGAATCTATCACTCGACAAAGCAGCTGCTGGTATCGTCGATATCGTGAACGAGAATATGTTCGGTGCGCTTCGCCTTGTGTCGATCGAACAAGGTTACGATCCGCGCGATTTCGCGTTGATGGCGTTTGGCGGTGCGGGACCCCTACACGCGAACGCACTCGGCCGATTGATGAGTAGTTGGCCCGTGATTATTCCTCCTGGTCCTGGAGTTTTATGTGCGTCCGGGGACGCTACAACACGGATCCGTGATGAGGCGTCGCGAACGTTCATTCGGCGTTTTCGCGATACGTCTGCTGCTGAAGTTGTCGCTATTTTGCGCGAGTTAGCGGAATCGGCAGCGACGAGTCTTAACTCCGAAGATGTCGCGCGCGCTGATCAACGAGTCACTTATCAAGCGGATCTGCGCTACCACGGTCAAGGGCTGCTACTCACCGTTAACGCCGACGTGGAGGCGATCGTTGCGCAGGGTTTAGACGCAATCGGTAGTCAATTCGATGAGCGACACAAACAACTATTTACCTTCGCGCTCGATGTAGACAAAGAGGTGGTGAATCTCCGCGCGGTCGTCGAAGGTAGGGAAACGCGAGTGAGCGCACCGCGAATCGAAAAGAGTGATTCCGATCCCTCCGCGGCGATCCTGGCAAAGCAAACCGTATTTATGGACGGCAAGCATTGCGAGGCAACTGTTTTTGCGCGCGCTAAGCTTAAATCAGGCAATCAAATTATCGGGCCTGCAATCATTACAGAAATGGACTCAACGAGCGTCATTCTTGTCGGACACGTCGGTGATATCGACGACTTCGGCAATATTCTTATTCGCCCGATAGTCCGCTCGAGCTAGCCAAGGAATAATCATGCCAGCACAACTTATTCAAAAAAACCAAACGCCGTTCCGGCACACAGACCTTGATCCGATTACGTTAGACATTATCGAAAACGCACTTAAGAACGCGCGCTACGAAATGGACGCCGTCTTGTTTCGCACAGCAATGTCGCCAGGCATTCGCGAACAGCACGACGCGTTTCCGATGATTGCGAATTGCGAAGGAAAAATGGTCGTTGGCCAGTTCGGTTCGTTTATCCATGGTTTTACCGAAGGCTACGAAGGGACGATAGAGGACGGCGATATTTTTCTGACTAACGATCCCTATTCGTGCCGCGGCGCAATCAGTCACGCTAACGATTGGCTCGTGTTGATGCCGATCTTTAAAGATGGACGTTTAATCGCCTGGGCATCGATGTTTGGCCACATGACGGACATTGGCGGCAAAGTGCCCGGTAGCCTGCCGACAGATGCGCGACAGATTTACGAAGAAGGCATCGTGGTTCCGCCGACGAAGATCTATCGTAACAACGAATTACAGAGCGACATATTGCGGATAATTTTGCACAACTGCCGCTTGCCGCATTGGAATCGAAGCGACTTCAATGCCGTGATCGCGGCGTGCAATCTTGCCGCTAAACGGTGCGTGGAACTCGCTAATCGCTTCGGCGACGACGAATTGTTCTCGGCCATGGATGAATTACTGGAACGCAATAAACGTGCGATGAGTAAACTCATCGCGAGCACCATTCCAGAAGCAAAGCAAACGTTTGAAGACTATCTGTGCGACGACGGTATGGGCATGGGACCGTACAAAATCGCCTGCGCGATGTGGCGTGACGGCGATAAAGTGATATTCGATTTCGCTGGCACGGATCCGCAATCCGTCGGCTCGATCAACTTTCTCCTCAATGAGGAGATGTTCAAGATGTTTGCCGGCGTGTTCATGATCATGGTGTTTGATCCGCAGATCATGTTCAACGACGGTTTCTACGACTTAATGGAAGTGCGCATCCCACAAGGCTGTTTGTTGAAGCCGAACCATCCGGCAGCCCTATCGTGTCGCACGCACGCCTTGGCGCGGATCTTTGATGTGCTAAGCGGTTTACTCGGCCAAGGTAATCCTGATTTTTTGTGTGCGGCGGGATTTTCGGATAGCCCCCATTTTATGTATTCAGGCTACACCAGCAGCGGCGAGTGGTATCAGCTATATCAGATAGGCTTCGGTGGTGTGCCCGGGCGCCCGGCTGGCGATGGTCCAGATGGACATTCGTTGTGGCCGAGCTTTACGAACGTACCGAATGAATTTTTGGAATGCAATTTTCCGTTGCGGATCGAAAACTACGTGACATTGGCGGATACCGGCGGGCCTGGTAAACACCGTGGCGGCAACGCTTTGCGCATCAGTTACGGTTTTCTGGAAGATGGTGAAATTTCTATTCACGATGATCGATGGCTCACTTATCCCTGGGGGGTCAATGGAGGACTGCCCGGGCGGCGCAGTCGAAAAATCCTGGTGCACATCGATGGACAAGAAGAATTGATGGATTCCAAGCGTGATCGAATTAAAGTGTTGGCCGGTGACGTTCTACATTTCGACACCTGGGGCGGCGGTGGCTGGGGTAAACCGTTCGAGCGCGATGCCGCGATTGTCGCCAAAGACGTCGACCGCGGCTTGGTCACCGTCGAAGGCGCGCGTCGTTATGGCGTCGTGATGCACGATAGTACCCATGTCGACGCCGCCGCGACCGCGACCTTGCGGGAAGAAATGCGCATCGCCGATAGTGCGAGGACAGAGATTTTCAATCGTGGCGGTACCATCGATGAACTGAAAGCGCGATGTTTAGCAGAAACAGGTTTGCAACCGCCAGAGACTCCGGTATTTCAAGTGAGACGCGCAGGATAAGACTTATTTGGCGGAAGCGAGGCGCTTTTTCGATAGCGCTATTCGCGAATTCATCGACTCGAATCTGAGGAGTGGAATATGAGTAATCGATACGATGGTGCAGGTTATGGTGGTCAGACGATCGGCTTCGGGGAACGCCTTGCCATCGTTAATGTAGATTTTCAGTTAGGCTTTACGGATCCCAAATATGCTACGGGTCAATCACCCCATGTTCATGCGGCAGTAGAAAACACCGCCATATTACTTAAGCACGCGCGCGCTAAAGGCCTACCCGTCGCGTCGTGCAATGTCGGCTGGTGCAGCGCGCAAGATATGGGTCACTGGAAAGTGAGCTCCTTATACGATGGCACATTCTTCATCGGGCATCCGTCGATGGAGCTCGATCCACGTATATATGAGCCCGGCTACGACATTACGTTTACGAAGTCTGCGCCGTCGATTTTCTTTCAAACGCCATTAGTCTTGTTTCTGACCAAGCAGCGCGTCGATACCGTGATCATCACGGGTTGCACGACCAGTGGTTGCGTACGTGCATCCATTAACGACAGCTTCTCCTACGGTTTCCGCACCATCGTTCCCGAAGAATGTGTCGGTGACATGGAAGAAGGACCACACAACGACAATTTGCGCGATGTGGGACGTCGCTATGCGGACGTGATGAAACTACGTGATGTGTTGCAGCACATCGATGGATTGGAAGTGGTTTCCGCGCCGCAGCCGTTCGCTGCTAGTCTTTAAAGAGCGTAGCAACGATGCCGGTTGTCAATATCAATAATCATGACATGTACTACGAGATCCACGGTGAAGGTGAACCTGCAATCTGCATAGGTGGATGGGGTACGTTCTGCCATGGCAGTGAACGGAATCTCGCGCGCGGCTTAACCGATGAATACGCCGTGCTGTGCATCGATTATCGCGGCATCGGTGAATCATCGGACGACTTGAGCGTTCCGCCAAGTATCGAGTTACATGCCGAGGATGTGATCGGTTTGCTCGAATATCTGCAATGGACAAATGTGAGATTCGTAGGTCTGGTCGGCATGGGTGCCTGTATCGCGCAGCGCGTGGCATTGATGCGTCCTGATCTCGTGCGCTGTATGGTCAATATGGGTTGCTGGGTGAAAATGGATCCGCTACTTGAAGACCAGTTGCAGATGTTTGTCACGACCCATCGCGAAGCCGGGTTTCTCGAATTTCAGCGCTTAGTCGTGATGCTGTCGTTCTTGCCTGAGTACTACAACGAGAACCGCGATAAGTTGCTCGGCTACGATGGCGGATGGAAAGAGCTGAAAAATAACGTTGAGACACATGCCCGTTTAGTACAGGCATGCGTTGGCCATGATACATCCCAGCGCTTACACGAAATTACCGCGCCGTCACTCATTGTCCATGCCGGCCAAGATTTAGTGACGGGCCCGCGCACCACCGAACCATTGGAGCGTGGCTTGCCGAACGCCACTGGCGTGTTAATGCCGGACGTGGCCCACGTGGTCGCAGGACGCGAACAGAAAAAGCGTTTTTGCGATATCTTGCTACCGTTTCTGGCTCGGCACTAAGCCACAGACGTTTGTCTGCATCATCTTTTTAAGCGCAACCTGCGGCGGATGATTCCAGGCGATTGAAGGCTGCACCTTGCATTCGGTTTCCGAGACGTCATACGTGTTACCGAGATCTTGCGTCATAATTTTTTGATTGCATTGATCGGATCTTGCCATGATCCAAGAACCTTAGGGCCCGTGCCAAAATAACTTGACGGATAGTCTAAACGAGATCAGGCTCTCGGGTCATGAAAACC
>JAQCEL010000187.1 GCA_027618655.1 Pseudomonadota bacterium | reverse complement strand
GCGCCCGCCACCAGCGCGGCGGCGCATGCGCGCGATAGTTTGCAACTGGGCGATGGTTTCTGCGAGTTCCGTGCGCGCCATTGCGTAATCGATCGAGCCTTCTTTATCGTTCAACAGCGCTTCGGCAGCTTCCTTCGCTTTTAGCACGAGCGCTTCGTCTAAATCTTCGGCGCGCTCAGCCGTATCGGAAAGGACCGTAACAACTTTCGGTTGGACTTCCAGTACCCCACCTGAAACGTAGAACGCCTGCTCCGTACCGTCTTCAAACTTGAGGCGAACTTCGCCTGGGCCAAGCTGAGTCAAAAGCGGCGTGTGACCAGGCGCAATCCCGACTTCCCCAAGTATTGCGGGCGCGAATACCATTTCTGCAGAGCCTGAAAAGATTTCGCGTTCTGCACTGACAATATCGACATGAATCGGCATTAGTCGGTCCTCATCAGCCTAGAGGTTTTTCGCTTTTTCGACGGCTTCGTCAATCGTGCCAACCATATAGAACGCCTGTTCCGGAAGGTGATCGCACTCACCCGCGACGATCGCCTTGAAGCCAGAAATCGTGTCTTTTAGCGAAACGTATTTACCGGGGCTGCCAGTAAACACTTCTGCGACAAAGAACGGTTGCGACAAGAATCGTTGAATCTTACGTGCGCGCGACACGCTCAGCTTATCTTCTTCAGATAATTCATCCATGCCGAGAATGGCAATGATGTCGCGCAGTTCCTTGTAGCGCTGCAGTGTATTTTGCACTGATCGCGCCGCGTCGTAATGGTCTTGACCGACGACCAGCGGGTCCAGTTGGCGACTCGTCGAGTCTAATGGGTCGACCGCCGGATAGATTCCAAGCTCGGCAATTTGACGAGATAGCACGACAGTAGCATCTAAGTGAGCAAACGTTGTTGCCGGAGACGGATCAGTTAGATCGTCAGCAGGTACGTAGACGGCTTGAATTGAAGTAATCGATCCCGTTTTCGTCGATGTGATTCGCTCTTGCAGGCGCCCCATTTCCTCGGCGAGTGTCGGTTGATAGCCCACCGCTGATGGCATTCGTCCAAGTAATGCGGACACTTCCACGCCCGCTAGGGTAAATCGGAAAATATTATCGACAAAGAAAAGTACATCGCGCCCTTCATCGCGAAACTTCTCCGCGATCGTCAATCCAGTCAACGCGACTCGAAGTCTATTTCCTGGCGGCTCGTTCATCTGGCCATAGACTAAGGAGACCTTATCAAGGACGTTCGAATCCTTCATTTCGTGGTAGAAGTCGTTGCCTTCGCGGGTACGTTCGCCGACTCCGGCGAACACTGAAAAACCGCTATGTTCAATCGCGATGTTGCGGATCAGTTCCATCATGTTGACGGTTTTACCAACACCGGCACCCCCGAACAATCCAACTTTGCCGCCTTTTGCGAAAGGACAGATCAAATCGATAACTTTGATGCCTGTTTCGAGTAAATCTTGGGTGGCTGAAAGTTCGACAAACTTCGGCGCCGCACGATGGATCACCATCCGTTCTTTTTCGCCGATCGGCCCTTTATTGTCTATCGGATCGCCCAACACATTCATGATCCGCCCGAGGGTTTCCTGACCGACCGGAACTTTGAGTCCTTCGCCAGTGTTTTTAACTGACATTCCTCTTCGCAACCCATCGGTTGTGCCGAGCGCGATCGTTCGCACCACGCCATCACCAATCTGCTGCTGCACTTCGAGGACGATTTCGCTATCGTCGATGTTCAACGCATCGTAGATTTTGGGCACCGCGTCCGTAGGGAATTTGACGTCTACTACGGCGCCGATGACTTGTACTACGTCTCCTGAACTCATCATTCAGATCCTCAATCTAGTCAAAATTTAATTCTGCTTAAACCGCTGCCGCGCCGGCGACGATTTCGGAAAGTTCTTGGGTGATCGCAGCTTGGCGAGCCTTGTTGTACACGAGCTGTAACTCGCCAATGAGATCACCTGCGTTATCTGACGCGGATTTCATCGCGACCATTCGAGCTGCCTGCTCACAGGCGATGTTTTCAGCGACACCTTGGTAAACCAGTGATTCAATGTAGCGAGTCAATAATTGTTCCAGCACATCGTCGCTACCCGATTCGTAAATATAATCCCAGTGGTGTTGCATATCCGTGTTTTCTTCGGGGACCACGGGTATCAATTGTTCAATGTCCGAACGTTGCGTCATCGAATTCACAAAAACGTTGTAAATCAGAAAAACCTTGTCGACTCGGCCTTCCAAATAAGCATCAAGCATGACCTTGACCGTACCTATCAGCTCTTCCAACGTTGGTGCGTCGCCAATCTGATTCGCAGAACCCACAATGTTCGCGCCGATTCGGCTTAAAAACGAGATCCCCTTACTGCCAATGACGCACAAATCGAGTTCTTTGCCTTCGTCTTCCCAGAGCTTGAATTGACGCAACGCATTGCGAAATAAGTTGCCGTTCAATCCACCGCAGAGCCCGCGGTCCGACGTAACGACTATCACACCGATCCTTTTGACCTCAGAACGCTCAATAAGAAAGGGATGTTTCGTTTCTGTATTCGCGTTAGCGACATGGGCAACAACATTACGCATCTTGTCCGCGTACGGGCGCGCTGCGCGCATGCGCTCTTGCGCCTTGCGCATTTTGCTCGCCGCAACCATTTCCATGGCTTTCGTGATTTTCTGCGTATTCTTTACGCTTCCAATCTTGTTCCGAATTTCTTTTCCCGCGGCCATCTAGGTTTCCTATCGTCGATCCCTTACCAGGTGTGATTAGCCTTGAATTCTGCAATTGCGGCCTTCAGGCCCGCAGAAATGTCATCACCAAAATCGCCTGTCGCGTTGATCGTATCCATTAGCCCTTTATGTGAGCTGCCCATATAACTATGCAGCGCGGCTTCAAAATCGCCGATCTTGTCGAGTTCGATATCGTCCATGAAATCGTTTTCAACAGCGAACAGACTTGCTGCCATTTGTGCAACGGAAAGTGGCGCGTATTGTTTTTGTTTCATCAATTCCATCACGCGCTGACCTCGTTCTAGTTGCCGGCGTGTCGCTTCATCGAGATCGGAAGCAAATTGTGAGAACGCTGCCAGCTCTCGGTATTGCGCTAGTGCAAGGCGAATACCACCGCCCAATTTTTTGATGATTTTTGTCTGCGCCGCACCACCCACTCGCGAAACCGATAGGCCAGCATTGATAGCGGGGCGAAATCCTGAATTAAATAAATCCGACTCGAGGTAGATCTGCCCGTCCGTGATCGAAATCACGTTAGTTGGCACGAAGGCGGACACGTCACCGGCTTGCGTCTCAATAATGGGCAGCGCGGTTAGTGAGCCCGTCTTTCCTTTCACTTCCCCGTTCGTTATTTTTTCGACGTGCGCCGCGTTAATTCTCGAAGCACGTTCTAGCAAACGGGAGTGCAAATAAAATACGTCACCAGGATAGGCCTCTCGACCAGGCGGACGGCGCAAGAGTAAGGATACCTGTCGGTAGGCCCAAGCTTGTTTCGTCAAATCGTCGTAGACGATGAGTGCGTCTTCACCTCGATCGCGAAAATACTCGCCCATCGCGCAACCGGAATATGGCGCGATATATTGTAAGGCCGCAGAGTCCGATGCTGTCGCAGCGACGACGATCGTGTGCTCCATCGCACCGTGTTCGTGTAACTTGTTTACAACGGTATTAATCGATGACGCTTTTTGTCCGATCGCGACGTATATACATTTAACGCCGGTACCTTTCTGGTTGATGATCGCGTCGATTGCAACCGCCGTTTTACCCGTTTGACGATCACCGATAATCAGTTCTCGCTGCCCGCGGCCGACTGGGACCATCGCGTCGATTGATTTAAGTCCCGTCTGAACCGGTTGGTCGACTGACTGACGTTCGATAACACCGGGAGCAATTTTTTCAATGGGTTCCCGGCGTGCGGCGATAATTTCACCTTTTCCGTCGATGGGGGCGCCGAGCGAATCGACAACTCGGCCGAGCAAACCCTCGCCTACGGGTACTTCGAGGATCCTGCCTGTGCAACGGCACGTATCGCCCTCGGATATGTGCTCATATTCGCCCATGATAACGGCGCCGACGGAATCTCGTTCGAGGTTCAACGCTAGTCCAAATACGCCGCCCGGGAACTCGATCATTTCACCTTGCATCGCGTTGCTCAAACCGTGAATGCGTGCGATTCCGTCCATCAGACTGACGATCGTACCTTCAGTACGGGCCTCTGTTTTCAGATCGAGACCTTGGATTTTCTTTTTGATCAGTTCGCTGATTTCTGTTGCGCTGATACTCATGGCTGCCCTCTACGAAGATATTTCAATTGTTTTGAGAGTGTTGGCTTGCGATCTAGGCGAGTTGCTGTTGCAACGCCTGGAGGCGGCCGCGCAGTGATATATCGATCACTGAGTCGCCGACTCTAATAACCGCTCCGCCGATCAGATCTGGGTTTACTGATGCACTAAGCTTGCATTGACGTCCTAGCTTGGCGCGCAACGCAGTTGCAATCCGCTCCTGCTCTGCGTCGCTGATTTCAAATGCCGATTCAACCGTAACGTCGACGACGCCGTCGGCTGCGGCTTTGTATTGCTCAAATAGAGCAGAGATTTCCGGAGCTAAGCTTAATCGACCCGCGTCGATCAAGGCGCCAAGGAAATTCTCACGGTGCGGATTCAATTGCCGGCCGAGAATTTCTACAAGCAATTCTTTGAGCTGGCTTTTGCTTATCTTAGGGTGCGTGATGAGCGGTTGCAGATCTCGATGAGACGTCGCGTTTGCGAGCGACTCGAGCATTGTCGACCACGCGGTTTGGTCGCCCTCATCAACTGAGAACCCGAACGCTGCCAAGGCGTAAGGCCGTGCTACGGTAAGATTTTCCTGCATGATTTTTAGATTTCCGCAACCAGCTTGTCGAGCACTTCTCGGTGGGCTGTGGCGTCGACCTCGCGCATTAGAATCTGCTCAGCGCCATTCAAGGCTAGGACTGCGACTTCACTGCGCAGAGATTCCCGCGCTTCATTGCGTTCCTGATCGATTCTGCCCCGCGCGGCCACGAGTGCGCGATCGCCTTCTTCGATCGCGGCCTGTTTGGCCTGATCGATAATTTCTTCCGCCCGCTTTTGCGATTGAACGACAAATTCTTGTGCTCTATCACGACCTTCTTGCAAGATGTCCTCCACCTTATGAGCGGCGTTGGCAAGATCTTGTTGGCCTTTCTCAGCAGCGGCGAGTCCATCAGCGATGCGCGTCTCACGCTCTTCTAACGCATTCAATATCGGCGGCCATACGTACTTGACGCAGAACCATACGAATATCGCAAACGATATCGCTTGGCCGATTAATGTTAGATTGATGTTCATTACGCGTAACCTGTTCGGCTTAGTGGACGATCTGTCCGAGGAACGGGTTTGCGAACATCATGAGTGCGGCAAACGCGATGGCGATAATTGGCACTGCGTCAGTTAAGCCTAGCATCAGGAACATTCGGGCTTGGAGCATCGGTACCAATTCTGGCTGACGCGCCGCTCCTTCGAGGAACTTGCTACCCAAAATACCAATGCCAACACCGGCGCCGAGCGCGCCAAGGCCGACCATGATACCTGCCGCGAGGGCTGAAAATGCAACTACGGACTCCATAACATCTCTCCTATTTATTTAATTCGTCAATGCGAGTCGTGGGTTTCATGCGACTGACTGAGATACACAATCGTCAACATCATAAAAATATAAGCTTGTAAGGTAATGACCAAAATGTGGAATATCGCCCAAGGCACTGCCACGAGCCATTGAATGTAAAATGGTACTAAGGCTGCAATGAGTACGAAAACTAACTCACCGGCGAACATGTTGCCGAATAACCGTAATGATAGCGACAGCGGCTTGGCGACGAGTGACACTGTTTCAAGCGCCAAATTGACCGGCAAAAATGCCTTGCCGAAGGGGTGAAACGCAAGTTCACCGAGAAAGCCACCTACCCCTTTTATCTTAATACCGTAGTAAATCATTAGCCCGAATATCGACAACGACATTCCGAAAGTCGCATTGACATCCGTCGTTGACACCATCTTCATGAACGGTAGGCCGAGCGCGTGCGAGATCTGCGGAATAAAATCAACGGGCACGAGATCCATGAGATTCATTAAGAATACCCATGCGAAAATTGTTAACGAGAGCGGTCCAATGAGCGCATTGTTGCCAACGAACGCATCTTTAACACTCGTATTGACCATCTCAAGGACCATCTCAACGCACGACTGCCAGCGTCCTGGCGTTTGGACCGAGGCGCTAACCGCGGCTTTGCGAAATAACCAGCAGAACAAGAGCCCGGTCGCTATTGACCAAAACATTGTATCGACGTTAACGGCCATGAACCCCATATCGGTCGCTTCTTTCGCCGACTGGGCGAATCCCCACGTTCCGTCAGCGCGTTCGCCAAAAGTGAGGTTTTGTATGTGGTGGCTGATGTACTCAGCTGGGGAACTTGCTGCCATGCTCGTTATTCTTCGGCCGAACCTTTTTTATCTTTAAAGATTTCACTCAACCCCCGATTCGCTTGCGCGGGGATTCTCCTAAGTCTGCAGCGTAAATTGCGACCCAATTTACGACAACGGTCGTCATATATGCGCCAGCGACAGCGCCCAAATGCACGTCCAGCTGTAATATCGACAATACAAACAGAGCGATAGTGAATGCTACCTTGAGTCCTTCACCCAGGTAGATATTGCGCAATGCTTGCTCCGGCGAAAGCGCTCGGCGCGAGCGGCGAAACATTCGAACGGCTAAGTAGTACGTCGGCAATATTCCTATGCCGGCGCCGACAAGTGCCGAATACCCCAAATTCGCGCTCACAAAGGCGAGGCAACATGCAAGCGCCAGGCCGACGACTATCTGGCCCGCGACGACGCGTAGCGCCAGGCCCCGCGAATAATTGTACAGCGCACCGGAGTTCACTGGCCGCGACGAAATATTTGTGTTCACGCCGATATAGGGCTGCGCAAAACGCGTGGATTGTAGCGGCAGATGCGGCAGTGCGGCAAGCGTAAATTCACGCCTATTTTATGTGCGCAAGAATTCCGTCTAATTCGTCAAGCGAGTTGTAGTTGATTGATAGTGTTCCCTTCCCGCCTTTGCCACTGCGAATCGCAACTTTAGCGCCAAGCCGCTCGGCTAAGGTGTCTTCCAGTAGTTTTACGTCGGGATCAGCCGGTTTCGCTGGAGCCCGAGTCTCGGGTTTCGGTGCGCGCAAATCTCTGACGAGTTTTTCGGCTTGGCGAACCGACATTCCCATAGCGACTATTTTCCCGGCGGCAAACGCTTGCATCGCAGTCGGCAATCCGGCCAAAGCGCGCGCGTGCCCCATTTCGATGTCGCCTACTTCGAGCAATTTTCTAGCGTCGGGGTGGAGTTCCAACAGTCGCAGGAGGTTTGAAACGCTAGCACGGGAGCGACCCACTGCTTCAGCGACGGCTTGATGCGTCATTTCGAATTCATGGATTAGTCGATGGAGCGCTTGGGCTTCTTCAAGCGGGTTCAGTTGTTCGCGTTGAATGTTCTCAATCAGCGCGACGCTGGCGGCTACTTGATCAGAGACATCGCGGATAATCGCGGGGATTTCGTGCAATCCGGCAATTTGCGCGGCGCGCCACCGCCGTTCCCCAGCAATAATTTCAAAACGGCCAGCGCCTTCGATTGCCCGGATCACGATGGGTTGTACGATGCCCTGGGCTTTGATCGAATCCGCCAAGTCCTGCAGCGTTTCCGCCTTGATGTCGATCCTCGGCTGGTAGCGTCCGCGTTGAATCAGATCGATGGGAATTGATTTTAGCTGGTCGCCGTTGCGTTCTTCAGGCGCGGTTTGCGCCACACCAAGACCTAATGGCGCGTCGAGCCCCCTGCCTAATGCCTTTTTCTTTGTCGCCATGTCAAATGTCTCGGATGTCTAATTTGCGGCAAGTTGGGCTTCATCGCGCCGCAACATTTCGCCGGCCAGGGCTAGATAAGCGACAGCCCCACTTGAAGACTTGTCGTAAAGCAACGCCGGAAGCCCGTGGCTTGGCGCTTCCGCGAGCCTAACGTTGCGCGGAATGACGGTGCGATAAACTTTGTCACCAAAGTGCTTCAGTAATTGCTGGGATACCTGATTCGCGAGGTTATTGCGTGGATCGTACATCGTGCGCAGGAATCCTTCGACTTCCAACTTCGGATTCAAAATCTTTTTTATTTTTTCGAGTGTTTCGAGTAATGCGGAAAGTCCTTCTAGCGCGTAGTACTCACACTGCGTTGGAATCATCACTGAGTCTGCTGCGACGAGCGCGTTGATCGTCAACATGTTTAAGGCCGGCGGGCAGTCGATAATAACGTAGGTGTACGCATCCCGAACATTGTCCACTGCCTGACGTAACCTGAGTTCGCGACCCAACTCATCGACCAAGCCAATTTCCGCTGCGGTTAAGTCTGAGTTCGATGGGAGCAGGTCGTAACCGACCTCCGGTAACTTAACAACTGATTCCACAACCGTAGACTCGTCCATTAAAACATCGTAGCTGGATTTTTCGACCGCCCGTTTATCGACGCCGCTACCCATCGTCGCATTGCCTTGTGG
>JAQCEL010000186.1 GCA_027618655.1 Pseudomonadota bacterium | reverse complement strand
CAACGCCGCCGGCCAAAATACTGGTCAAGGTTGAATCGACACCTCCGGACACATATGTCCCGACCGGCACATCACCTCTTAGGTGCATGCTGACGGAATCACGCATAAGGTCATCTAGTTCTGACTCCCAGGATTCTGCGGGGCGCCCATTTTCTACGTCGTAAACCACGTCCCAGTAGCGGGAAATATGCAGCTGGCCATTTTCCACGACAAGTTGGTGTCCCGGCATTAGCTGCTTGATATGTTTGAACAAAGTTTGCTCGCCGATGGTGTATTGGAACGTCAGATATTCTGAAAGCGCATCAGGGTCAGTCTCAATCTCCGGAAGAAAAGGTAGCAATCCCTTGGCTTCTGACGCGAAATAGAGAATCCCATCAATCACTGCGTAGTAGAGCGGCTTAATACCTATCCGGTCCCGCACGCAAATGAAACGTTGCTTGCGGTCATCCCAGATTGCAAATGCGAACATACCACGAAGATGGCTGGTAAATTGCGTTCCGTACGCTTCATATGCGGCGAGAATCGTTTCGGTGTCTGATTCGGTTTTAAAAGCCCACTGATGACGTAGCGCGGTTTGCAACTCCAAATAGTTGTAGATTTCGCCGTTATGAACAATAGTCGTTTTGTTGGCACCGAGCATCGGCTGATTCGCCGCATCTGTTAAATCGATCACCGATAATCGACGATGAGTAAACCCGGCACATCGCTCGCTTTGGATCCAAGTTCCTGAACCATCGGGACCGCGGTGCGCGAGAAGGCCATTCATCGCGCCCAATCCAGCTTCGTAGTCGATTCGACGTCCTCGGTTTAGTGCAACTATTCCTGCGATGCCGCACATTAGCTGCCACCCAGTACGGATTCCATCACAGCGGCAAGCCGTTGCTCTTGCTTTGACCAATCGATCTCTTCGAGTAGCGCGTCATAGTTTGCGGGATTCCGAGATTTGCCCCAGTTAGCCTCAGAGATTTCCTCAATGGCAGTGACGTAGGCTTGCGGATCGTGCACGTTGATTTGGCTGCCGATGGTATGGGGTTCACAAAGCTTACGAACTTCGAGTAAATCTGGGGAATAAATTATCGATAATCGGGCGGCCAGCGACTGAAAGAACCCGTTGGGTAACGCGTATTTCAAATTGTCTGATGCCGCATAATACGTTAATACCGACGCGTCAGCGGTTCGAATAAAAGGAACGATCTCCGGTGCCGGTCGCGCCCCCAAGAGATGGGTTCGTCGTTGCAGACCTAGTTTTTCGATGTGCAAAGTATATCGTTCATAGCCACTACCCAAGCAGGCAAGGTGGAACCTTTCGGGGAGCTGTGCCAATGCATCTAAAAGTGTCGCGATCAGCTGCCCGGATTTCGCGTTGCCGAGGCTCACCAATAAAAAATCGGAGCCACGGACACCACACTCTTCGCGGATATCCCGACTTGATTCAATTTCAAGGAATCGATTGTGAGAATTCATTATGACTTCAGGTTGGCGCCCAAAACTATCACGCATCAAATTCGCCAAACCAGAACTCACTGTGACGATGGCATCCGCTGAAGCAAAACACTGCTCTTCCAAATGACGTTCGTGCCCGCGTAGTCGTCGACCAAATCCGGCTCCAACGTCATCTGGAACAGGTATTCGAGAATAAAAATCATGGGCATCGTAAACGAATTTAGCCTGTTTTCTTAAGCAGTGCGCGATTACAGCTCGGGCATAGGTGCAGCCATGCAAATAAATGCAGTCAACTTCGTCGAGACTTTGAATAACGCGCCGATAATCCAATTTTATTCGGCGATATTTGTCAACGTGAAATAGAGCGAGATCACGGGCGGCAGGAGGCAACACTTCTTTAATTCGCTGGCCTACAGAACGTTTATCAGGACCTCTTGCTGAACCGTGCGGGACCTTGCCACCCAGCGCCGTAACGTCGATGCCATCAATTTTGTTTTGCGAACAAACCCCTTCAATTACTGTTGTGAAATAACCCAACTGGATGAGCGAGCGTGCAATTTTTATTGCGCGAGTGTCGTGCTCCAATGCGACTGGCGTCAAACAGATTATAGATTTTCGTGGCCTCGCGCTGGTTAGCATTTAACGATTTCCGCTTCCGTTCTGATGACGACCAGCAACGCAAAGATATTTGGTACTCCACCGCCGCGCGGGGAGAGAAAGTGACACACAATGACCAGTCAAGATCCGCGTCAGGCGAATTCTCCGTCGCCGTCTGTGCCGCCGCTCGCCGCCTGCTTGGAAAGCGACCTTATTCGCATCATCAAGTCCGCGCGGTTTTTATCTAACCACGCGTACGAACAGCATGCGACCCGTTTTTCGGATAGCAAAACGATAACTAGTTCCCCGCCAGCTGCCAACTCATCGCGAAAATCTGCCAACCGACAATACTCAACCACGGTACTATTTTCCGGCACTTTATTAACCGCAGCATCGGTCGCGATTTGATTCCGCACGATTAATCGTGGTGAGTAGTCAACGGGCCATATCAAGTCAACTGGGTCCTGATCCGTTACGCCGGCACTCGTTAATTGGCTATTCGGAATTACTTCATCGGTATCGGTAAGGGGTGAGAATTGGTAATCAACGAAACCCAATGGGGGCGCATCGCCGGACCATTTAATTCGGTCCATAAAGGGAACTAGCATTTCTTTAGTTAGGTCTTTCTCGCCGACAATATGAAAATATGAACCCACGCTAAACGGTATCGTACGGCCGGCGCTCGTTTCGAGGTCCTCGACGACTATGAAAAGCGGCTCGCCCTCTGGGATCGGGCAAATGCGCTTCGCGTCCATCAACGAAACTAGCCGCCAATAACGTAACACCCGCGGAAACAGTTGATTAATGCCCGTCACGGTACTAACTACGCTTTGCACGCCACTAGAAAAATAACGCAAGGCGAGCAAATACGCTAGCAGAGCTGCCATTGAACCGTCGCCAAACATTACCTGCCAACCGTTCACCCCCACCACCATCGCGAGCAACACGGCTCCGATAACACCTGTCGCGAAAGTGCTTTTATCGATAATTAGCAGTCGATCAAAGAATGCGTCGATCGCCGCGATGTATACCGGACCCGCGGTATGGTCCGCAACCACTTGGCGGATATCACCTTTGCTACTGAACGACAATTGGCGCATTACCGATTTGCGGTCGGCGTTCAGTTCGGTGACGGTCGATTCCACCTTCCAGCCCAAACGTACGGCAGCCAGATTTATCGAGTAAATACTAAATCCCGCCAATAACAGGACAGCGACCACGACCGTTGTCGTCATCACATCAAGGATCAGTAACGTCCCTAGGGCGACAACCGTTTGCACCAGAGGTACCACCCCTGCGACGAATCGTCGTAACGACATGGAACAAATCCGCGGGACGCTGGAAAGGGTTTGCCCTATCATACGGACCCCGATGAACTCGTTCGCAGTTGCGGCGCCAGGTAGCGGCAAATAGGTCGAAATTGTCAACAATGACCGGTACGCGTGAGCTTCAAATTTCTTCACTGCTTTAGATACTTTGCGCTCGGACGCATATTGGAAAAACGTCGCTGCTACTGTTAATGAACCAATTAGCAACACGAAGCTGATGAATGTCGCCCCATTAATGTTTACGCCCATAATCGCCGCCGGCAATGACTGCGGTTGCGATTCCTCTATGTGGCTAAAAACATACAAAATTGCTGAAAATGCCCCAACTTGCGCCGTCAATGCGGCGATACCAATGCTGACTGCTGCGGGGATCTCGAAGTGGGTCACGCGCCGAGCATCACGAAAGAGCAACTTCATCACTACGAGATATAACGATACTCGGTCTACTTGCAGCTTATGCGATGCCTGCAACGCGGTTCGATAACCTAACAAAAGGTTACGAGCGGAATACTTCATCAGTCTCTTTCCAGCGGGTAAGAATCTACGCTTTTAAGTGTATCCTTTTTAGTGAATACAAAATTAATCGGCGTCCAAATTAGAGAACGTCACATGTCGTTCGTTAACTTATGGGCCAAAGCCCGTCACAATTCGCGCTCTAAAGCCGCCATTACAAATTGTCATACCGCACCAAATCTGTCGGTCGAAAATCGCACCGACTCAATAGGCAAGTGTGCCATAGACTGTTCGCGCACGAGACCCGTGATTTCCGGGACAACAAAAATCGGCGACGCGACGTGGAATGATCGCCGCTGACTGGCGCCTCGGCCTGGACAACGTTGCTATCGTGAATGAGAGACTCGTCAGCTGACCGGGGGACCCTGCTGTATAAATCGAGGAAGTTAGTGTCCTGGTACGTGCCCACGTCGGTGGTGGAGAATACGCCGCGTGCCTATGAACTAGAACTCAGGTCGAATCGCAGTCTCTTGAGCCGGAGAAGATCGCGTATTCATGATCAATTCAGCCTCGACGTAGACTCTACATTGCAACAATTATTCTAAGCTAGCCCAAAAGTGAATGCGTTCGCCGATCAGATGCCGGACGGCTCAATCGCAGCAATCGACAAACGTGCGCGGCTTGACACTGGTGACCAGTATTCCAGCGTTGGTAGCCTTGTGATAACGCGCTTGATGCTTCCCGGTGGGATTTCTTTACATTTAGGTTCCAGACGAAAGATCGAAGAACGACTTTCAGTTATGCTAGCGCTCCGCGAGCACATCGCGTTTCGCATGAGCAAACCACCCCTGCGACGTGCGTCTTAATGGCTCGAAGTTTGCCAGATTTATTTTTCGCCTACCGAGTCCCAAGGGAATCCCAGGCGGCTGTATAACGAACTATTTGAGGGAAGTGGATGGATATTGGCGGGTTTGGCGAAGCAGTTCGCGATTCCTAACTCGGCGGCATCTTAGTTCCGCATGCGAAACTCACGTAAACTCGGGCTGGTTGCCAATGTCTGAGAAGCATTAAGGTAAATACATGGATTACAAGTCTCCTGCTGAAATTAGGGATAGAAAAATTCGATTTGCAGTAGTTGGCTGCGGGCGTATTTCCGGACGTCATTTTGACGCACTTCAAGCGCATTCGGAACGCTGTGAACTCGTGGCCGTGTGCGACGACGACAAGGACGTCGCGCAATTGCACGGCACTCGCTTCGGAGTGGATCACTACGATTCATTGCAATCGCTCCTAGCGGGCTCGCAGGCTGACGCAGTGGCGTTATGTACCCCGAGCGGACTGCATCCCGGTCAGACAGTTCAAATCGCGCGTGCTGGCAGGCACGTCATTACCGAGAAGCCAATGGCCACAAGATTGACCGATGGGAAGAAGATGGTCAGCGAGTGTGACGACGCGGGTGTACGGCTTTTCGTGGTCAAACAGAATCGGATGAATTCGACATTGCAGCTACTGAAACGCGCTATTAAGAAACGCCGATTTGGACGTATTTTTATGGTGAACGTCAACGTATTTTGGAGTCGGCCGCAGGAATACTACGACCAAGCGCGATGGCGTGGGACGTGGGAATTCGATGGCGGCGCATTTATGAACCAAGCCAGTCATTACGTAGATTTGCTTGGCTGGTTGGTCGGCCCGATTGAAAGCGTACACGCATATACTGCGACGTTAGATCGTGCAATTGAGGTCGAGGATACCGGCGTGGCTAATATCAGATGGCGGTCCGGCGCGCTGGGTTCGGTGAACGTGACGATGTTGACGTATCCAAGAAACCTTGAAGGTTCAATTACTATTTTAGGTGATAAGGGTACGGTTCAGATCGGCGGCGTCGCCGTTAACGAAATTAAACACTGGGAATTTTCCGACGAAGACGAAGATGATAAGTTGACGCTCGATGCCAGCTATCAAGCACAATCGGTATATGGCGTCGGACACCCGCTCTATTACGACAATGTGATCAACACACTGCGGGGCGAAGCCCCACCTCTAACTGACGGTCGCGAAGGCCTGCGCTCGTTAGAGACGCTGATTGCCATCTACCTCTCGTCACGCGATGGACGGCGCGTCTCGCTGCCGCTCGAATACTAATCCTGGACGATGGGACGAACACCGCCCGCGAAATTTGGATCGAAAAATGGAACCTTACTCAGCACATAGCACGGCAATTATTGACGAAGGCGCCACAATTGGTCGTGATACGCACATCTGGCATTGGACTCACGTCTCAGGCAAAGCCGTACTAGGTGATGGTTGCTCATTGGGTCAAAACGTATTCGTGGCCAATGCTGTCAAAATCGGTAATTACGTAAAAATTCAAAACAACGTTTCGGTTTACGACAACGTAACGATAGAGGACGGGGTATTTTGTGGACCGAGTATGGTGTTCACTAACGTATACAATCCGCGTTCCGAAATATCTCGAAAAGACGAATATCGAAGTACGTTGATTAAACGCGGAGCAACGCTTGGGGCGAACTGTACGATCATCTGTGGGGTGACTGTAGGTAAATATGCGTTTGTCGGTGCAGGCGCGGTTGTCAACCGTGATGTGCCGGACTTTGCCTTAATTACTGGTGTTCCTGGCCGCGCGATTGGGTGGATGAGCCGCTTCGGAGAACGCCTTGATCTCCCCCTTGCTGGCGATGGAGAATGCCGATGTCCACATACGGGCGATATCTATTTGCTTACCGACGGCATCTGCACACTTTCGGAAACAGCCTAATCACCTACTCGGAAGCGGGCATCGAGCCTAATTATTTATAGTCTATTTTTTTGCCACCGACGTGAATGGAAGACCCATGGACTTCATCGACTTAAAAACCCCTTATGCGCGACACAAACAAGAGATCGACAACAGCATTCAGCGCGTGCTTGACCATGGTCGCTACATCATGGGGCCAGAGATTGAGGAATTAGAGGGGCGGCTCGCGGCTTACGTCGGAGTTGAACACTGCATTAGCGCGGGAAGTGGCACCGATGCTTTGCTCATGGCTATGATGGCGCTTGGCATTGGAATCGGCGACGAGGTAATCACAACGCCATTTACCTTTATAGCGCCAGCTGAAACTATTGCGTTTCTCGGCGCAAAACCGGTCTTCGTCGATATCGATCCGGCAACGTATAACATCGATCCTGCCTTAATCGAAAAAGCAATTACGACAAAAACCAAAGCTATCATGCCTGTGAGTTTGTATGGTCAATGTGCGGAATTCGATGAAATTAACGCGATCGCTGGCGCCCACAAAATACCGGTTATCGAAGACGGAGCACAAAGTTTCGGCGCGACCTATAAGGGGCGTCGTTCTGGTGGGCTAACAACTATTGGCTGCACCAGTTTCTTCCCGTCTAAGCCGCTCGGGTGTTACGGTGATGGTGGCGCATGTTTTACAAACGACGGCAATCTAGCAACCCGAATGAGTCAAATTCGTGTGCACGGTCAAGACCGTCGATACCATCATCCAGTGCTCGGATTTAACGGCCGGATGGATACGCTACAAGCCGCAATACTACTAGCTAAACTAGAAACATACGACGACGAGGTTGATACCAGATATCGACTCGGCGGTCGTTTCACTGACCAGTTAGCGAGGGTAGCTCCTGCCGTTACTGCGCCTTACGTTGAAAGCTATAACGCGAGCGTGTACGCACAATACACGGTCCAGTCCGAAAACCGCGATTTAATAATTAAAGAACTCGCCCTGATTGGTATTCCAACGGCGGTACATTATCCCGTACCCCTGCATCGACAACCCGTATTCCAAGCTATCGAAGGAGTCGGCAATCAAGGTCCGTTCCCCACTTCCGAAAACGCGGCGTCACGCGTATTCAGTTTGCCGATGCACCCGTACCTCAGTACGGACGATCAGGATAAAATTATAGACGCTATCGCCTCAGTGCTTGGTAGCACTTCCTGACAGAATCGGCCGAGGGGGATGTACCGGTTGGCGCAGCACAATAGTTGTAGTGCAAATGACTCGTTATGACAAAACATGCGGATATACGCTCGGCGATTGACAGCCCTCCCATTAGACGCCGTGTTGAAAAGAGTGCCGACTGATTCGATTTAGCTATCGCGAGTTTAAATCCCGAATTTATGACGTTCCAAAACACTTCGCTGTGCCGTATGACGCCTGACGATTAATGTAACTCCAGGGCAAGCGTGCGCGAATTACCGTACTACATCGATGCGATCTGCATATCGTTTTGAAAATCGCCTTCCCGGTGGCGGAAAATGAATTTCGCTCGATGAAAGTAGCGCCCATTGGATGTTGAGTCCATTTCCTCGTTGGTCCCCAATAATCATTTCGGTGAATCGCGTCGGAACCGACCGTCGGCATTCCAAATATTTTAAACTGAAGCGCTGAACACTCGTCGTCATCCTGGGTATTTGAACGATTGTTCGACGTTACGACCCCGATTCGCGCTTGGCGATGATCGAGAACCCACAACGTAACCACTGTACCGCCCCACGATGACCTACCGCGGAATTTACTGGCACCACCGAGTCTTTGAGTTTCGTGATTTCGACGCCCTCAATTCGTCATGAGGTGCGATATCGAGTAAATCTGGTTTTCGAAATATCAGAGCTGCTGTCCACCGCGTCGCTCATCGAGCGACGCGAATCAGGTACGACTTGTTTGAGCTAGAGTAAGAAATATGAGCTGACTTTTAGTATCTCTCACGATGGTGTATTTTGCGGTTACAAGAATAGA
>JAQCEL010000185.1 GCA_027618655.1 Pseudomonadota bacterium | reverse complement strand
CACCCTATTATCAATAAGCCTTTTTTATCACTTATCATCAATGACTTATTTCCCTGATAAACGGCGATACCATGAAAAATACCATGCTCAGAAAATTCTGCAGAAATTCTTCTCTGGCATCTGGATTCCTTCCCTAGACCAACACATCTAGGCCTTTTTCCGCAACCAGATTCAGCAGTTTTAATGAAGGCCCATTTGGCTTTTTCTGGCCCTGTTCCCATTTCTGCACCGTGGACTTGCCCGTATTCAAATACGCGGCAAACACCGCCTGACTGGCCTTATTTTTCATCCGGATGCGCTTGATCTGCGCAGCTGTCAATTCTTTCACAGGTGGCAGACACTGCGCATCGAACTCCCGCAAGGTGGTCTCTTTCATTGCACCAGCCTCATGCAGGTCTTTGGCACTGTCGTGCACCACTTCCAGGATCGATTTATTCATTGTCTTCCACCTCGATTAACGCGCCATGCTGGATGGCTTTGGTTAATGTCTTGTCACTGTAATTCATCAATTCTTTAGCCAAGTGCTTCAACGCCTTCAATTCATCCGTACTAACATTCGCACGTGCATTCTTGGCGAACCCATATATAAAAAATGCCTTATCACCGGATTTATACGCCAGCAGGGTGCGGACACCACCACGCTTGCCTCGACCACCAACGGCCACACGCTTTTTCACTACATGACCACCAAGGTCGGCGTCAATCAGACCTCGCTCCATTTCATCGACTGCGATTTGCAAGGCGTCATCACTCAATCCCTCCTTTTCTGCCCACTTAGTGAACGCCTTGTTTTTTAAAGATTCGCATCCATTACCCTCTTGGCCTACAATCGTAGGTATAGCACTAAGTGCTACCTAAAGCATAGTGATTTTCAAGAAACAAGAGGTTTCTTCGATTTATAGCCCTTGTCGTTACGGCGGGTTTTTTACCTGGCGTGTGCGTGAAACCACATCGTATCGAGCGTTTGCAATTCAGATGCTCTGATACCATGCCAGCATCAATCGACCTCTCATGGTATCGCTGGCTGTGGCGTTACAGCGCGCGGAAAATACCATGAAAAATACCATTGATGATGTAGATTATATTATCAATATGATTATTTTTATTGTTATTTTTCTATATGTTATAAATTCCGGCTACTCCCACTCAATTGTCGCCGGTGGTTTGCCGGAAATATCATAGGTTACCCGCGAAATTCCATCGACCTCGTTAATGATACGTAGCGAAACCTCGTCCAGGAATTCGTAAGGCAAGTGCGCCCAACGAGCGGTCATAAAATCGATCGTCTCGACGGCTCGCAATGCAATCACATAATCGTAGCGTCGTGCATCGCCCTGAACGCCAACTGATTTAACCGGAAGAAATACGGCAAACGCCTGACTGACTGAATCGTATAAATCCCAGCGGCGTAACGCATCGATAAAGATCGCATCGGCCAAACGCAAACAATCAGCGAATTCCTTGTTCACCTCGCCAAGGATACGGACCCCAAGACCCGGACCAGGAAATGGATGCCGATAGACCATTTGCTTTGGCAAGCCCAGTTCTACGCCCACCTTTCGAACCTCGTCCTTAAACAGATCACGCAGTGGTTCGAGCAATTGCAATTTCATGTGCGCTGGCAAGCCGCCGACATTGTGATGCGATTTAATTACATGCGATTTGCCCGACCCAGCGGCGGCGGATTCGATAACATCCGGATAGATAGTGCCTTGCGCAAGCCATTTCACATCATTGAGCTCGGCCGCCTGTTCTTCAAATACCTCGACAAACACGCGACCGATGATTTTGCGCTTTTTCTCCGGATCGGCGACACCGTGTAGTTCACGCAAAAAGCGCTGCTCGGCGTCAACTCGGATCACTTTAACGCCCATGTGGCGCGCGAATGTAGCCATTACGTCGTCGCCCTCCTGCAAGCGCAGGAGTCCGTTGTCGACGAATACGCAAACTAACTGCGGACCAATGGCTTGATGCAAGAGCGCCGCGACGACTGAGGAATCGACTCCCCCTGACAATCCGAGGAGCACATTGTCTTGGCCTACTTGCGTGCGGATTTTATCGATGGCGCTGTGGGCGATATTGGACGACGTCCACAGATCGCCGCAGCCGCAAATGTCGTGCACGAACCGACCAATTATCGCTGCACCTTGCGTTGTGTGAGTGACTTCAGGGTGAAACTGCAGACCGTAAAAACGCCGCGTTTCATCAGCAATGCCGGCAATCGGTGCGCTCTCGGTCGACGCGATCAGTTTAAATCCACTCGGCAGCTCTGTGACGTGATCGCCGTGGCTCATCCAAACATCGAGTAAGCCATGTCCAGCCGGATTCTCGCTATCTTGGACACCTTTAAGCAGCTCACTGTGACCACGTGCGCGAACTTGCGCATAACCAAATTCCCTGTTCGGCGAAGCCGTCACGGCACCACCTAGCTGCACAGCCATCGTTTGCATCCCGTAGCAAATGCCAAGCAGTGGCACGCCAAGGTGAAACACGATATCCGGTGCGACGGATCCCGATGCGGCTGTTACGGACTCAGGACCACCGGAAAGGATGATCCCCAGCGGCGCAAATTCGACGATCGAAGCTGACCGCGTATCGAATGGTTTTATTTCGCAATAGACACCTGCTTCGCGCACGCGGCGCGCTATGAGCTGGGTATATTGCGAGCCGAAATCAAGGATCAAAATTCGGTCGGCGTGAATGGCGTCCAACTGGGTATTCACGTCAGTCAATGCGGTAATTTGGGGCTTCCTTTGTGATCTGGACATCGTGCACGTGGCTCTCTCGCATACCTGCCGAAGAGACTCTCAAAAAACTCGGTTTTGTCCTGAATTCTTCGATGTTTTTGCAACCCGTATACCCCATTGACGCGCGTACCCCGCCGAGCATTTGATGGACGATAGCACTGAGTGGACCCTTATACGGTACGCGCCCTTCGATGCCTTCCGGAACCAGCTTTTCGATCTCACCGGATTCCTGGAAATAGCGATCGGAAGAACCGTGCGTCTGCGACATAGCACCCAGTGATCCCATGCCGCGATACGATTTGTACGAACGCCCTTGATAGAGTTCGACTTCACCTGGGGCCTCTTCAGTACCGGCAAATAGACTCCCGATCATGACGGCGTGCGCTCCGGCCACGAGAACCTTCGCGATGTCACCAGAAAAACGGATCCCGCCATCGGAAATTATCGGGATGCCCGTCCCTTCGAGACGGTGTACGACATCGGCAACTGCGGAGATTTGTGGAACACCGACACCGGTTACGATGCGTGTCGTACAAATCGAACCTGGGCCAATGCCGACTTTCACTGCGTCGACACCTGCCGCAGCCAACGCTTCGGCCGCATCCCCGGTCGCGATATTCCCACCGATAACTTGAATCTCGGGGTAATGTTTTTTGACCCACTTGATCGTGTCTATCACGCCTTTCGAGTGGCCGTGTGCGGTATCAACGACGATGACATCGACCCCGGCGGCCACCAATGCGGCCACTCTTTCGTGAGTACCCACGCCCGTACCAACCGCAGCGCCGACTCGCAAACGTTGGTCGCCATCCTTGCAAGAGTTCGGGAATTCATCAGCTTTTTGTATATCTTTGACAGTGATCATGCCGCGCAACTTAAAGTGCTCATTGACCACTAGGACTTTTTCAATGCGGTGTTGATGCAGCAAGCCGATCACGCGCTCCTTCGGTGCGCCTTCGGGGACCGTGATCAGACGCGCTTTGGGCGTCATAATTTCGCTAACCGGTTCGCCGAATCGAGTTTCGAACCGCAAATCGCGACTCGTCACGATACCAACCAAATTATCGCCGCTGACAACAGGCACCCCCGAGATTCCACGTGCTCGAGTTAGCGCCAGGACTTCACCGATACTGGTACTCGGTGCAACCGTGATGGGGTCGCGGATCACACCGCTTTCGAATTTTTTCACTTGCAAGACATGCGCGGCCTGCTCGCCAAGTTCCATGTTCTTATGGATGATTCCAATGCCACCTTCTTGAGCTAAGGTGATCGCGAGTCGCGCTTCAGTGACCGAGTCCATTGCCGCAGAAACAAGTGGTATCTGGAGAGCGATTTCGCGAGTGAGACGCGAAGTGAGCTGCACTTCTCTGGGTAGGACATCCGAATAACCAGGAGCCAGTAGTACGTCGTCGAAAGTAAGCGCTTCGCCAGAAATGCGCATGATGGGGTTGGATCTCTTAGAATGAGGTGGCTGGATTATATGGGCTGACTAAGCGTCGGTAAACGAACCTTGAACGAAGATCTCACAATAACGCCGGAGTCTGCGCGACAAGCGCGCGATATCTATACAGTTTCACGCTTAAATCGAGAAACCCAATCGTTGCTCGAGCGTGAGATAGGCACGATCTGGATCAGTGGTGAATTATCTAATCTCGCGCAGCCCCAGTCAGGCCATTGGTACTTCTCGCTAAAAGATCAGGCTGCGCAAACGCGATGCGCAATGTTCAGATCCAGGAATACGCTCCTGAAATTCGTCCCTCGCGAAGGCATGCAGATCATCGCCCGCGCCAGGGTGGGAATGTATGAGCCGCGTGGAGAATTCCAGTTACTGATTGAGCATATGGAACTCGCGGGCGACGGTCTGCTACATCTCAAACTTGAGCAATTAAAACGCAAACTGGCGGCCGAAGGTCTTTTCGATGCTACTCGAAAAAAGGCCTTACCCCTGTGGCCAAATCGGATCGGCGTTGTAACGTCGCCGAGCGGCGCGGCGATCAGAGATATTCTTACCGTCCTGCGGCGCCGTAACCCTGCGATCGATGTGGTCATTTTGCCGGTAGCAGTGCAAGGGGTGAATGCGGCGCCGGAAATAGCTCGTGCCATCGGTCGCGCTAATGCGCTGCAGGTGTGCGACGTGCTGATCGTCGGGCGCGGTGGCGGTTCGATCGAGGATCTGTGGGCATTTAACGAGGAACTTGTAGCGCGCGCCATTTACGCATCTAAAATTCCCATTATATCTGCTGTGGGACACGAAATTGATTTTACGATTGCCGATATCGTCGCTGACGTTCGTGCCGCAACGCCCTCAGCGAGCGCAGAGATTTGTTCGCCGGATCGTGATGAGGTGTTACGAAGTTTAGATTCGCTGACGAACCGTCTGTGTAAGGCCATCACCACCAGACACTTAGGCAGCGCCGAGCGATTGAAGCATTTGCAAGCGCGGCTTCAACACCCCGGTCGTAAGCTAGAACAATATCACCAACGTATCGATGAACTGCTGCAACGTCTTCCTGTGAGCATTGCAACAGGTCTGCAAATTCGCCGCAGCACCTTGGCCACATTGAGCGCAAGAGTTCAGGCATGCAATCCGCGACAACACATCGCCCATTCCAGTACGTTGGTCGCAGAACTTAGACGACGCTTGAACAGTTCCGTTGCATCTCAGTTGGTCACGATAAGAGCTGTGTTAGATGAAAACGTCCGCGCCCTAAAAGCGGTAAGTCCGCAAGCTACCTTGGCGCGCGGATACGCAATCCTGTCAAGCCATGATGGCGTGATCGCGCGCGACGCCGAGAATTTTTCCGCTGGACAACAATTATCGGCTACGTTGGCGCGTGGCAATTTGCTTGTCACAATTGACGAAGTCTTGCCCGCAAGAGCGGCAGATGATGTCGATGATCAACTTGGCGATCATGACGTCGGCTGATTGCAAACTGAGTCGCACATAACCAGATCCACGTTCCCGGCAAAAGTGGCATGGAGCGCCAGGGTCTGTTGATCTTTCGCACCAGTCGCTGCTGCGAAAGATCAACAGACCCTAGTAACGGATCTTGTAGAACGCGATGCCCAGCCATTCGTGCAGGACGGCGCGGCACGCTGTGAGTGCAGATACCGAAGGCAACCAGTCAAACAGCCCATAGGTCGTATGGTCGCCTGAGCTGAAGCCCATGGGCGCGGGCACGACCGTAAATCCCGATCTCTCGAACGCTTGTACGGAGCGCCGCATGTGGATCCCGTGGGTAACTAAAACAACTTTTTTAACTGGTAGTAGTTCCCCTAAAAAGCGAGCGTTCTCAGCAGTATTTCGACTCTTTTCCTCGATCCAGCTCACATTAATCTTGAATTCGTCGCGCAGCGATTGCGCCATTAGCTGACCCAGGGGTAGGCTCTCGGTGTCAAAAACCGCACCACCAGTCACCGCAACCGGTAGATCAAGTTCACGTGATAATTTTGCCCCGTAACGGATCCGTTCTAAGGTGTCCGAACCAATCGAATCGCGCCCGCCGTATTCGGGAGCTTGGTCCTTTCGGGCACCCGCCAAAATGACTATCGCCTGCGCATCAACCGGTGCCGTGTAATCCAACGCAGGATAGCTTTCGATTAGACGCGCGTGCCAACTCGCAACGAACGGCGTACACCAAATCCACAAGCTCACAAATGCGACGCCAGTGACCACTCGGCGGAGCCGCGCGGATCGGCGCAAAAAGAGTATTGCAAACAGCGCTGAAAATAAGTTGATGCCGGGCGGCAACACCAGCGCCTTAACAAAATAGCCGAATGCAATCTCCAAGCTGGAAGATCCCTCGGCTATCCAACGTGCGCGCAGGGCGCCTGCAGATCCGCGTGATAAGACGAGCGTACGAGCGGAACGCTCGCTACGTTAGAAAATCCCAGACCACGCGCAAAATCACCTAATTCGCTGAATTCCTCGGGAGTGGAAAAACGCTCAACTGACAAATGGGCACGACTCGGCTGTAAATATTGACCCAATGCCCGCATATCGCAGGAATGTCGTCGCATGTCGATTAAAACTTCTTTGACTTCGTCGATTGATTCAGCCAGTCCTAGCATCAGCCCCGATTTCGTCGGTATCTCGTTCGACTGCTCGGCGAAATTTTTGATCAATGAGAGCGACCATTCATAATCCGATCCAGGTGGCACTTTGGTATACAGTGGCGGTACGGCCTCCAGGTTGTGATTAAACACATCAGGCGGCGAGACGAGCAATTCGTCGAGCGCTTTTTCCATGCGTCCGCGAAAGTCCGGCACTGGTATTCCAATTTTTATTGTTGGAACGTGCGTTCGAGTAGCGGCTATACATTTCGCAAAATGACTCGCACCACCGTCCCGAAGATCGTCGCGATCGACGGGAGTGATGACGACATATTTCAGATCCATCGCCCTAACTGCTTCGGCTAAGTGGCGAGGTTCATCAGCATCCAGTGGATCCGGTCGGCCGTGCGCAACGTCGCAAAACGGACAGCGACGGGTGCACAAATCACCCATGATCATGAACGTTGCAGTGCCATGGGTAAAACATTCGCCCAAATTCGGACATGACGGTTCTTCACAAACCGTATGCAAATGCTGTTCGCGAAGTAATTGCTTGAGTTCACGAACCCGCTGACTCGTGGGTGCTTTAGCTTTAATCCACGGCGGTTTACGTTGCATGGGGCCAATAGTCGGTTCCACCTTGATCGGTATACGCGAGACTTTATCGGCTCCGCGTTGGTATCTGGGACGTTGCTTTTGCTCGATCATGTTCAGAAACTCTTTGGGCTCACTTGTAGCGGTGTGACGTAACGCTACGGTTGTGTCGTGTGACCGTGCCCCGCGCGATTAGAATCTGGCTTGGTGCTAGCATCCAAAGAATACTCCACATCAATTGGCGTCGTGTCACCGTACAGTGATGACATTAAGATCGGAACGAGATGCGCTGCAGCGGTTGCGCAATCAATGTTGATACCGAAATCTTTCAATCGAGTCACCTCGAGCCCTTTATAACCGCAAGGATTAATACGCGAAAAGGGCTCGAGATCGAGATTCACATTTAGCGAAAGACCATGATAGGACGTGCCGCGGCGAATGCGCAGACCCAAAGCCGCAATCTTTGCCCGATCGATATAAACACCTGGGGCGCCCGGAAGCCGTTGTGCGCCGATCCCAAGCTGCGCTAGCAAGGCAATAATCGCGTCTTCAATCCGCTTGACTAGTTCACGGGGGCCTATGCCTGCGCGCCGGATATCCATCAGGATATACACGACCAGCTGGCCGGGTCCGTGATAGGTAACTTGCCCGCCGCGATCGCTGTGGACGAGCGGGATGTCGCGAATATTCAACACGTGACTCGCTTGACCTGCCTGACCCTGGGTAAAGACTGGCGGGTGCTCTAAGCACCAAATTTCGTCCGCGCTAGAATCATCGCGAACGCTCGCGAAGTGTCGCATCTGCTCTAAAGTGCGACTGTAAGGAACGAGACCTAGCTTGCGGACAACGAGATTCATAACACCATCAGGATCCGTTCATGAGCACTTAACTCGCGATATAGATCATCTAACTGACGCTGATCGCGCGCTTCGAACGTTATTGTAACCGCCAGGTACTTTCCATTTTTACTCGGACGGAGCGCGATCGCACCTTCGCGAATATCGCCAACATGGCGCATGACGATTTCAACGACAAACGCATCGAAGTTCTCGCGCGCTAAGCCCATTACTTTTATCGGGAAATCGCACGGAAACTCAAATAGAGTGTCATCGGATGGATCATTGACCAAATCGCCGATTCCTTCATAGAGGCTAACATTCGGCGATTCTACCGCTAATCGGACTAAGCGTCAGAGAGCAATGGACCCCATTGGTTGGACAAAATCCAGACGAAGATAAGTGTCTTCCTCCAATATGAGCGTG
>JAQCEL010000184.1 GCA_027618655.1 Pseudomonadota bacterium | reverse complement strand
TGGGTCAGCCGGTTAGTGAGCCTGCGCCGTCGGCCGGGTTTGCGCTTTCCTCGACGCTTGTGCCGGAACTGTCAGGCGTGGTGAGACTATTGGATCGCAATGCTCGCGGTCGCAAGGGTCGCAATCTCATCGAGGTCGTCATGACGAAGAACCCTGGCGACGTCGTGCGGCTGCCGCCTGATGGCTACGACAACCTCGCCTGGGTGAGTACCTGGGGCAGAAATTACACCGCAGCTGCGCGGTCTCTGCGACGCTACGTCGGCCAGGTCTCAGCACAGCTACACATCGATCCAACGGGAGACTACCTCACCGCTGCGATCGATGACTGACCGCCATCTGCTGATTGTGCACACGGCCGGCAACCCGGCCGTGTTCGCACATCGACTTAAGTTGCTAGGCTTTCGTTTGTCGCTGATCAAAAAGCGACCAACGGATGCTGATCGATGCGCGTTCGATCACGTCTTCGATTGCGACTACCAACTAGGTGCAGCGGATTTCCTCGCCTGTGTCGAGGCGGTCAACCGCACGGCTAAAGTTGATGGTGTGTTGAGCTTTTCTGAAAGTGGGGTCATCCCGGTAAGCCTCGCCGCGCGGCATTTGGGGCTCGCGGGTAACTCGATGTCGGCCGCCATCCGCGCGCGTAACAAGTTTTTAATGCGCAGCGCATTTGCTGCCGCTGGTTTGGCAAATCCAGAATTTGCCGTCGTATCCTCGGCCGACGAGGTGGTCGCGCGATTACGCGAGTGGGGCGGCGAGGCAGTTCTCAAGCCGCTCAGCGGATCCTCCAGCTACGGCGTCGTGCGGTTATCGCCGTCGGATTCTTATGAGAAGGTCGCGGAAGTCTACGCGACGGTGGTGGACTACATCCGCAACTATCGCACGCTGAACTTGGCCTACCCGTTCGAGTTCTGGCTACCGGATGAGACCTACGGTGTCGCTCCCGGCGACGTTTTCGATCCCGAATCGACGTTATTGTTGGAAAGTTTTATTCCAGGCCAACAGGTTAGCGTCGACGGCATCATCAGTGGCGATATGGTTTCGTGTTTCGGTGTGATTGAGATCGAACGGATAAAAGATCCGCGTTATTTTCTCGAAACGGAGTCGTGGATGCCAACTCGCTTCGGCGCCGCGAAGGAGGAAGAGATCGAGATCGTCGCAGCGCGTGCGACACGGGCGCTCGGACTACGCTCTGGCGGCTTTCATTGTGAGCTTAAGGTGTCGGCGGAGCACATAACGGTTATCGAGGTTGCGGCGCGCCGCGGCGCCGACAACGTGTCGGATTTTGTGCTCAAAACGACCGGCGTCGATGTGTATGCCGAAGCCGCCCGTCTCGCGTGTGGTGAACATCGCGAGCATGCGAGCGCGGCGCCGAACTGTGCGATGGGCATGCGTTATTTCCTCCCGCCGTCGAGTGGTCGGCTCGAGCGCGTGGACGGTTTGGAAGTGATCCGCGATGATCCGCGTGTCTCGGAGCTGGTTATCGAATTCGAATCTGGGGCCCTGGTTGCAGCGCCGCCGGATGGCTACGAGTTTCTTGGTTATCTGAGCGTCACGGCTAGTGACCGTGACGACGCGGCGCGCGTATTGGACGAACTCTGCGCCGAAGTCAAATTTCACATCGTGCCACCCACAGCGGCAAAGACGGAGCAAGTCGTATGAGTCTCACCAGCGGGAGCCTTATTGTCATTCATCCGAGTGTCGATTACGCGAAGTGGATCATTGAAGCTGGTGAACAGGCCGTGTTCGTCGTGGGTCCCGAACGAGCATTCGCATTTCAGGATCTCGACAACGCCATTTGTTTAGGTGAGCTGTCGAGTGCATCAGTTTCGCGCGCGCTACAAACGTATGGTCGCGAGCACGGTGTGCAATACAACGGGGTGACGTGCTTCGTGTGCGAATATCTGCCATTGGCAGCCGAGCTGGCGAGCACCATGGGTTTACAGTTTCCGGCGGCTGAGGTCGTCCATCGTTCGCGAAATAAGGATCTCGCGTACACGAGCTGGACGGCGAGCGGCGTGCCGACCCCCGCAAGTCTAAGGATCAACGAGGTTGCGGATCTCGCTGCATTTGCCGAAAAGTACGCGAGTCCCTGGGTATTGAAGCCTGCCGACGGCACGGGCAGCGCGTGGGTCAGAAGAGTCGACGATGCGCATGATCTCGCCAAGGCCTACTCGTCGCAGCGGCGAAATGCGGCAGGCGAGCGAGGCGGCAATCAAACACCGTTTCTGATCCAATCTTTTGTGAGCGGACGTGAACTGAGCGCCGATTTTTATATCGACGGCGAGACCTTAACGATGCTGCGCGTGAGCGCGAAGCTGAAATCGGATCGGCTAGGCGAAGTCGTGGCCTACTACCCAGCCGTGACGGATGTGAGTGAACAACAGGCGGTCACTGATGTTTTGCGCCGAGCCGCACAAAGCCTTGGCCTTCGGCGCGGCCTCGCGAATGCGGATTTGATGCTAACGACATCTGGACCACTGGTTCTCGAGATGGCGATGCGGCCAGGTGGTGATTGCTTGCCAGATCTCTGCAGAGCCGCACACGGGTATGATCCCATTCGCGAGGCGTGCCGCGTTGCGCGCGGACTGCCGCCGCGATCTGATCAGCCATGGGTTGAGCGCGTTGCGTTCGCCGCCGTGCATCTAATGAGTGATCAGGTCGGTGTCATAGAACAGATCTCCTTCGCAGACCTCATCGCCGATCCCACTGTGATTTCATGTGAGCCTTACGTTGTTATGGGTAACACGCTTGATCCGAGTTCTGGTCGTTACGAGGATCGCATTGTCGGTTCGTGTCTCATGCGGGTCGATTCGGTCAAAGACCTCGAGCGCCGCGCGCCGCGGCTGATCGATAAGGTCAATATTAGTACCCGGATAAGCACACCTCGCAAAGCGCCGGTGATGTCGTGAGCAGCTCAATGGTCGGCGAACTTCATGCGCTCGTTCAGCGCACTATCGAGCAGCGCGCGGTGTATCAAGATGCGGCGGAAAAATTCGGCACGCCACAGTATCTAATTGAAGCGGATCTGTTGCGTCACCAAGTGGCTCGCTTTCAGGCGGCCTTTGCCGCAACGAAGCAAACCGTTCGCACCTACTACGCATTTAAAGCGAACCCGACCTTGCCGATCCTCAAACTCGTGCGCGCGAGCGGTCTGTTGGCCGACGTGTCGAGCGGGCTCGAATTGTCTGCCGCGCTCGCACTTGATTTCGAACAGATCGTGTTCAGCGGCCCGGGTAAGACGGATGACGAGCTAACGCTCGCGATTGCGCATGCGGATCGAGTGGTCATCCACGTTGATAGCTTCGCAGAGGTCACCCGCTTGAATGAGCTGGCGTCGCGTGCTGGCGTCGTTATGCGCGCTGGCATCCGCCTGAACACCGCGGCACATGGTCTGTGGACAAAGTTCGGCATACCGTTGAAAGATCTCCCGCAATTTATTCAGCTCGCCCACGGTCTCGATCACGTACGTCTCGAGGGTGTGCAGTTTCATCTGAGTTGGAATCGCCAATCCGCAGGCTATGTTGAAACGCTGAAGACGCTTGGCCCGATCCTCGCCGCCCATCGTCCAAAGTCTGGATGGCGCTTCGTCGATATCGGTGGCGGATTTTATCCAGAGGATGACGAAGCTGCTTATCCGTGGGTTGCTAACGGTCAAATCGCGCCGGCTGAAGGACCGCCACTGGATTGGGATATGAGCTACGATCTGCCGAAGGTAGCGCCCATTGAATCCATGGCCGCGGACGTTGTCGCTACGTTTCGCGATGTCATCCGCGATGTCCCCGAACTGTGGGTAGAACCGGGTCGATATATCGCGAATCCGGCAGTGCACGTGATGCTGCGCGTGGTCGACGTAAAAGGCGATGCGCTCGCGATCACGGACGGCGGTACAAACTTGCTCGGCTGGGAGCGACTCGAGCTCGAACACACGCCGTTAATCAATCTCACTCGGCCGTCTGCGAAACAGATCCGGTTTATGGTTTACGGCAGTCTCTGCACACCGCACGATGTGTGGGGCTACACGTGCTATGCCGAGGACATCCGGCCCGGCGATTTACTGATCACACCTGCTCACGGCTCTTACGTGCAGACCCTGGCTCAGCGCTTTATCAAGCCAGTCTGTCAGACGATTTTGCTTGAAACGAGCGGCAGCACGAGCCGCGTCGCGACCGCAGAGACCGCCAGAGACCGTTATCCAGAATTATTTCCGACGCCGGTTGGGTAGGAAAAGAGAGGAAAAGGTGACGGAGGGATTAATTTTTCGCCACTGTTTCTTTATAACCGGCTTAGAGCGCATCCGGTCGAGGATCTAAATCGCACGAATAACGAACTGGCTAATTTTTAATCCCTCCGTCACCTTTTCTTATTCAATAACGTCTGCTTTGCTTGGTTGATTTTCGCGGCAAGGAAAGTCGAGCCGCCGCGGTCGGGGTGCAGTTTTTGCATCAATCGTCGATGGGCTTGAATGATTTCCTCGCGCGTCGCGTCTGCCTTGACCTCCAATATCTGGCGCGCCTCAGCGAGGCTCATGGTTTGAGAACCGCCAGTCTGTCGTTCATCACTACCGTGCGCATCCTCGCCGTCACGCCAGGCATCTCCATGGATCCGCTCGAGATAAGCTTCCAGTACCGCCGCAGATTTCGGATCCGCTGCGCGGCAGGTTGCGAGTAGATCTAACAAGCTTTCAAGTTTGAGGTCACCTAGCCGCCGGCCTTTTTGCGGTCCTTCGAGGACGACCCCGTCCAATTCGCCGCTATCGTGGTCCAGCGACATGCGCAGAAATCGCGTCTCGACGTCTGAGGTTTGGCCTGAGGTCGGCCGTGCCGAACCCGTTGCCGGTTTCCGGGAAGATCTAAATTTGTTTGCTGCGTGCGCTAGGGGCAACAGACGTAGAACGACCGGGACAATTGCGCCTAAGGCTGCGAACAATGGATGCAAGCGGCCCGTGATCAGCAACAGTACTAACAGGCCGAGTCCGCCGTAGAGCCACAACTTGTTGCGCACCTGCGAACGTTGAGACGCGGGCGTAATGCGATACCAGATGGCGGCTACGACCACCGCGATCAGCAGCAGCATGATGAGGGAGGGGTGCAAGTCGCTAGGTCTTGGCCATCTGATCGGTTAGCTGTCGGACTAGTCCGCCTTTCCGTTTTCCAAAATGCGTCAGCGCCTTACGGCCGCCAGCGGCATAAACTGCCACCGCGCCGAGTAGGTCCCTCAACTGACTTGCACTGCTCGCATCGAACGGGCAATACGCGCCCTTCGTTAAACGTGCGAGTTCGGTGAACGTGTGCGTCGCTCGGACGTCGATGCCTTCATGGAATAGAAAAGCCGGAACGCCGAGAATACCGAGCTGCCCGCCGAGGTCGCACAGTTGATCGACATCCTCTTCCATACAATCGCCGACGAATACCAGTGCGTTGATTTTATGCCGACGCGACTCCTTGAGCGCATGTTCAAATACCCGTTTGATCTGGGTTGCGCCACCGGCACAATGAACAGTGCTCATTTGCTTGAGCAGCGCCGCGGAATTATCGAACCAGGGACTGGCGAAAAATTCGCCGAAACCACGGTAATAGCATAGCTGTATGTCGAGACCGCCAAGTTCCGCAGTCTCCTTAAACATCTCGGCCTGAATGTCGCACGCCACATCCCAGCTAGGCTCGCGACTCGCGGTTGCATCCATGGCAAACATCAAGCGGCCGCGCGACCCAGGCGCCGTGACCGTAGGGAGGCCGGCAACTTTGGCGAGGAACGCATCTACTTCAGCTGAGGTCGACTTGGTCGGCAGTTTGTCGCGTTTGTCCGCCACGGCTTATCCCACTCAATTTGATTGATCCGTATGGCTCAACTTTACACCGTCTGTTCGTCTAGTGACGCAAAATGGTGACGGAGGGATTAATTTTTCGCCACTGTTTCAATATCCCCGGATTAGATCGCATCCGGTCGAGCATGTAAATCGCTCGACCAGCGAACTGGCTAATTTTTAATCCCTCCGTCACCATTTCCAATTTCTCCGTCTCCATTTCCAATTTTCTCCGTCACCATTTCCGCCATTTCCGTGCTCTTGCATCGAGGCGGGATGCGTGTGATTGTCGTGCGCTGAACCAGACGTCCACCACAGGAGAAAACTCATGAACAAGATCACCAAAAACGCTCGCGCCGGCGGCATGAATAGCAACCGTTTGAAACGCATCAGGCCGGTACTGCAGCGCTACGTAGATGAAGGCGGCTACGGCGGTTTCGTGACACGGGTGGTTCGAGGTGGGCAGCTAGTGCATGCCGATCAGATCGGCTGGCAGGACCGCGAAGCCGATGTGGCGATGACCGACGACACGATCTTCCGCATCTATTCCATGACGAAACCGATCATTTACAGCGCACTGATGACGCTCTACGAAGAGGGCCTATTCCAGCTTGTCGACCCTGTCTCGAAATTCATCCCTGCGTTCGGTGCGACGAAGGTGATGGATCTGGACGGCCGCTTGGTCGATCAGAACCCGCTGCGGCCGATGCAGGTACGCGACTTGATGACCCACACGAGCGGGTTGAGCTATGACTTCTTAGAAGATTTCCCGGTTGCCGAGCAGTACCGACAGGCCAAGCTGATGAACGACCCGACGCGCACGCTCGAAACATTGATCGACGATCTCGCGGCGATGCCGCTCGCCTTCCACCCTGGTACGAAGTGGCACTATAGCCTGGGTACCGACGTCGCCGCCCGTCTGATCGAAGTGCTCTCCGGGGGCTCCGTCGGCGATTTCCTGGCCGAGCGCGTGTTTGCGCCACTTGGGATGAACGATACGGCTTTTGGCGTACCCAAGGCGAAGCGCAAGCGTCTCGCGGCGATGTATGGTCACCCCGATCTGATGGCCGAAGGTACGACGATCGGCCAGCTCTTCGGGCACTTCGTCGCGGGCAATCGTGCGCGTCGTGAAGTCGCCGATACTTACCCTGTCGACGCACCGGGTGTCTTCCAGCGCGGCGGTGTCGGGCTATTCTCCACCGCGGACGACTACGTCGCGTTTGCGCGGATGCTGCTCGACGGGAAGGCGGCCGACGGCGCGAGGATCCTTGGCCGCAAGACACTCGAGCTGATGCATACCAACCATCTTGCTCCTGCGCTCCTGCCGTTCGAACTCGCCGGTGCACCCGTTCCTGGCTGGGGTTTCGGCCTCGGCTCGCGGGTTGCGATGGAATTAGGCCAGATGGGCGTCGCCGGTAGCGTTGGCGAGTTCGGCTGGGCGGGGGCCGCCAAGACGTATTACTGGGTCGATCCGCGCGAGGATCTGGTGGCCGTGCTAATGAGCCAGTTCATGGTTGGATTCGACCTTCCCGAAAACGATTTTCGCGGACTTGTCTACCAGGCCATCGACGACTAATACAGGCGATTTTCCGATTTGGAAGGTGCGCACCATGGCAGTATCTGTGTCCTGCCCGTTACGTTAGATAAAGGCCGAATTTGGGACTGGCTTGTTCGAATTTCGGGACTTGCCACGTGCCAACGCGGATGACGGTTGCTGAATAACAAAGGGGACGACCAAAGGCGACCGATTTATTTGAGCGGAAATAAAACACCGCAAAAAAATCTGTCCCCCGTGGTCTCGAGTTTGCTTCCCGAGGCGCGCGCCCGGTACTCTGCGGCGTGCACCGAACGACCGACGAATAATAGTGAGGACATCTACTTTGACTCGAAACACCCCCTGCGGGATCGCTATTCCCCAAGTTGCCGGCGACGGCGCGGCCTATCTCACCGAGCTTAACGATTTCCTCAAGCGGGCGGATGCCCTTGGCTTCGAGAGCGCCTGGACCCAGGAGGGCATACTCGGCAAATTTCCGCTACTTGAGCCGTTGAGTTTGTTGTCCCACGCCGCCGCACTCACGACTAAGCTGCGCCTCGGTGTTTCGATTATGTTGATCAACTTGAGAAATCCACTGCAACTCGCGAAGACGCTCGCGACGCTTGATCTACTGAGTGGCGGTCGGCTGGACGTCGGCGTCGGGGTAGGCAGGCATGTGGACGAGGGATTATTCGGTTATTCGAAAGACCGCCGGATCCGACGTTTCGTCGAAGGCATAGCCGTGCTGAAGGCGTTGTGGACTGAAGACCCAGCCACCGTGTCGGGAACGTTCTGGAATTTCGAGAACATCTCAATGAATCCGAAACCCGTGCAGTCGCCGCATCCGCCGATTTGGTTCGGCGCACGTAGCGAGGTCGCGATCCGTCGAGCAGTGCGCTTAGGTGATGCTTGGATGGGTGCTGGCTCGTCGTCGACCGAGGCCTTCATTAAGCAAATGGAACTCGTGCGTCGTGAACTCGACCTTGCCGACCGCGACCCTGCGACGTTTCGAATTTCGAAGCGTGTATACCTCGCCATCGACGATGATCGCGATCGCGCGGAACGCCGTTTGCGCGAATGGTTCGCGCTGCGTTATGGCAATGAGGATATGGCGACGCGTGATTCGATTTGGGGGAGCGCGGCGCAAGTTCGAGACGAGCTCGCTGCGGTGGTCGAGGCGGGCGCGGGGCACTTGTTGCTCAATCCCGTGTTCGACGATCGGGAGCATCTGGAAATACTCGCCGAGTCGATCGTTCCGCATCTCTAAGCGAGCGCAGTGTGCGTTGCGTCTATGCAGGAGTTTCGGGGGAGTTTCGGGGACAGGGGGGAGT
>JAQCEL010000183.1 GCA_027618655.1 Pseudomonadota bacterium | reverse complement strand
CCTACTAAGCAACCCACGGGTCTGACGCCAGCCATGATTCGCCGAGGATCAATTCGGGGTTAAGCAACTCGGTAGTGCTTGCCTGATCGACCCTAGCCAAATAGGCGTCCGGTGCAGTTAGAGGGTGCGAATGTAATTCGCGCTCTGGAAATCCTGGCACCGCGTCACGGCAATTTCGATACAACACCCGTCCTGTTCCGTGACGGTCGAGTAGGTTCTGAATCGCCCTGCTAAGCAATTTTTCTCGTTCAGCAGTTTCGGCGGCGCCGATTTCTGCGACCTCATTGGGACCTAAAAAAGCCGCAAGAGATCCTTGTAGTTCGAGATCGTTGGGAAATGTCGAAGCGGCATCAGGCTTTACTAACTCGTGCACGATGTCCGCAATGGGGCGATAGTTTTCTTCTTCTGCGCGGAAACTCGCCAAGGAATGGTAACGGTCGGGATCAAGCAAACGTAACCGTGCGAAATGCCCTTCAACACCAAGTTGCTCAGGTGTTGCAGTGATGAGTATCAAGCCCGCTGCGTGTCGTGCCAGCGCCTCGATTGCGTGATAGGCAGGGCTCGCTTGTGTCTCATTCCAACTCAAATGATGCGCTTCATCAACGACCATGAGATCCCATGATGCGGCCAAGGCTTGCGCTTGGCGCTCTGGTTGATCGACGAGTAGCGAAAGTCCGGCTAGTACTAGCTGAGCGCTTTCGAATGGATTTTCAATTTCATCGTCAGGATCATCCTCATCGTCAAATTCTTCGATCGCAGCACAGGTTTCCTCATCAAGGATCGTAAAGTGCAGGTTGAACCGCCGCAGCATCTCCACTAACCATTGATGAATGAGACTGTCGGGAACGACGATCAATACGCGATTAACACTGCCACTGAGCAGTTGTTGATGGAGAATTAACCCAGCCTCGACGGTTTTACCTAGCCCAACTTCATCGGCGAGCAACACCCGTGGATGATGGCGCGCGGAAACTTGCTTGGCGATATAAAACTGGTGAGGTAACAATTGGACGCGCGGCCCCGTCAAACCGAACCCCCCTGAACTAGCGTGCCGATGTTGGTGAGCGAGAGATTCTGTGCGTAGTAGATAGCTTGCGTTCTTGTCGATTTGGCCAGCGAACAAGCGGTCTAGCGGACGACTGAACTGAACGAAGCTATCGAGATCGAGTTCTGGAAGTACGGCGGATCCACCATTCGCATCGTTGCCTAGGTAGATAATGCAGCCGTTCGCTTCGTGACGTTCGGTAATTTCTAAGCTTGATCCGTTCTCATGGGTAATGGTTTCGCCGATTTCATACACCACCCGGCTAAGCGGTGCGTTGTCGCTAGCGTAGACCCTGCGTTCGCCTGCGGCCGGAAAACTAACGGTTACCCGACGATCCGCATATTCGACGACAATGCCAAGACCGAGTTCTGACTCTGTATTGCTTACCCAACGTTGCCCTGCGACAAAAACCGAATCTGCCAAACTTAAACCTCGTAGCCGGATCCCGGCCGGGAAAAATTAAATCGTCCGTTGAAACCGATCGTCCGGTAGCACCAGCGCGCGCAAGTATAAACAGATGCGTCGAAGAAAAGTATTTTCCGTGGGCGGGGACGGCGTTTTCATGACGTACGTTGCGGATCTTGCACTATTGCAAAGACGAAAAGCTGCCGAGAATCTGGACAAGTCGAACAGCTCTTATTCGTAGGGTAACGCGCCTAGCCCAACTTGCCAGTCACTTTGACACACCGTTGAGCGTTGCTCAGCGGAATTTTGTTACATCGACACCCGCACCGGTTCCCGCGATCCGGCCGAATACCGCGCCGTTGGTTAGCCCACTACCACCTGGGTAATTGAAGTAGAAAATTCCGCCCACGATTTCTCCGGCCGCGTACAGGCCGGCGATCGGATTAAGATCTGTGCCGAGCACTTGGCTATCGGAATTAATCCGCAAGCCACCGAACGTAAACGTAATCCCACAGGTTACTGCGTAGGCCTCAAAAGGAGGCGTATCGAGGAGGTTTGCCCAATTGCTTTTATTCACCCCGAGTCCACTAGTTTTACGTCCATCCTTGACGTTCGGGTTGAATGCAATGCTTTGATCGATTGCGCGGTTGTACTCACGAATCGTGTTCTGCAAAGCGGATCCGTCGACATCGTCAAGTTTCGTGCACAATTCTTCGAGACTATTCGCAACAACTTTCGTTACTTGCTTAATACGATATTCGTCGCGCAATAAATGTGAAACTTTTTTATCAAACACTTGCCAAGCGAACTGCCCCGGTTGCGCAAGAATCTCGCGGCCATACTTTGCATAAGTGTAATTGCGAAAATCAGCCCCTTCGTCCACAAAGCGTTGGCCGTTCGAATTGACCATGATGCCAAACGGATAGGAATGTTTTTGAAACCCATCCCCGACGGCTAGATCACCAAACTCCGGTGCGTTTCGTTCCCATCCGACCGCATGACAGCCCGACCAATTGCCGCGCGTCGCTGCGCCGATGTCGATCGCCATGCGCAGCCCGTCGCCGGTATTAAACGATGTGCCGCGCACTTTTGCCGTTTCCCAACCAGCGCCGAGATAACGCGTCCGCCATTCAGGATTCGCTTGAAAACCGCCACACGCCAATACGACAGCACGCGCCTTGATGGTGATTGTTTTCCCCTGACTGCGTACCCAGACAGCGCAAACACCTCCATCGTCGCGCGCTAATTTATACGCATCGGCGCTGTACATCACCGTAATACCGGCTTCACGAACCGCGGCATACAATGCATCGAGCAACCCAGGGCCACCGCCTACGGCTTCGACGGTGAGTCCGCCCCAGAATTTAAATCGACCATCGACCTTGAACGCTTGCCGACCGTAGATAGGCGCGAAGCGCACGCCTTTGTCGCGCATCCACTTTAAGGTGTCGAGGCTTTTCGATACTAAGGTTTCGGCGAGATCAGGATCGCATTGGTATTGCGTGACTCTTGCGAGATCGTCCAGAAAATCTGCTTGCGAGTAACTGCCGAAATCGGTCGAGGCTTTTTCTGCCGCGCTCAAATCGGGGACTAAGCATTCGATATCGTCAATTCCGTTGTACACAACCCGCATCGCGCCTGCAGTAAATGCCGTATTGCCACCGCGTAAATCAGCCGGCGCGCGTTCCAAAATGATGACGTGGGCGCCTTGTTCGGCTGCTGCAAGTGCCGCGCAGCAGGCCGCGTTACCGGCTCCAATCACAACCACATCAGTGCTGAGATCTTTCATCGTTGTCGAGCTTCAACGCTAGGTTTAATTTTTTGACACCAAAGGATAATCGATATTGCGTGCGATCGCAGAGGTACACAGCATTTCTTTAACTTATATCCGGATCGATGGCGGCACCAATAAACGAGAACCCAGAATTAGCGGGTTGAGCAATAAGTCTGGCTCCGCGACAATGAATTAATGAAAACCGAGCAAGGACAACGCCATGCTAGTTGACGGCAAATGGGAAGGCGATTGGCAACAACGCAGTCGCACTGATCAAACAGGACGTTTTATTCGCGAGACCTCGACGTTTCGTCACTGGATCACTAGCGACGGTAGCGCGGGCCCGAGCGGCGATGCGGGCTTTAAAGCCGAACCCGGGCGCTATCACTTGTACGTTGCGCTGAATTGCCCATGGGCGTGTCGCGCATTGATTTATCGGAAGCTAAAAAAGCTCGACCCGGTGATTTCCTTATCGATCACAGCGCCGGAGTTTACTGATCAGGGTTATGGCTTTCGCGAGTTCGAAGGATCGATCACAGATCCAATCCACAACGTGCGCTACGTCCATGAACTCTATGCGCACGCTGATCCCAAATTTACCGGCCGCCCGACCGTGCCCGTGTTGTGGGATAAGCAGAACGACACCATAGTGAACAATGAATCGGGCGATATCATCCGCATGTTTAATTTCGCGTTCGATGCGTTTGGCGATGCCGAAATCGACTACTATCCGGCCGAACTGCGTAGTGAAATCGATGCCTTAAATGATCGAGTCTACGAAGGCTTAAATAATGGCGTGTACCGAGCCGGACTTGCCTCATCACAAGCCTCGCATGAACAAGCTGTTCGAGAAGTCTTCGAATGCTTAGACGAACTTGAAGAGCGACTGGAAGGTCAATCATATCTACTCGGCGAACGTATTACAGAGACGGATTGGCGAGTGTTTGTTACTTTGATCCGCTTTGATATTGCCTACCATGGTTTATTCAAATGCAATGTAAAGCACTTGCTCGACTATCCCAATCTTTCACGATATTTGAAGCGTTTGTACGATGTACCAGGGGTCGCCGAGACAGTGGATTTCGATCACATCAAACGCACTTATTACAGTATCCGAAAACTTAATCCTGATGGAATCATGCCGCTCGGGCCTTTGAAAATTTTCCCAGACGCTGATTAATTAAGATCGCGAGTGTGGCTAATACCTCAATAACATCCGGCCTCTCTTGCGCGCAGTTTCACAAGCGCTAACACGAGGTCGAGATTCGGGCTCGGCAGCTTAGTTAAGCGTGCTAGCTCTTGAACGGCCGTTACGACGGCATCGATTTCCATTGGTCTGCCGCTTTCTAGATCTTGCAGCATTGAGGTTTTGTGTTCGCCAACCGCCGCCGCGCCATCGATACGCTGCTCGACATCGATCGCAAAATGCGCGCCCAAGGCTTCACCAATCGCTTGCACCTCAATCATTATCGCGCGTGCTAAAGCGCGAGTCGCTTGATCGTTGCAGAGTGTCGCAAGACTCGCTCCGGTTAATGCACTGAGTGGATTAAACGCGACGTTACCCCACAACTTGACCCAAACTTCGTCTCGAATGCGTGACTTTACCGGCGCCTTGAATCCTGCTTCGCGGAACAGTTCGGCCAGACGACTTACCCGCGCGGTTTTCTCACCTGTTGGTTCGCCGAGCGTGAACCGATCACCTTGCACATGTTCGATGACACCAGGTTCGCGGATTTCGCACGCCGGATAAACAATGCAGCCTATCGCGCGCTGCGGTGTAAAAACCTTCCATTGCTTGCCCCCCGGGTCGACACATTCGATGGGTCGTTCTGAAAAATCCGGGCCGAGGCCGTAAAAATACCACCACGGTACGCCGTTGACGGCAGAGACGATCGTCGTCGCCGTTCCACACAACGCGTGAATATCGTCGACAACGGCTGGTACGGAATGCGCCTTCAATGCAATGATCACGCAATCTTGTGGCCCGAGCTCTGCCGCGTTATCAGTAGCAGGTATTTTGCAATTGAAGCACTCGCCGTTACTAACCAAGGTGAGTCCATTGGCTTTGATTGCCGCGAGGTGTGCACCACGCGCGACTAAGCTCACGTGGGCACCAGCGAGTGCAAGGCGCGCGCCGAGGAAACCACCAATCGCTCCGGCCCCATAGATGCAGATCTTCATTGCTTAGGACTCATGCTTTAAGAATAATTGCAGAAATTTCTTAACTGCTCGCCGCATCAACTCATGCCTAATTTTGCGGCCAGCCCGATGCGTTGCAACTTTCCCGTACTACCTTTTGGAATTTCTTCGAGAAACAAAATCTTCTTCGGTACTTTAAACGCGGCTAAGCGCTTGGCCGCGAACTCGCGCAGTTCGCGTTCACTCACATCCATGCCCTGCTTGAGTACGACCGCAGCCGCAACGTCTTCGCCAAGTTTCGGATGCGGCATGGCGAAGGTCACAACTTGGGCAACGGCGGCGTGATCCATCAAGATGTCGTCAACTTCGCGCGGAGCAATTTTCTCACCGCCTCGATTAATGATTTCCTTCAAGCGTCCGCTGATCGTCAAGAAACCATCGGCATCAAAGATCCCTTGATCGCCGGTTCGAAACCAGCTTTCTCCGCCATCCGGATCGACGGCGAACGCACTCGCGTTCGCTTGTTCGTTAGCTTCATAGCCCGTTGTGACGTTCGCACCTCGGATCACGATTTCGCCTTGTGCGTCACCGTTAACGAATTGCCCTTGTTCATCCATTAAACGAACGCTCGGGCCGGCCGGCACGCCTACCGAGCCCGCCTTGCGTTGTCCAGGGGGTAATAAGTTCGACGTCATTTGATGAGCGGCCTCGGTCATTCCGTACGACTCAATCACCGGACAAGAGAACGTTTGTTCGAGTTCGTGCATGACTTGCGCTGGTAACGAAGAGGACGATGAACGGATAAAGCGCAACTTCGACCCTGCGACGATCGTATCATTGCGCATAGCGCGCTCAAGAATACTCTGATGCATGGTGGGAACTGCCGTGTACCAAGTCGGAGCCTCGTTATCTAACCAAGCGAAAAACTTGAGCGCGTTAAATCCTGGTGTGCAGGTAACCGATCCGCCGGCGCATAGGGATGACAACACTGCAGCGATCAATCCGTGGATATGAAACAAGGGCATGACATTCAGGCACTTGTCTGTTGCGGTCAAGCTCAAGCTACGCCCAATATGCGCTGCCGAGGCACACAAATTCGCCTGACTTAGCGGCACGATTTTGGGACGTGAGGTCGTTCCCGAGGTGTGCAAGACAAGTGCCATATCTGAATCACCCACAAGGTTGGCGTTGGCGCCCGGGCGCATGCTCCCGAAATCGAGATCGAAACAGCCTGCGGCGACGTCTGCTCGAGGATGGAGATCGATGATGTCGATGCCGTTGCGTCGCGCGATGTCGCGGGCTGGACTCGCGAGCCCGGCACCGAGCACGATCGCCTTAGCATTGAGGTCGGTGAGATAAAATTCGAATTCCGCTTCAGTGTAAGTAGGGTTCAACGGCGCCGCCGTCACGGCGCTTGCCAATGCAATGAAACTGCTGGCCATTTCCGCACCGTTCGGCAAAACGATGGCGAGGCGATCGTTTGCACCGAGGCCGTGTTTACGTAGGGCTACGCCTATTTCTGCGCATTGGCTGCGTAGTACTGCATAAGTCATCGCGCTTTGGCCGGGCGCGCTGATCGCATGATGCTCGGGATCACCGGTTTCGAGCAACTGAACAATAGTCATGGGTCCTCTCTTACTTCAAGCAAGGGTGCGTAATGCATGCTACTGACGCGGGCCGCGAACAGCAACGGCGTGGAGATCACGAACCCGCAGCCACCGTTTCACCGTTGGCGACTGGCAAATTCTACAGTGACTAGATAAGCTCCCGAGCCCAGATATTAAACTCAGCGGAGAGACGAGCATGGCATTAACTGCGGAAGATTTAGTCAAGGCTGCCAAGGCAGAGATCAAGGAAATTAGCGTCGCCGATGCTAGAGCATTGCATGGCAGCGGGGTTGTATTTATTGATGTACGCGAACCACCGGAATGGAAGGATGGAACGGTTAGTGATGCGCTTTGCATTCCGCGCGGCGTACTCGAATGGCGTTCAGCAGCGGACGAGCCGCTCAAAGACAAGTCGAAGCCCGTTATTGTTTACTGTAAAAGCGGCGGTCGTTCCGCACTCGCAGCACAAACATTGCAGAAGCTAGGCTTTGAAGACGTTAAGTCGATGGCCGGCGGTTTTGATGCGTGGTCGGCATAACATCTGCTCAAAAGACCGATTCAATTATTGTTGAGTACGAATAGATATGAATGCTAAATCATTTGACTTGAGCGGCCGCATCGCCCTGATCACGGGCGGAAGTCGTGGCCTCGGGCGGCAAATGGCGCTCGCGTTTGCGGAGCACGGCGCCGATGTCGCCATTGCAAGCCGCAAGCTCGATCAGTGCGAAGCGACGGCTAAAGAAATCGAAGCGCTCGGTCGTCGCGCCTTACCCATCGCGTGTCACGTCGGCAAGTGGGACGAGTTAGAGGGGTTGGTCGACGCCGTTTATGCGCACTTCGGACGTATCGATGTGCTAGTGAACAACGCAGGCATGTCGCCCCTGTACGAGTCGCTCGAGCAGATGACTGAAGAATTGTTCGACAAGGTGATCGGCGTCAATCTCAAAGGGCCATTTCGCTTGAGCGCCTTAGTGGGTACGCGCATGGCCGCAGGGAATGGCGGCAGCATTATCAATATTTCGAGTACTGGGTCGATCACACCGAGTCCGCATGCCGAACCTTACGGTGCAGCGAAAGCTGGGCTGAACGCAATCACGCGATCGTTTGCGCATGCTTATGCACCGAAAGTGCGAGTGAACGCAATTATGGCTGGACCGTTTTTGACGGACATCTCCAAGGCCTGGGATATGGAACGCTTTGAGGCGAAGGCCAAACAATCGATTCCCTTGCAGCGCGGCGGCGCGCCAGAGGAGATCGCTGGCGCAGCCTTATACCTCGCGAGTGATGCGTCGAGTTACACGACAGGTTCTATTATTACTGTTGATGGCGGCGCGGGCGGCAACCCCGGATTGGTTTCTGCTGATTAACGGCTCAGCAACTTCAAGCGCTGAGGCGCAGCGCAGTTAGGTTAAAACCGGAATTCTTAAACAGATTGGCAAGTTCTTGAGGAGCTACCCATGGATTTGATGAAACTCGCGACACACTAGGCGGTGTCGACGGCTTGTCAGACATGGCCTCGAAGTTTTTAAAGTAAGCAATTACTATCGTTTATACCGTTACCATAAATAATTTTTTCGCAGTGACCGCCTTGCACCTACGGAAGGAGTGTTTAGATCTTAAGCGGCCCAATCTGCGGCTTGCGGGTTAATTGCAGGCGCACGTGATCCTCCAGTACAGCGCTCATTCCGTCCCGATGATG
>JAQCEL010000182.1 GCA_027618655.1 Pseudomonadota bacterium | reverse complement strand
TGATTTGGACATTTTTTCGCCCTTCTCATCGAGCAACAATCCGTTAACCACACAGTTTTTAAAGCACGATTCGCCGCGCACCAATGTCGAAATTGCATGAAGGGTGTAGAACCAGCCGCGCGTTTGATCTAAGCCTTCACAAATAAAGTCGGCGGGAAATGCTTGGTCGAATTGTTCTTTATTTTCGAACGGATAGTGCCATTGTGCGAAAGGCATGGCACCAGAATCGAACCACACATCGATCACGTCGGGCACTCTACGCATGGTCCCGCCGTCGGGTGCCGGCCAGATTATTTCATCGACGAAAGGACGGTGAAGATCGATGAGATCATCGGCCGGCAAATCAGTTTGACATTTAGACCGCAGCTCTTCGATCGATCCGATCACCTCAAAATATTCCGAATCTTCTTTGTCCGAAATCCATATCGGCAACGGCGTGCCCCAATACCGTTTGCGACTCAACGCCCAATCGACATTGTTCTCAAGCCAATTGCCGAATCGGCCATCGCGGATGGCTGGCGGGTACCAGTTAATCGTACGATTAATATTAACTAGCTGATCTTTGACGGCCGTCGTTCGAACAAACCAGCTTTCCACCGGATAGCTCATCAACGGCGTACCCTTGCGCCAATCATGCGGATAATTATGGAGATACGATTCTTGCCGATAGAGCAAACCTCGATCCTTTAGATCTCGGTTAATGATCTTATTTGCATCTTTGAACCATAGTCCGGCAACTAATGGGGCTTGACTCGTAAATCGACCATCCGGCCCCATCGGATTGAACATGGGCAGCCCTTCGCGTCGCGCGACTTCGTAGTCTTCCGCGCCGAAAGCCGGCGCTTGATGCACGATTCCCGTACCGTCCTCTGTGGACACGTAACTCGCCGGAACAATGCGCCATGCATCGGAAGTATCACCCGCATCCGGTAGCGTAAAGGGCGGCACGTAGCGCAGCCCAATGAGATCGTTGCCCGTGTATTTTTCGATAACTTCATACTCGCTAGTGAGTACGCCCAGGCGCGCCTCGGCAAGTATGATCAGCTCGCCTGTCCTATCACCTTCGCTGATTCTCACTTTGACGTAACTAATATCCGGCCCGACTGCGAGCGCAACGTTCGAAATTAAGGTCCAGGGCGTTGTCGTCCACGCCAAAAAGCTTAACCCTGGTTCGGCGGTTGAAGGAAACCGAACATAGACGCTTGGATCGGTAATTTCTTTGTAACCTAAGCTCACCTCGTGTGACGACAACACCGTCCCGCTGCCTGGGCTATACCACTGAATCTTGTAGCCCTTATACAAAAGCCCGCGCTCGTAAATCTGTTTAATCAGCCACCAAACCGACTCCATATAGTTCGTTTCGTAGGTGACATAAGGATTATCGAGATCGACCCAATAACCGATGCGTCGCGTTAAGTCGTCCCAGTCCTTCTTGTAACGCGCGACACTGTCTTTACAGGCTTGGTTAAACGCGGCAATGCCATATTCCTCGATCTGCCCGCGACCGTCTAAGCCGAGCTCCTTTTCAACCTCGATTTCGACTGGCAAACCGTGGGTGTCCCAACCTGCTTTTCGATTGACGCGGTAACCTTTCAGCGTTTTATAGCGGCAAAACGTGTCCTTGATCGTTCGCCCCAGGATATGGTGAATGCCGGGTCGCCCATTCGCCGTCGGAGGACCTTCGTAGAACGTAAATGTCTCACCATCACGTCGATTTTCGATACACCGATCAAAAATCTTGTTTTCTTCCCACCAATCCAGTAGTTCGCGTTCGATTTCAGATAAATCGACGCCTTTTGATTCGCGAAATCGTTTTGTCATCATGGTTGCCAGTATTGTGGGGGCCGGAATTCTTTCGCAAGGCACGCAACGCCTAATTTTCTATTCAAGCTATTCGTCTAGTGGATGTCAAAAAACGGAATTTTCGGGCCGGGTGATTTGAGCCTTTATCGTGGCAGGCGATTATACCTCAAGGCCTTTGCGATTGCGGGTTTGGGTTGCGATTACAGTTATTTTTGTTCTCCAGCTGCGACGTGCAATTATGGTATCGTTCACCGCACGATGCGGCGTTGCCACCCAGCGTGGAGGGGAAATTCGTGAATTCAGATGCGGTGCTAGATTTCCTCCAGTTTATCGAGGGACAAAAAAACCCGTCAGTTCGCGGACTGCTCGATCGAACCCTGCGTAAAAGCCGCATGCTGACCGACGCCGAAGCAGGCACAATTTTTATTGCTAGAAAACGTGGTAAGCGCCGCTGGCTAGAGCCTGCAAGCGTGCAAAACGACGCCGTCGCGGTGCGCACCACCGATTTCGTCGTCCCCATTGGGCCTGGTTCCATCGCGGGCCATGTGGCCAATAAGGGACGGACTGTCATCATTGATGACGTGTATAAAATCGACAAACGCACTCGTTACTCATTCGACCCTTCACGCGAACATCCGAGCTATCGAACTCGATCGGTGTTTTGCTTTGCACTTAAAAACTACCACGATGAGGTGATCGGGGTTGTACAGTTGATCAACTGCCGACCGCGTAAGGATCGACTTCCGATCCCATTTAATCCAGAGGTAGAGCAACTCGTCGGCCCCATCGCTAGAGTCGTTGGCCATTCGATCGAACGAGCCGAAATGCTCGAGCAAATAAAAGTCAGGAACCGTAAGTTACGCGATCGAAATCGCCTCCTCGCCGAACAGCGTGAACACATTGAGTCGCTCCGAGAGGAGACTGAAGAAGCCTTCCAATTGTCGACTCAACTGCTCGCCCGCGCCGCAGAAATTCATGATGAAGAAACCGGAAACCATATCGTCCGAGTGAATGAGTATAGTTATTTCATCGCGAAAATTCTTGACCAGCCGGACCCTTGGTGTGACGAAATAAGGTACACGGCGCAGCTCCACGATGTTGGCAAAATGAGTGTTGATGCAGCGGTTCTCAAAAAGCGCGGTCGCTTGGATGATGCAGAGCGGGCAGAAATGAACCGCCACACACAATACGGTCACCAAATATTGGTGGTCTCGCCGCGCTTAAAAATGGGCGCCGATATTGCTCTGTGTCACCACGAGATGTGGAACGGCGGCGGCTATCCTAATTCGATTGCCGGAACCAATATCCCGCTATCAGCGAGGATCGTACAGCTCGCCGACATCTATGATGCGCTACGCTCTGAGCGCCCTTACAAACCGTCGTTTAGTCACGATAAGGCGGTCGGAATATTGACCGTCGGTGACGACCGCATCACCCCCCGGGATCATTTTGATCCAATGATCGTCGAATTATTTAAGCACAATCACAAGGAATTCGACCGCATTTGGACGAAACTGAAAGATGTTTAGGGAGGACCGTTAGACAGTTGGCGACGTTGCGTCACCCACTCGCGTCCGTTCAATTACTGAGCTTCGCGGCCAGGGCTTCAATTGCCACTTGTCTGATTTGATTGACCATCGCGCTAAGCCCATTACCGCGGGTGGGAGATAAATGTTCTTCTAACTGAATTTGCTTAATGAATTTAGGTGGGGTCGAAATGATATCCGCCGGACGTCGATCCGAATAAACTTCGAGCATCAACGCAATCAAGCCAGTGACGATGACCGAATCACTAATCGCATCGAAATGCAGCAGATCCCCACGCATCTCGGTGACGATCCAAACCTGCGATTGACAACCCTTCAAGCGGTTCTCTTCGGTTTTTTGCTCTGGCGCCAGATCCGGGAGCTTGCGCCCTAAATCAATAATATATTGATAGCGATCGGTCCAGTCATCGAATAATTCGAAGGTTTCAACGATTTCCGCCTGAGTATCCAGGATATCCTGTGACGGCGACAATTTATCAGCTTGCGAATTCACCGCTTAATCTACTGCGTTCGCCAGGTGGTGCCGGTCGGTCCGTCTTGGATCTGGATCCCCATGGCGCTCAGCTCGTCTCGAATTTCGTCTGACCGTTGCCAATTTTTTTCCTTGCGCGCGGTTTCTCTTGCCGCAATCAGTGCATTTATCTGATCTGATCCGGCGAGCCCAGTTGGCGTTCGCTCGAACCAGTTTGTGGGTAGTTGTTGCAGGATGCCGAGTTCTAGGCCGCCGCCAAGCAGTTCAGACTTCGCTCGCTTTTGCTCAGCGGCGCTTGATTTTGTGTTCGCTCGCGTCACCGCATCCAGCATACTCGTTATCGCCAGCGAGGTATTGAGATCATCGTCCATCGCCGCGATAAACGCCGCCGATGCCATCGGTGGGGCATCAAGCACCACATTTTCAAGACGCAGTAACGCGCCGTACATGCGGTCGAGTTGCGCCTTAGCTTGCTGCACCAAGTCGTCATTCCAATTCAACCGCTCGCGATAACGCGCACGAATCAATGCCAACCTGAGTGCCTCACCCGGAAATTGCGTCAGCAAATTTTCGACTAGCAACACGTTGCCCAGAGACTTCGACATTTTTTCGCTATCGATTTCGACAAATCCGTTGTGGACCCAGTACCGAGCAAACATCGCCCCACCATGCGAACAAACGCTCTGCGCAATTTCGTTTTCGTGGTGTGGAAACTTCAAATCATTCCCGCCGCCATGAATATCAATTGTTTGTCCCAGATGTTGCTCGGCCATTGCGGAACATTCGATATGCCAACCGGGACGTCCATAGCCCCACGGGCTATCCCAACCTGGGGCGTTCTCGTGCGAGGGCTTCCAGAGCACGAAATCCGCCGGATCTCGCTTATAGGGCGCGACTTCTACTCTTGCGCCTGCGATCATATCGTCACGACTTCGTCCCGACAGCTCGCCATAGCGCTCATAGGCGGGAACATTGAATAACACGTGATCCGCCGCAGTGTATGCGTAATTTGAGCCAATTAGCCGCTCAATCATCGCAACGATGGCCGCGATATGGTGCGTCGCGCGGGGTTCAACGACCGGCGGTAAGACACCGAGTGCCTCCATATCGCGGTGATAAATATCAATATATCGCGCCGTGATGGTTTCGATCGAAACGCCCTGGTCTCGTGCTGCGGCATTTATTTTGTCATCAACGTCCGTGATATTACGCGCATAAACGACCGTGTTGAAATGTCGCTGAAGCACGCGATAGAGCACATCGTATACAACCGCGGCGCGCGCGTTTCCAATGTGTGGCGGGTTATAAACCGTTGGCCCACACGCATACATCGTGACCCGGGCGGGATCAAGCGGTGAGAAAACTTCTTTTCGTCGCGTTAGCGAATTATGTAACAGCAGTGGCATCGAGGTCGGCTGGGGAAACAGCTGATGTTATTCAGCCGCAAGTATAATCGCTTCACCAGCATCCAGCACCTTGCGTCTATGAACGCGATTGTGGGTCGCCGATTTAGCGACTAATCTGCCGACGGTATATCAGTTTTTTTATTGACTGAACAATCTCGGGGCACGAGATGTCGACGCTGGGCGATGATTATTCTCAAGACCTCACGGCTTATGCGTCAACATAACTGCGGATCATCTCTAAAACAGTAAAAGGAATAAATAATGAGTACGTCACCATAAGTTGAAATCGATAAGCCTGGGGCTAGTCCTGGCAATCGTTAGCGGGCAAACACTAGCCGCGCAATACACCATCGACCAAAGTCATGCATTTATTCAGTTCCGGATCTCTCATCTCGGTTATAGCGTATTGGCCGGACGGTTTAACGATTTTTCCGGTGAGTTCTCGTGGGATAAAACGCAACCTGACGCCTCTGCACTATCAGTGACGATTAAAACTGCGAGTATTGACACGAATTGGGCCGAACGCGATAAGCATATCCGCGGCGGCGATTTCCTCGATGTCGAGAATTTCCCTGAGGCGAGTTTCAAAGCGACGACTTTTACCGGCGATGCCACTGGCGGAACTGTCGCGGGTGTATTGACCTTGCATGGGGTCAGCAAGCCCGTCACGTTGAATGTTAAAGCGGTAGGCGAAGGCGACGACCCATGGGGCGGCTATCGGGCTGGATTCTCAGCAACCACGACTATCAACCGAACGGACTTCGGCATTAGTTACGATCTGGGACCGACTGCCAATACGATGGAACTCGATTTATTTCTCGAAGGGATCCGACAATAACGCTTCCCCCAATCATTAGGACAAGAGGACTCCGTCGGCTGCGAGCTCAGCGCAGTCGACGGAGAAATCTTAACTGACACCGATATTCGTTATTCAGAGGGTTCGCAATACGCTTGATTGGGAACTCCGTTTAACGCCAAAGCATGCGCAACAATGTCCCGTCGCGATTGATAAATTGATGTTTGAACGCGGCGCCCGCGTGGCCGGCGACCAGAATGCAAAGTCCGTAAGCCATGTAATAGTGCGCCGCGATCGCTGCGTCCCGTGCCTGAGCGTTTATCTGAAATAATGCGGGAATGTTGAACCAGCCAAAGAAAGAAATGGGTTTCCCCGCTGATGTCGATATTACATAGCCTGTTAGCGGGATAACGAACATCAACAGCACTAGCAGTCCGTGCATTATAGTCGCTGAGCGACGTACCCAAGCAGGAGACGACTCAAGGGCTTGCGGTGAAGGCGATACCACTCGCCAGCCTAGCCAAAAAGCAGCCAGGCCCAAAACAAGTAGGCCAGCCGCTTTATGGTAACTCAGCGCTTGGTTGTACCATCTATCGTAGTAAGTGAGGTCGACCATATACCAGCCGAGCCATACTAAGGCCAACATCAGCAGCGCGATCAGCCAATGTAGCCATTTCGTGACGACACCAAAGTTCGTGGATGTATTTTTGAACTTCACATCCGCGAACCTGAGTCGAAATTGCGCCGCGGTCTAGTTAGTAACGGTAATGACCGGGCTTATACGGACCAACCGCCGGGACTCCCAAGTAATCGGATTGCTTTTTCGTTAACACGTCTAGCTTTACCTCGAGCTTGCCGAGATGTAGTCGCGCGACCTTCTCGTCCAGCAGCTTAGGAATCGTGTAAACCCCGACTGGATAATCTTCAACATGGTTGAACATTTCTATCTGGGCGATGGTTTGATTCGTAAAACTATTCGACATCACGAAGCTCGGGTGCCCCGTGGCACAACCCAGATTGACTAGGCGTCCCTCAGCCAGAATGATGATCTCTCGATCTTTCTTCAGCGTCACACAATGGACTTGCGGTTTTATTTCCTGCCACTTGTATTTCTTCAATGCCTCAATCTGGATTTCGCTGTCGAAGTGGCCAATGTTGCAGACGATTGCCAGGTTCTTCATTTTTTTCATGTGTTGCTCAGTAATGACATCGCAGCAACCCGTGGTCGTCACAAACACATCGCCAATTTGGCAGGCGTCATTCATTTGCATGACTTGGTAACCTTCCATAGACGCTTGTAGTGCGCAGATAGGATCGATTTCCGTAATGATCACTCTTGCACCCTGACCTTTCAGCGATTGCGCGCAACCCTTGCCAACATCACCATAGCCTGCAACCACGGCGACTTTGCCAGACAGCATCACATCTGTCGCACGGAAAATGGCATCAACCAGCGAGTGTCGGCAACCGTATAGATTGTCGAATTTCGATTTCGTTACCGCATCATTGACGTTCATCGCAGGAAACAACAACTCGCCTTTTTCCGCGAGTTGATAAAGACGGTGAACACCGGTTGTTGTTTCTTCCGTTACGCCACGAATTTCTGGCGCAATTCGGTGGAAACGCTGTGGGTCACGTTTGAGCGATTTTTTAAGCTGATTGTAAAACGCGGCCTCTTCCGGATTGTCAGGCTTTTTGTTCAAAATCGCCGGATTCTCTTCAGCCTTGTAACCCAGTTGTACGAACATGGTCGCATCGCCGCCATCGTCCAGAATCATGTTTGGGCCTTTGCCGTCGCCCCAATCAAGGATTCTATCCGTGTACTCCCAATACTCTTCCAACGATTCACCCTTGACTGCGAATACCGGCGTACCTGATTTTGCGATCGCCGCTGCGGCATGGTCTTGAGTTGAAAAAATATTGCAGCTCGCCCAGCGAACTTTCGCACCGAGCGCTTCGAGTGTTTCGATCAACACTGCCGTTTGGATAGTCATATGCAGTGAGCCAGTGATGCGCGCACCTGTTAGTGGCTTCGATTTACCGAATTCTGCACGCATCGCCATCAATCCCGGCATTTCGTGTTCGGCTAAATCAATTTCCTTACGGCCGAAATCTGCAAGAGATAAATCTCCCACAACAAAATCCTTCGCCTTTGCGGATTTCGTGACTCGTTTGTTAGCGACAACCACACTACTGGATTTTGAACTGCTCACTTCATATTACCTCTTTGCCTAAAATTGTCTTTTCGTTCGTAGATTGCATTCCCACTCCCGCCTTCGGCGGCGAGCTTCTGTAATTACAGAAATTGACGCGCCGCAGGGCTCTACAACGCCGCTTTTAATGCGCTGACGAGATCCGTCTTTTCCCACGAAAAACCGCCATCGGCTTCCGGTACTCGACCGAAATGTCCGTACGCCGCAGTTCGTTCATAAATTGAGTTGCTCAGTTTCAAATGCTCGCGAATTCCCCGCGGACTCAAATCCATTATTTTCTGCAGCGCGATTTCGAGTTTCATCTCGTCCACATTGCCTTGACCATGCAGATCGACGTAAACCGACAATGGTTTAGCGACGCCAATGGCATAGGACAACTGAATCGTGCATTTATTGCTGATCCCGGCTGCAACAACATTCTTTGCCAGATAGCGCGCCGCATAGGCGGCCGACCGATCCACCTTGGTCGGGTCTTTACCCGAAAACGCGCCACCCCCGTGAGGCGCAGCCCCGCCGTAGGTATCGACAATAATT
>JAQCEL010000181.1 GCA_027618655.1 Pseudomonadota bacterium | reverse complement strand
GTTTTGGGCCGTTGTCCCAGCAGCGCAGTAGATTGTTCCTAAGTCCGACAGGCTGCTAGCACGTCTCTAAAGGGTTTTATTTAGCTGTTGAGGCACTGTCGGGATATGCTTGAACGGTCCCGAAGCGCCGAACCCAAGGCTTATTCGTGCGCAGCTCAGGTTCGAGCGTGTTGAGGTACGCAATGGCGTCTAGATACGTGTCAAAGGATCCGACCAATGCTAGAAACCGAATGTGACCGCCTAGGCTAATTTTAAGATAGGCGCGGTCAATGTTATCAGCGTAGCGACCCAGTATGTCGATCGTGTCGCGCTGCGAGGCGCCGCTGGCGACTTGTACTACGAAACGGTCAGCGGGATGCTTACGGACCCATTCAGATCCGTGGAACTGAGGCGAAGTTGCTTTAAATTCATGTTTCGAAGGCGCATTGAGTCTTTGGAGCGCGTCTCGGGCAACCTGAAGGTCGGCTGCTGCTACCTGGTACCACTCGATCGCTTTGGCCAAGTTGACATGAGTGCCTAAACCGTGTTCATACAAGGCGGCCAAGTTGTACGCAGCGAACGCTGATCCTGCGTCTGCGGCAGTTTCGAAATGCGTGAGCGCCGCGGGATAATCATGCGCCTCGACGTTCAGCACGCCGAGGGCGAATTGAGCTCCTGGTGACCCGCCTTGCGCAGCGCGCGAAAACCAGCGATTTGCTTCGTCTAAATCGATCCTCTGCCCATGGCCTTGAGCGAATGCGAGAGCGATGTTGAACGCAGCTGGAACTGAGTCCCTCTCGGCAGCTCGCGTCCACCGTCGAACGGCCTCGGCATGGTTCTGTTGCACGTCGTCGGTCCCGAGGTAGTAACGATTTCCAAGTTCTAATGCAGCTTCCGGTAATCCAGATTCTGCTGCGTCGCGTAGCAGATCGATCGCTGGTGTTGGGTAGGTTTCCGATAATATTCCGGCTTCGATAAGCGTACTGAGTGCGGCTTTAGCACGCGCATTGCCTGCGGCTACGAGGTCGTTCAAGATCTTAGCGGCCTCGTCATAGTCAAGGCGCTGGAGGGCCCCGAGTGCTGATCCAAAGCTATTGCTCGCATTCACATCAGCTCCCCAACAACAACCAAGGTTGAGGGTAATCAATATTCCGAAAATAAGTGCAGCACGCGGCCCGCGGTTAGGGTTGGTGGGCGACGATACAGCCGGGTCCTTCATGTGCTGGCGAATTAACAAAAGCGCTGACGGGGCGAGCCTTAAAGATACCATTTGGCGCAGGCCTTAGTAATCCAAGTAACGCCGATTTCGAACTGTTATCGTCCAACCATAGGCTGCGTTCGGATGGTGAAATAAACACCGGCATGCGCGTGTGTAGTTCTGCGAGATCGTCATTTGAAGTGCATGTGATGATTGAGCAAGATTCGTACGCTGACGCATCATCACTCGTCCACGATTCCCAGAGACCCGCGAATGTAAACGGTCGGCCAATTTCGGTCGTGACGAAATGGGCTTGCTTAGCATCGCCACGTTTGATCCATTCGTAGTATCCATCAGCAATGATGAGACAGCGCCGTGCGCGAAAAGCATTTCGAAACGACGGTTTTTCTGCAACCGTCTCGGCGCGCGCGTTGATCATTTTGGATCCGATTTTCTTATCCTTAGACCACGCCGGAACGAGACCCCAATGCAGCTGTTTTGCGCAAAGCGTAGCATTGGTACGCATGATCACGGGAACAGACTGGGTGGGCGCGATGTTGTATCGCGGCAGCCAGCTTGCGAGTTCGCTTACCCCAAATTCATCGGCAAGGTTTTGTCCGCTAGTCGAAAGCGTATAGCGGCCGCACATCTTATTTCGAGGTTGTCATTGGGGTCTTTATTAGCGTCGTGGCTAGCCGCTAACTGCGCTCAGGGCAAGCGCGGTTCAAAAATCGCATTGAAAAATCGATCGCGCGGATATGTTTAGTCAATGCGCCAACAGATACATAGTCGACACCCATATTTGCAATGGTCCGAAGCCCGTCAAAGTCGTAGCCGCCCGATGCCTCTAGTTTGATCCGATCACCGTTCACCTTCACCGCTTCACTAATGTCCGCGTTCGAAAAATTATCAAGCAGCACGATGTTCGCCCCAGCGGCAATCGCTCGCTCTAGATCGGGAAGTGATTCAACTTCGATTTCTATCGGGATCGCGGGGAATTGCGCACGCATTTGCTTGATTGCGTTTTCAATCGATCCAGCAGCTTCGATGTGGTTCTCTTTAATCAATATGGCGTCGAACAATCCAATTCGATGATTCCGCCCACCGCCACATAAAACTGCATATTTTTGCGCACTGCGCAAACCCGGAATGGTCTTGCGCGTATCTAGTAGTATCGTTTTCGTCCCAATGAGGCAGTCGGCGTAAATTCTGGTTGCAGTCGCAGTTGCCGATAAGGTTTGCAGGAAATTCAACGCGGTTCTTTCGCCGCTTACCAGCGCCCTAGCTGGCCCTTCAAGATGGCAAACGATTTCGTCGGCTTCAATCGATTCACCGTCGGACCGATGCCACGTGATCAGGCAATTGTGGTCAAGTAATTGAAACGCTTGCTCGAACCAGGCGCGACCGCAGATCACGGCACGCTCGCGGCACACGACTTGTGCACTAGCCCATGCTGTTGATTGAATCAGCTGAGCTGTAATGTCCCCGTCCCCGACATCTTCGTCCAGGGCATTCTTAACTACGCGCGTTATATTGTTTGGTAATTCCATTATTACTCAGTCGTTCGCAGCATCAGTGCGTGCGGTTATGTGTTTGCTCTTTAAGTACTGCCGCGTTTCCGAAAATACAACCGGACTTAATAGCGCCAGCGCGATGAGATTAGGAATTGCCATTAAGCCGTTAAATAAATCTGCGAAGGCCCAGACGAACTCTAAATTATTTTGCGCGCCGACGATTATCGCCCCAATCCACGCAACACGGTAGTAAAAGACTATTGATGTTCCAAATAGATAAGCGGCACAACGTTCGCCGTAATAACTCCAACCGATAATTGTCGTAAACGCGAAGACCGCTAATCCGATTGCAACGATATGCGCGCCGGTCTCGCCGAGCGTCGATGAGAACGCGAATGCCGACATGCTTGCGCCTTGAGTTCCTGATTGCCAAGCGTCCGTGACGACGAGCACAAGTCCCGTCATGGTGCACACGATGATTGTGTCAATGAAGGTGCCGAGCATTGCGACCATACCTTGGCGCGCGGGACTGCTGGTTTTCGCTGCCCCATGCGCAATCGCCGCGCTCCCTAGCCCGGATTCATTAGAAAAAATGCCGCGCGCGACGCCAAACCTAATGGCCATCCAAATTGAAGCGCCGAGAAACCCGCCCGTCGCAGCATGGCCGCTGAAGGCGCTACTGACGATTGTCGTGAAAGCGTCAGGTACCCGTGCGTAGTTCAAGATCAAAATCGTCGAGGCTGCGCCTAGGTAGCCAATTGCCATTAAAGGAACAAGTCGCGCGGCGACGTCGGCAATTCGACGAACTCCGCCGATTATTACGATGGCAGTGATAAGTGCGATGACGAATCCGGTTGCGGCCGTCGGGATCGCGTAGTTCGTTGCGAGGACGTCCGCTACCGAGTTTGATTGCACCATATTCCCGATGCCGAATGCCGCTATCATCCCGAATACTGCAAACAGTCGTGCCAGCCACAGCCAACCGACGCCGAGGCCGTTTTTTATGTAGTACATCGGGCCACCAACAAAATGCCCGTTGCGGTCGACCTGCCTGAACTTTACGGCAAGCAGGGCTTCACTGTACTTTGTGGCCATTCCGAGAAGTGCGATTATCCACATCCAAAACAGCGCGCCGGGTCCGCCGAAATAAATTGCGGTGGCGACTCCCGCGATATTACCCGTGCCAATCGTAGCTGAAAGTGCGGTCATGAGCGCTTGGAATGGCGAGATTTCACCGGGCGCGTCCGACGGTGAACGCTGCCGCAAGAGCGTTACCGCGTACGGTAGGTACCGCCACGGTACGGCACGTAATCCGATGGTTAGATACACGCCAACCAGGGACAGTAAAGGTATGAGGACGAACTCTCCCCAGACGAGCCCGACCAGCGCGTTTAATGCAGATTCAATATTTTCCAATGAGGTTCTCGATGGTTATCTAGGCCGGTTAGCGCTGTCGATTATCGTGGTCGGTAGTTCGCTGGCGCAAAATTAGCGTATCGCCGCGTTGGGTAAAATCCAAGCGTTTTAAAAAGCTCATCCCAAGTAATATTTGCCCGCCAGGAAAATTTGGAATGATGCTTGCTGCTACATCGCGTTCTTCAAGATCCCCAACGACTAAGCTCTCGATGCGAGTAGCATACGCAGTTGTTATTCCGTTAGCTGTCAGCGCTTGCATGGGTGGCCCTCGACGCAAGCCTAAAGAATCCGCTAACTGTTGCGGTACGGCCACCGCGGTTGCCCCAGTGTCAACCAGGAATTCTGCCGTCTTGCCGTTCACGCTGCCATTAAACACGTAATGTCCGGCGCGATTTCTCTGTAGTACTATCGAAGTCGTGCCGTCGCTCGGATTAAGTGAGATTGGTGATAGGTTCGGGTTTCGTTGATGCTCGAGCGCGTCGCCAAAGAGACTCGTCAGAAGTATAAGAACAAGTATGCTCGCAACGACATACATAGCGGCACCAAGGCGCCGTGGGCTATTCATTGGATAGGGAGTTCAATGATCATGGCGTGGCTGTATCGCGACAGTATCAACCGCTTTTATGTCGTTTTGGGCGCTCGGGTGGTAATCTACGGCGCGTATCGTACTGAGTTTAAGCGTGCGCAGAGCTACTTTACCGTAATAAGAACAATTGGTGCAGATCTATGGGAATCCAAATCGCAAATGAAATTACCTGCCAACCGATTCGTCCGACGAAGTCGGTGCCGAGCCTGATTGACGATGTTGCCGCAGGATTGTTCTCGGCGCAGAAGCAATTGCCACCAAAATATTTTTACGATGATCGAGGTTCGGAGCTGTTCGATCGTATCTGCGACGAGCCTGAGTACTATCCGACGCGTACTGAAGACGCGTTGCTTAAACAGTCCGCTGATCACATCATCGCAACGGTCGAGCCATCACGAATAATCGAATTTGGCAGCGGCATGTCGAGAAAGATCCGGCACTTATTCGACGCCTGCTCAAAACTTGAATGTTATCCAACTTACGTCCCATTTGACGTTTGTGATGACGTAATGATCAAGAGCGGAGAACAATTAGCAGAAACCTATTCGTGGCTAAACGTAGCGCCATTGTCCGGCGATTACACGGCCGGACTAGGTAATGTCCCGATATCCGCTGGTCGCAATCTGCTGATGTTTTTGGGTGGAACAATCGGTAATTTTCCGGAAACTGAGGCGGTTGCTTTCTTGAGTGAGCTGCGCGACCTGATGGGTATCGACGACCAGCTATTAATCGGTGCGGATCGCGTAAAACAACCGGACGTATTACATGCTGCGTATAACGACGTGGCCGGGGTTACAGCTAAGTTCAACTTGAACTTGCTGGATGTTCTAAACCGAGAGCTAGGCGCTACTTTCGACCGGTCGAATTTCGAACATTATGCTTTTTACGACCCGCGTAAAAATCAAATCGAAATGCATCTGGTGTGCATGCACGACCAGGAAGTGTGGTTCGAAAAGTTACAACGTTCGCTGGAATTTAAAGAAGGCGAGGCCATGAGAACTGAAATCAGCCGAAAATTCACGCGAGAAACGCTGGAACAAATGCTCCTCAGTGCCGGATTTGAAGTGGTGTCCCATTACGAGGCCTCAGCCCATCCATTTTCCCTGGTCTTGGCGCGGCCTGCCTAGTTAAGGAAATGTCGGATTGGCAGCGAACATCGCGCTTGATTTGCCATCGGGTTGGTTCCGCGGCGTTGAGACGTGGGTTTCTCCGAATTTCGACGCGCGCCCGGCGAATTGCCCAATCGAGCTCATCGTCATCCATGCCATCAGCCTTCCACCCGGCCAGTTTGGTGGGCATTACATCGAGCGGTTTTTCCAGAACAAACTGGAACCCGAAGCGCACAGTTTCTTGCGATCAATCATCGACCTAAAAGTTTCCGCGCATTTGTTAATTGACCGAGGCGGCAATGCGCTGCAATTTGTGTCGACCAACAATCGCGCGTGGCACTGCGGCGAGTCGGAATTCGGTGGGCGAGGCGCGTGCAACGATTTCTCCATCGGTATAGAACTCGAAGGCTGCGACGAGCAAAATTTCACAACTCGCCAGTACGTGACGCTTGCGAACATCGTAAGCGAACTCATGTTCTGCTACCCGGCCGTGACCGAGCAGCGTATTGTTGGTCATAGCGATATAGCCCCTAAGCGGAAAACAGATCCCGGTCCATTCTTCGAATGGCCGAGAATGCGAGACGATGTTATGGGATTGAATCAATCGCGTATCACGGAGCCCTTAGCATGAGCTTTCTAATCGTCTTGATCTGCTGCGTGATTGAGCTCACTTACATGAGTTTTGCTCCGCTTCGCAAATCGAATTGGATTGTCGATTGGCATCGATGGCTCGAGTCGAAACTTGGATTGGAAAGATTCATTGGTGCAACGGCCGTGCTGATCAGCATCGCTCTGCCGGTTGCGGTCTTAGCCTACCTATTTGCGTCCTGGTGGATCGATTCACATTTACTCACGCTATTGGGGGGCGTGACCGTATTGATGTTCTGTTTCGGACCAGAGGATACTGGCTATGATGTCGAGCAATACATCCAGGCTTACCGTGATCCAACTGATAAGTACAGCTCTTCAAACGGAAATAATTTTTTGAACGCCATTATCGCGCCGCCTTCCGATCCAGACGTGCCGTTCTTACGGGCAGTCGCAATTGCCGCGAACGAAAGAGTATTCGCGCCGGCATTTTGGTTCATTGTTTTGGGGCCACTAGGAGCTCTCTGCTTTCGAATGGCGAGTGCCCTAGCGCGGAATTTGAGTCCTGGAGACTCGCAACGTGAAGTGGCAGACAGATTACATCAGATTTTACTGTGGTTACCGCTTCGACTTTTGGCAGTGGCATTAGGGCTAGCCGGAACATTAGGTCCGGTTCTGAAGTTATTGAGCGAACGCACTTATGGATTGGCCGAAGGAACGACGTTGATCGGCGATGCGGCAGTCGCTGCGCTGGGCGACAATCGCGCCAGCGGATCCAACGATGACGAACACGTCATATTGATAAATTCGATGTTCGCGTTGGTCAAGCGGGCGTTCGTTGTGTGGCTCGCTGTGCTTGCTTTGTGTGCAGCAGCCGGAATTGTTTGATATCGAGCTTCCGCGATTCCGCCGACCTTAACTCCTTAGGAAGCAGCTTGCCGACATTCTTTTCAATCCGTGATCATTGCTCACGATCACGCTGCACTCGTCTTCATACCAATCACCAAGCACAATCCTTTCGCGAGTTTCCCCATTCGTTTCGATATTATGCGTGGCCGGGCGATGCGTGTGGCCGTGAATCATTCTTGCGACGTTATGTTCCTGCATGATGTGATCGACTGTCGACTGCTCGACGTCCATTATAAATTCATCTTTCTCAAGCATTGATGCTTGGGTGCCACTGCGCATGTTTGCGGCAACGTCACGTCTTGCAGCGAGCGGTAAGGCGAGGAACGCAGATTGCGTTTCTGGATTGCGAACGTGTTTTCGGAACGCCTGATACTGGACATCCTTGGTGCAGAGAAGATCACCGTGCGTGAGTAACGTCCGTTGATCGGCTAGCTGCACGACATGCCAGTCGGGCAGCAGCGTCGCGCCGGTGGCCTCGGCAAAATCTTCTCCAAGTAGAAAATCTCTATTCCCATGCATCACGAAAAGCTTCCCACCGACATCGGAGAAGCCTTTCAATGCCGAGATAATCAGTGCGTTCGCGCTGTTGTCGTCGTCATCTCCGAGCCAAACCTCGAATAAGTCGCCCAGAATAAAGAGCGCGTCGACGCGCTTCGCTGCGTGGCCGACGAATGCCTCAAATAGATTTATTTTCTCTGGAGTCGTCCCACTCAGGTGCAAGTCAGAGGCGAAGACGCTAATCAACAGTCGAATCCACTACTCGTGTAACAACGTGACCCCGACAATTTCGATGGCTTGTGTCGGAACGTCCCGCATTCCGCCGCTCGTGCCTGTTTCGACGGTTTTCATCGCGCTAACGGTGTCGTAGCCATCGACAACTCGACCAAACACACAATAACCCCAACCATCCGGAGTCGGGCTCGTGTGATTGAGAAAAAGATTGTCTTTCACGTTGATAAAAAATTGTGCGGTCGCCGAATGCGGATCATTCGTACGCGCCATGGCCACCGTCGCGTCGAGATTGCTGAGTCCATTGTCAGCCTCGTTTTTGATCGGCGCCTGAGTTGGTTTGTTGTTCATTTTCGCATCGAGCCCACCGCCTTGGACCATAAATCCATCAATTACGCGATGAAAAATTGTTCCCGTATAAAAATCGTCTTCAACGTATTGAAGAAAATTAGCGACCGTATTCGGGGCTTTTGCGGAGTCTAGTTCTAATGTAATGGACCCCATCGTCGTCTCAATCTTTACTCGGTTGGCAGTCATAGCTTCAATATCTCGTTTAACGCTTCAATGCGGCGACATGGTGCCGTGACCGGAAATCTTGCGCAAGTATTTCGACGCGATCCGATCATGAACGGTGAGTTCCCGCGTCCTGAACGTGGAGAATCGAGCGCCGATAGATAGACGATGGGTACAAGCCCTCAAGCTATTCGCCTTGCAAACCGTAACTAGCAGCCTGTCGGACTTAGGAACAATCTACTGCGCTGCTGGGATAACGGCCCAAAAACGTGCGATTTCTCGTTACCTAGAACCACTACGCTCCTCAAAATCGCACATTTTTTG
>JAQCEL010000180.1 GCA_027618655.1 Pseudomonadota bacterium | reverse complement strand
GTGTCACGTTCCGGATGGTATCCAATGTTGCGGCGACCAACGTGTCTGTAAGGGAAACCGTAAGCGGGAAAGTACCGGGGTTCTGAGATCCCCTGGTAGGGTTCGTCGTCGTAACTGAGTGCGGCGGCGTGGTCTGCACGGATCCGCGCCCGAGCCAAGCTCGTTGCCGTTTTTTTGTCGCGCTCGGCACTCATGCGCTGCCATTGATTAACAATCGAATAATAGTCCGAGCTAGCCTCATCCACGCTCGGTGGTACGTCGTTCAAGACTAAGGTCGTTGCCCCTTCCACGGCCACCGCCGGAGGCGAGTCGGAAAAGTGGGTAACGCCATCGCCATCTACCCAGCTATGGATGGTCCCAGCCAATACGGGCGAGACGATGCTGCAAAGCAGCATACAAAGCAGGAATGTCGTCGGTAGTGCCATAGTGCCTGAGACTAGCAGAATCGAATTAAGTTTTGCATCCGTGTGATAATTCGCCAGCTGAAAAACAAGCTAACCCGGCGCCATTGTCCGTTTGCAACAACACAGACAGCGCTAGAACCGAGAAATGTGACGACTATGAATAGCACAACGATGGATGAATCTTTGAATGTTTACGGTGAACCGCTACAACCGTGCAGCACTAACCCGGTTACCGGGTTCTTTCGCGACGGTTGTTGTAATACGGCTAAGCAAGATTTCGGCTCGCACACGGTCTGCGTTGAGCTAACGCGCGAGTTTTTAGAGTTCTCGCGTGAAAGTGGCAACGATCTCTCGTCGCCGCAACCTCAATTCGGTTTTCCTGGACTAAAACCCGGTGACCAATGGTGTCTATGCGCGGCCCGGTGGTTGGAAGCATATGAGGCCGATGCTGCTCCTCGAGTCCATCTCACGCGAACCCACCAAGCGGCGCTAGCCATCGTGCCGCTCGAAAAATTGCGTCGTTACGCGAAGGATCTGAACTAATTACGTCAGCCGTGTCATCGCTCATGTGCACGATTCGCCAACCGATACTAGGACTATTTCTAGGCTAGCGGGGCGTTGCTGGAGCCAGTCGTCACCTATCGGATCCCGGCCCGCTGGTTTATGAGTCTACTGGCAAGTATTTCGATCCCGCTGGTTTTGTTATTCGTCTATCCCGTCGCACCCCAGAACGGCTGGTGGTGGGATCTCTTGATGGCCGTCGGCGCACTTGCTGGCGGCCTAATTTTATCCGCAGGTCTGGTTGCTCCACGAGTTTGGGTCCACTACGGCGGCACTGCACGGCCCTTAAGAAGCGTGCTGTTTTTGCATCGCGATCTCTCGTATGTGGCAGTGCTCCTATTAATGGCGCATATCTTCGGCTTGCTCTGGGTCGATTGGACATTGCTTGAATATCTAAAATTGTCGGCGCCAACGTCTATGATTGCTGGCTTAGCCGCAGCAGTTTTAGTTCTCGTTGTCGTCTTTAGTTCGATCTATCGAATCGAACTAGGCACGCGATATCGCAACTGGCGTAACTGGCACGTTGGCTTTTCAATTAGCACCGTGGTTCTAATGACCTGGCATATCCTTGATGCGGGCTATTTCTTCAATTCTCCTATTAAGAAATTCGTACTTGTCGTGTTAACCGCGGGGCCTAGTCTAATCACACTAGGCGCTTGGCAGTGGCACGAAATTGCACGCGCGGCCGAGTGTCGCGTTGCGAATACGAACGCGCTTTGGCCGCTGCTAATGCCGGCGGATCGCAAATCTAGCCTGCGTATCGTGATCCTAGTTGTCGTTTTTCTCTTGTCGTGTGTTCTGATATTCGCGGTGCCGAAACCAGAATCACGAGCGGAAATGCAGGCCTATCCTTGCGTTGCCAAGCTATGCGAGTGAGCGTAATTGTTTTAATTCTTGGACTCGCCGGCGTCGTCTACGGTATGAGAGACGCGATGATCCGCGCTCGGCCGCTGTTGCCGGTTGCGTTTGAACACCTCGATCACGCGAGTGAAAAATGCACGCTTTGCCACCATAACTACATTGATGATACGGGTTACGATTCGTGTTATTCGTGTCACAAAAATGAGCCTGACATCGCGTTGTCTATCGAACCCATGTTCCATGATTTTTGCCGCGACTGTCACATAGAAAAAGCTCAACTCGGAGAAGCTTCCGGCCCTTTTCGGATCTGCGCCGAGTGTCATAATGCGGACGGCCGCATGTCGCAGAATCTAGCCACGCGAACGACGATCAGAACGCAACCGCTGAACAACAATATTCATTAAACGGGCACACGAGGGATTTGAATATGACAACGTTTGTAATTATCCACGGCGGCTGGCATACCGGCGAATTGATGGAAGATACCGCCCGAGTGATCCGCGATTCGGGCCATGATGTGCATTTACCGACGCTTGCTGGGAACGCGCCCGGTGACCGTAAAGATACAGGACTAGAGGAAGCGATCGGGTCCGTGATGGATTTTATCGAGACACGCAATCTCGCAGACTTTGTGTTAGTCGGACACAGTTATGGCGGCATGATTATTACTGCGGTTGCAGATCGCATACCAGCCAAGGTGCGACGCTTAGTATATTGGAATGCGTTTGTCCCGAACGACGGCGAGGCGCTGAACGACATGGTTCCACCGCACTACGTAGAACTGTTCGATGAATTACAGAAGCCTGACGGCTCTGTTATGTTGCCTTTTCCAATATGGCGGGAAGCGTTCATAAACGACGCATCGCTCGAGCTAGCGCAAAGCGCGTTCGATAAATTGAATCCCCACCCATACAAGACGTTTGTCGACAAGATCAGCTTAAGAACCAATCCCAATAGCATGACCGTCCCAAAGTCTTATTTGAACGGCACTGAAGATACGGCGTTACCGAGGAGTCTCAGATGGCACCCGCGGCTGTCGGAGAAATTGGGTGTATTCCGCTTGGTCCAAATGCCTGGCAGCCATGAACTTTGCTTTTCAAACCCAACGCTGCTGGGTTTGAAAATTATGGAAGCGGGGCGCGACTAGCGCCGCATCGGAGCCACTAATTTCCGCTAGCTGAACGGCTCCCGGAGTGTCGCAGATACGCGCGAAATGTTGACATGCACAGACGCTCTCCGTAGCCTGCTACGGTTCGAGACAACCTACGGAGAAAATAATGAAACTTGGCTACTTCATGATGCCGCTGCATCACGTGGACCGGGAATACCACGAGACTTTACAAGAAGACATGGAGGCAGTCATATACGCCGACCAGTTAGGTTATACGGAAGCATGGGTAGGCGAACATTACTCATCTGCTGTTGAACAGATCACCTCGCCGTTAATGTTCCACGCAAATCTTATTAATCGTACGAAGCAGATCAAGCTCGCGACCGGTGTCATGTGCCTACCGCAATATCATCCGGCAGTTACCGCGGGCCAAGCAGCCATGTTTGACCATTTAAGCAACGGCCGCTTCATCATGGGGGTTGGTCCTGGCGGCTTGGTTTCGGATTTCGCTTTGTTCGGTGTAATGGACAAGAACCGCATGGAGATGATGGAAGAAGCGCTCGATACCATGCTCGCATTATGGTCCCAGGATCCGCCCTACAACATCCACGGAAAACATTGGGATATCTCGATGGACGAGTGGACCCATCACGATATTAAGCTCGGTTATGTTCCTAAACCGCTCCAACAGCCCCATCCACCAGTCGCGATTTCGGCGATGAGCCCGAGTTCGAGTTCGTTGGGATTCGCTGGTCGACGTGGGTACATGCCGGTATCGGCGAACTTCATCGCGCAATGGTCCCTAAAAACGCACTGGCCTGCGTACTGCGCTGGCGCGGCGGAAACAGGCCTCACACCCGATCCAGAACAATGGCATGTTGCGCGCAGCATCTTCGTTGGTGAATCCGACGCGGCAGCCGAGAAATTTGCTAAACAACCTGGCGGCACGATGGATTACTACTACGAATATCTGTTCACGATTTTCGATCGCGGTAATCACAAGGCGCCATTCGTCGCCAACCTTGGTGACGATCCAAATAAGCTCACGCACGAACAAGTGCGCGATGCTTGCGTCATTCATGGTAGCCCGGCAACCGTTGCGCGCAAACTATTGGAAATGCGCGAAGAGATCGGGCATTTCGGCACATTGCTTTATGCGGCCCATGATTGGGTCGACAAGGCGCGGATGAAGAACTCCATGCGCTTGATGGCAGACGAAGTGATGCCGATTGTTAATCGGGCACTCGGTGCAAAGGCGGCGTAAAACGTTCGGGTGCGACGCGCGCGACTAGGCGCGCGCGACTAAAAGGCCTCGGGTGATTTCAATAATCGGGAGAGATGCGGATGAAAGCGATTTGGAATGGCGCGGTAATAGCGGAATGTGATAACACAGTGGTCGTAGAAGGAAATCACTATTTTCCGGCCGCCTCTGTTACGCAGAGCTATCTCAGAGCGAGTGCCAAAACAACAGTGTGTGGTTGGAAAGGAATAGCTAATTACCACACGATAATCGTCGACGGTGAGAAGAACCCGGATGCTGCTTGGTATTACGCCGATCCGAAAAGCGCAGCAGAAAATATCAAGGATCACGTGGCGTTTTGGCGCGGCGTAGAAATTGTTGCCTAGCGCTGGTCAGAATCTGTTCGAACAAATTGACGGAGGCTGCAACCTTGTACTCGGCGTACGCAATGATACGTGGCCGATTGACAAGCTGCTTAGGATCCGGGGTCGCATCCTTTCTGTCCTCGTGCTGTGAGCGCTGTTCATCGGTATACGTTGCTCAAAAGGGCAATTGATTTCGGCGCTGGCTTGCCTACGAGTTATCGAATGCGTTACGACAATTTGAATTCGTTGCGAACCGGGCACTAACTTGACCCCGGCAATAGATGCCCTGCGGGCGTGCGGCATTGAATTCAATATTAGGTCATATGAGCACGATCCAAAATCTCGCTCGTATGGACTTGAGGCCGCAGAAAAACTCAAACCTTGGTCGTGGAGCTCGACGGCAGTGGTCTGTGCATGGGCATAATACCCGTAGCAAGTCAGCTGAAATTGAAGCGCTTGGCGAAAGCAGCTGGCGCCAAACGGGCGACGATGGCACTGGCAAAATCAGTGGAGCGTGCAACTGGCTACGTAATGGGTGGGGTCAGCCCCTTCGGCCAGAAGCGCGCAATGCCGGCGTTTGTTGATACGAGCGCAACGACTTACAGCTCGGTTTTTGTCAGTGGCGGCAAGCGCGGACTAGATTTGGAAATTGCGCCGAATGATCTACTGATGTTAACGAAAGGCTGTTTAGCTGATCTGACTTGGGTCCCGCATTACCAATCCGCAGTTGGGACAGAGCGCAAGGCAATTGTTCGGAAGATCGACGGTTCACTGAACACCATTATTGGGAGGTCTAAAATGTCCAAGCAGAAAACGCTCGGAGCGATTTTGTTCGACGATTTCGAATTGCTCGATTTATATGGGCCTTTGGAGATGTTTGGGAACATCGGTCCGGAATTAAAAATAGTCACGATTGCAGAGCGCGCGGGCCCAGTTCGCTCCGCACAAGGTCCCAGCACGTTGGCAGAATATTGTTTCGAGACAGCGCCAGCGCTTGATTTTGTACTCATACCAGGCGGCTATGGTACGTTCGAGCAGGCGAAAAATTCCGCGATGTTGGAGTTCTTAACGGTTAAAGCAAAAGCTGCCGAGGGGACGATGTCGGTTTGCAGCGGCTCCGGTGTGCTCGCTAGCGCTGGCTTGTTGGATGGCCGCAAGGCAACAACAAATAAATTGTTTTTTAGTGCGATCACTGCGGAATCACCGCAGGTCAATTGGCAAAAAAATGCTCGTTGGGTAGAAGATGGCAACGTCTTCACTTCATCTGGGGTCTCGGCCGGTACGGACATGTCGCTTGCTTTTATAGCTAGACATTACGGCGTCGATCGCGCGCACGGTGTCGCGCGAATGACGGAATACGACTGGCAGATGGATCCCAACGAAGACAAATTCTGTCAGTTTATCGATCAAGGAGATCTAGGCGAATATCTTAAGTTGCTCGGTAAAACGTAAATCGCAATGTCTATTTTCGAACAAATAGTAAATTCAAATTTCGAGGAGATGAGTTAATGAGTGAACGTCAATTGAGCTTCGGCTTGTGGTACGACTTTCGCAATCCACAACAATGGCGGCAAAGTGATACTGAGTTGTACGAAAAGTGTATCGCGCAGATTGCCCGCGCTGAGGAAATGGGGTTCGGAGATGTGTGGCTGTCAGAGCATCATTTTTTCGAAGATAGTTATTCGCCATCGATGTTGCCGATCGGTTGTGCGATAGCTGCGCGCACAAAGACGATCCGCATTGGCACGAGTGTGTTGTTGCTACCGCTGCACGATCCGGTTCGCGTTGCTGAAGACGCGGTGACTTTAGATGTTATTTCCGGCGGACGGCTCGAACTTGGGCTGGGTGTTGGTTATCGAAAGGAAGAATTTGATGGCTTTCGTATCGACCCGAAGGAGCGCGCCCAGCGTATGGAAGAAGGTATTGAAATTATTCAGCGATTATTCGCCGGCGAAAAATTTTCGTTTGACGGCAAGCATTATCAATACACAGATATCCAGTTGTATCCGCGACCTGTGCAACAGCCACCGAATATATGGATTGCCGGGTTTAGTAACGTCGCAGTAAGGCGTGCGGCGCGAGTCGGGTATGGCTACATTGCGACCGGGCCGATCAATGATTTTTCGAAGAAGTATTGGGCAGAGCTTGAGAAGAACGGCAAAGACCCTAAAGACCACGAAATCGCTGGTGGCCACATGTGGTTAATCGTGTCGAAAGATCCGAAGAAGCGTTGGGCAGAGGCAGCGCAACATTTCGCGTATCAACAAAACTGGTACGGCAAGTGGTTTCGCGAAGCCGGAATGACGTTCATCACCGAAGTGGAACCAACGCAAAAATCACTCGAGGAACACGGTTGCTTCATCGTCGAACCGGACCAAGCGAAGGAGATGATCAAGGACTATGTCGCAGCAACGGGGACCTCGCGATTCTATTCGTGGGCGGTTCCGCCTGGCCTAGATCCGTCCTGGAGTGACGAGCATTTGGAACTCATGGCGACGGACGTGATTCCTGCGTTCCGGTAATCGCCATTCCGGTAATCGTTAGGTAAAGAGTGATCGAGCGATATCTCGCTCGATCCTGATCGCTCTGTTGAACATTACTCGAGATTTATAAGACGGTGAGCTGATGGTCACCGCTAGTTAATATGATGTCGGCAAAGCTTGCGCGTGCCGTGCGGTGATTAAACGAGCTAAGAACGATGAGCCATACCGCTGTGACGCGAGCCGGTGGTAAACCCATCGATTTAGAGACATCAGCGAACACGCTGCGCGTCTCCGTGTACCAAGTGGCGAGTTTGTCGTCTTTGGAGCGCACAACAAAATGCGTTTCGCGTTCTTGCCAAATCTTTACTGGGCATTGAAAAAACGATCCCGGGTCCAAGTAGCTACTCCAAATCCAACTTAAGTCGCGACCGTCATCGAACTCTAGCGCAACGGACACGTAATCGTGCGAAACCGCTTGATCTTCACGATCGCGACTCGGATGTTCATCAAGCCGCCAGCGCCAGTGGATTTTTGTGGCGTCGATTAATGGGAAGTCGACAGCGCGGCGCAGAATACCTTGGTCGTCATGTGCAATAGCGCGGATTATTTCGCCTTCAACCGTCGTTTGCTTTTGATAAAACGACGCATAACCTGTTTCATGTAGATAGTGCCATCCACTCGGGGGCGAATCGCCGCGCAGATAACGTTGCGTTTCAGCCGCCACCACGGGCGGGGCCGCGTCATCGCTTGAAACCCACTGCAATAACGTTCCCGCATCGCCGTCGTACACCACGATTGCAACCGACATAGTGCCGCGCAGTGCATCGTATAAATGCGCTCCAGATTTCAGATGACCACACTCATCTGCCCACATGCCCATGTAGATACCGAGTTCTAATTCACCGTCGACGTCGGCGACGAAAGTGCCACTATCTGCACTCAGATTGACGGCGCGGCCCTGGGTTGGCAGCAGACTGCGAACCCGCGCCCACAAATGGAATCGCGGCCCGCCGTGCACATGTGGGTAGCGCTCGGACCAGTGAATGAGGCCTTCAGCAAAGAGGCTGTAAGCCTGGCCTTGTCGGACATGCAGGCCGCTCGCTTGCCACGGCGGTTGGTTGCCCCGGAGTTCCATGGTCCGCACCGTGACACGCTGAGCGGCATGATCTAGATGTTTGAAGAATGCCGCGACTCTTGCAGGTTCACCAGGCGCGTAAGTATTGAGAGAGTTCATCATTTGGCTCGTCAGTAGAAACGTTTAGCTCAGCTCGACCTTGCTGATACAACATCGTAGGATACCTTCCGAATCGATCAGAATTCCTCAAATAGTACGGGAACCATGTAATGGAAATACTTGATATCGGAGAATTAAAAAAACGTTCAGGTTTGCGTATCGTTTTAGTCGCCGGCGCGCCGAGCCCGTGGGGGCAAGCTGCAAAAGCCATGATGGAGTTCAAAGGCCTGGAATATTCCGCTGGTCATTTGATCCCGGGCGATGCCAATACAGAGGTAGTCAAGTGGTCAGGTGTGAACAGCGCTCCGGTGGTCGCATGGAATGACGAGAAGCCCATCGATCGTTGGAACGATATCTTATTCCTCTTGGAACGCTTGGCACCGAATAAACCACTCGTGCCAGAGGACCCACAAGACCGCGTTGATTTTTTCGGCATGGCACATGAGATAAATGGCGAATACGGACTTGGCTGGAACCGACGGTTAATGATGTTCGGTCCGATCCTTGAATCCGGTCAAGCGCCACAAGGCCTGAAGCTCATGGGCGAGAAATATCATTACAACAAGGCCGACGCACAGTCAGCTAGCCGTCGCATTGTTGGTACCTTGAAACAGTTGTCCAATCAGCTCAAAAAACAGC
>JAQCEL010000179.1 GCA_027618655.1 Pseudomonadota bacterium | reverse complement strand
CGTGAATAATTGCTTTGACCAGGTCGCCGATCGAAATCATTCCGACAAGTTCTTTACGGTCGATGACTGGTAAGTGACGAACGCGCTTGTGCGTCATAATCGCCATACATTCTTCGATCGTTTGCTTCGGCGTCGCGCAAATCACTTTATTGCTCATGATCTTGTGTACTGGCGTATCTCGCGACGATCGCCCAGACAAGATGATCTTACGTGCGTAATCGCGCTCAGAAACCAAGCCGACCGGCTTACCCTCTTTAAGCACCATTAATGCACCAACTTCTTTTTCGGCCATCAGGGAAATAGCATCGAACACTGATGCCTCATATTCAACATGCCAAACATTTCGCCCTTTGTCTTCGAGTAGCTGATGTACTAACCGCATGGCGCCACCTCGTGTTAGGAATTATCCACTACGACAAGTTTAGTACACACAAGCGCACATGTTACGATTTGGCGAAACCCAATGCGGCACTCACTGGCAGGCGAATTGGCATATCAAGCATGTCGGTGTGCACGCTTTTTAATGTAGGTTGACTATATCGATGATGAAAACATTCATAATTGCGCTGCTGTGGCAGATGGCAACGCCGTCTGCCGCCACCCCGAAAGCATTTATCAGCGGCGCTGAACTACTGCGCTTGTGCGAAAGTGCGGCCTCATCGAACTTCTCGCGGGCGACTGACTGTCTCGGCTACATCAGTGGTCTTTCAGATACTCACGAGGCGTTTGTTGATCTCAACACATTTAAACCTCAGTGGTGTTGGCCTGCCGAAGGTGTCTCAAACCGACAAATGGCAATCGTGGTTAAAGACTACCTCGAATATAATGCGGCGTTGCTGGACAAGAGCGCGGCATTGCTCGCATCAATTGCGTTCTTCGAGGCCTATCCTTGCAGCGGACGCTAGCAGCCTGTCGGACTTAGGAACAATCTACTGCGCTGCTAGTGAGAATAAAACCGTCAACGAGACAATCTTTCGCGCAACCGCTCGACTCTATTGCGATTCACGTTTAAGTCGCTATGACCAACCCTAGCCCCAGCACGAATATGCACCACGCCTTTATCTTGATCGATTAGACATTCAAGATCATCAGCGAAACCAAACAATTTCGAACGAAATGTCGCGGCCAAGTATGGTGGAGCGTTCACCGTCACGTCGCCACCTTCGGCACGAACCGAATCGATCAGCTTTACCCACGTCGCATCTGCTTGTGTGCTCTCGAAAGTAAACGGAGCGATATGCGCCGCGCTTTCAACCAGTGCGTCACTAGACACGCAATTAGGTTTGTCGGAACACGCCCGCAATTGCATCCCAGCCATCCCAGGGGCGCTCCCTGATCGCGATTGGATTCCGAGATAGATAAACCCGACGACGATCGTAATCGCCAGCACGCCAACTCCTATGAACACAGCTTTCATGTACTTTCCCTCAAATGGATAGCAAAACTACGGGCCTTTGACGAGCGGACTAATTCTGGCCGTGAACGCTTGCGTCACGGCCGGCAAACTAAATTGTTTCAAGGAATCCGCCGGGCTCGGGTTCGAGTACTGGCGTCTCGTCGCTATTCATACACGCTTCGTAATTGATGAGTTCAAATGATTCCCATCGTGAACGCCCCAAGGTGAAAATCATCGAGGTGTATGCAAGCTTAAAACATTCAGCGTGGTGTGAATTTACTCGATACTCACAGAGTCGATTGGATAGCGACTGCACACAGGCATCGTGCCACGCCGCGCGAACTTTGCTACTGATGTCTCGCTGCAAAAAATAATCCAGGCTAAATGCCGACACAACAATAACGGCGAGAATTAGCCATCGGAGTCGCGACGATCTCGTCGCCAGGATGACTTTCGATGAATGTGTCATGCCCTTACACCATTGTGCCGATCGTTCTTCACGTAGACCGGATTGTTGCGATGCGCGTTCTCCACACCCGCCACTGAGGCTAACTTCTCCGATCGAATCGCAATGCGCGATTATGCGACTGAAGTATGGTCTTGCAACGCAATTCGAGTTCCGATCCTTCATCGATCGCGTCGAGGTAGAACCGAATCAAAGCGCGGATTGAATTTTCAACTTCTCGTGCTGACGTGGAGACGGTTACTTTCTTGTGGATGCGGCGAAAATACTTCAGCAAATACCATTCGGTTGTGCCGGCTTTCGGCCCCAGCGCAACGAGCTCTTTAATCTGTGCGGCGACTACCGTGCGAAAATCGTCGAAGTGAGTTTGAAGCTCCACCACATCGCAACTTATGTTTTAAAAAAACCGAATGCTTGATTCGCCAATCCGAATGCTAGACGGCCAGATGCCTTGGGCCGCCTGCCAAACGGAACGTTTAATCCGACCGTTCAGTGATCTCGAGCAGGTGGTAGCCGAATTGCGTTTTCACGGGCCCGTGGACGGTATTTAACGCCCCGCTAAATACAACTTCATCGAATTCTTTGACCATCTGCCCGGGACCGAATTCGCCCAGATCGCCACCTTGACGTGACGACGGACAGCTTGAATGCTTACGGGCGACTTCAGCAAAATCGCTTCCACCGATAATTTCATTCTTAAGTTCTTCACATTTTTCGTTACTGTCGACCAAGATGTGTCGCGCTTTTGCCTTCGCCATGACTGTTCCCCCAATTGCGTAGATTATTTTCAAATAAATAGTTCGCTTGCGTACCTCTACGAGCTTGTTCGCGAGGTGCTACCGAAATTTGCGCCGGGCGCTTCGTCAACGACGGCTTAAACAGCCTCAGCTTATCCGGATCGCACCACGCAACGCAATCTTAGTAGCCCCCCATGACGAGGGCTATCGAGCCGCCGATTGCTCGTACTCACGGACCCAATCACTCACCACGTGATATTGATGGCGTAAGGCGAGTTCGTGATCGTGAAATACAAATTCGCGTAACAAGCCCTGATCAAGCGAAGCCTGAATTCGCTCGAGCGTATTGGCGTCTTCTAAAACCGCATCGCGCAATTCGACCATCGCATTTTCCTGCCCAAATCTTTGCGCGGCGTTCGTTGCTGGTCGTAGAAAACCGCGCATTTGCCAGATCACTTCGTTCGAACTGAGCGGCCACATTTGGTGCGTAAAATACATACCAGAGCCCATCACGATGAGCCAATTAGGAAAAAACACCGCGACATCAATTGACCAATTCGGCGCCCGCGTTTGATTCAAACCTTTCGGCAAAATCGTCGCCTCATCCGTCGCACCGCTCGTAATGGAAGGCCCCGGCGCATGCTTAAACGCAAGGCCTTGAACAGGATTCGGCTGGTAATTCAGATTGCCAACAACCGAGGCCGTGCGGTGAGGCCCCTTGATACGAACGTCTATCAAGCGTCCAAATGGGTTATCTGGACCGGCCAAAGTATCAGTGACCGAGTGACGATGCAGAACTGGCACGTGATAAGTTTCGACGAAAGAATCGACCATGCACTTCCAGTTTGTCTTGATCTTACCTTCGTACTCGAACACCGCCGTGCCTTTGTCAAACGGATAACCAACAAGATCGCTACCCTGCTCACCGAGAAAATCAACGAGCGACTGGCTCGGGGCATCCGCAAGATTTACAAAAATAAACCCTTCCCATAGGTCCAATGTCACGGGCGGCAAGGCCAAGGCGGCGCGATCTAAATCGTAGAACGCATCGCTATCAGGGACACCAGCAAGCTTACCCGTGAGATCGTACGTCCATCCGTGGAACGGGCAGGTAAACCGAGTACAGTTGCCCGAGGACTTTAATTCAATATGATTGCCTCGATGTTGGCACACGTTGTGAAACGCGCGAACTCGTTGATCTTTACCGCGCGCAACTAAAATACCCAGATTGAAAGTGGGGATTTTTTTGATAAAAAAATCTCCGACCTTAGCAACTTGCTCAACCCTGCCGATACACAGCCACGATCTGCGGTAAATCGCATCGATTTCGCGCGTATAAAATTCCGGGCGCCAATAAATATCGGTTGGTACGGGTCCAGTACCCATGTCGGGATACCTTAGGGTCAGATTTGCGTCCGCGACCGCCGCGCTCATGACGCTCGTACCTGCGCAGCGCTGTCGGACATTTGCACGCTTAACGGAAAGCGCCGTGAGTCGAAGCTATCCGTCGCTTGGACTTCACCATACCACTCGACGGCTGGCCCCACTTCCGCCAAGCTCAGCATCAACTTTAACAGCGTTTCTTGCTCGCTCGACAGCTCACCCAGTTGACATTTTTGTAGGCTTGCGAGGGCTTTTTCGGCGTGTTCAAGCATGGTGTTATAGAACGTTCGCAATTCTTCGGGACTAGTTGAAAACCGTTTTTCAGATCTCGCTTGCGAATTCGGCAACACCCATTCGTCGACCAGACACTCTAGTTTCGCGAATCCTCTTGGCAGGCGTTTTTTGTTAGCCACGCACAACTCCTTTTCTTCTGTGATTTAATTTCCAGCTATTTGAATAACGCGGCTGCCATTTCGTCTAGCTCCGCGAGCAGCGCTTGCTCATCGCTGCCTTTCAACCACAACACCACATTGTCGGCACCCGCGCGCGCTACTTCGGTTAATTCAGAGGCGTTACGAAAAAATCCGTCAGGTGCGAACAAGGTAATGTCGATCGACGCCGGGTCGCGGCCTGCCTCAATTGCGAATTTACTAATTTGCGCTTTGCCGTCAGCAATTTCTTGCGGATCGACGCAAAACGGAAGCCAGCCATCGCCCCATTCGGCAACCCGTTTAAAAACCCTAGGTGTACCAATACTACCGAGATAAACCGGTGGGTGCGGACGACGCGTTGGCCGTGGCAAGCAGATCACTGGCGGAAAATCCACATGGGTACCGTGATACTCCACGTATTCGCCGGTCCACAGCGCTTTCATCGCCATAATGTGTTCCTTCGTTTGTCCCCAACGATGCGCGAAGTCTCCGCCCATTACCGTACATTCCGGCTCATTCCATCCAGCACCGATACCGAAGAGCACTCTGCCGCCGCTGTAGTGATCAACTGAGGCGATTTCTTTTGCAGCGAGCACTGGATGACGCTCTGGCACCAGCGCAATGCCTGTGCCTAAACCAATTTCCTTGGTCAACGACGCAGCGCGAGTCAGGGCGATAAACGGATCTGGCATTTTGAATAAATAATCCGGGACTGGCTGACCATCTTGTCTCCCCGGATAGATGTCTGCGGAACCTTGCGGGATTGCGGCGTGCTCGGGTACCCAATAAGAGGCGAATCCCAAATCTTCTGCACGCTTCGCAATTATCGCAGGGTCGCCACTGACAACGTCCGTCAATACTTGAAAAACCCCAACTCCCATCCCACTTGCTGTTCGTTTTGTCACCGTCGACTCCCCTATGTTTAATATTGCCCGCGCGCACGACTTAGCGACGCTCGCACCTGCGTATATTGCATATTGAATCGTCACCGGACGCAAGTTCATTGACGTGATTACTGTCGATGCAATAAGCGATTCGATGTTAACCTTAGCAGCCACACCCAACGAACGGACAAACCCAATATGAGCGCAGGCGAACGTATCCCAGGAACTCCCGATCCAATGCATCGATGGCCGCTTAAGACGGGCATTACGATAGCCGCGGATTCTTGGGGCGATCCGCAGGGTCCATTGGTGTTACTGCAACACGGTGGCGGACAGACACGACACGCTTGGAAAAATGCAGGTGAGGCGTTGGGCGGTGTCGGTTATCACGCGATCGCCTTCGACGCGCGCGGGCATGGCGATTCAGACTGGGCGCAAGACGGCGTATATGGCCAAGACTCGATGGTTGAAGATCTTTGCTGCTTATTGGATGTGCTCGGTCAATCGCGGCCCGTTCTAGTCGGCGCATCGATGGGCGGCGGCACGAGTCTCGTTGCAGTTGGCGAAGATCGAGTCGATGCGACGGCGTTGGTTCTCGTTGATATCGCACCAAAAATAGAGCCCGAAGGCGTACAAAAAATTGGTGACTTCATGCGCAACAAACCAGACGGTTACGACAACTTAGAGGAAGTCGCGGCAGCCATTGGCGCCTACCAACCACACCGCAAGCCACCGAAAGATCTCGCCGGGCTCGCGAAAAATTTGCGGCTCGATCCGAACGGTAAATATCGTTGGCATTGGGACCCGCGTTTTCTGGTGCGACCAAGAGATTTAGACAAACGCAGTGAGCGACTCGATGTGTGCGCGAAGGTGTTGAAGCTCCCGGTACTATTAGTTCGCGGCGGCTTGTCGGACGTCTTGAGCGAAGAAGGCGCCGCTCAGTTTATAAAATCCTGCCCGCATAGCGAATACGTGAATATTACCGGCGCCGGTCACATGGTTGCCGGCGATCGGAACGACGTCTTTGGCGATGCGGTCATTGACTTTCTCGCCCGCACTGTCCCGGTTGGCGGGCAGCCAAAACAGACCCCACATTCGACGTCACCGCGTCATGCCGGCCCGCCTGGCGACGTCAACGACGTGCCGTAAGTAAGGAAAGTTAACGAGCGCGATTCGACTAAGCTATCCGACGGTCTGACCTAGTACGCGGATATCGATTTCAGTCGCGCTGACGTTGCCAGCGCGGACGACGCAATCGTCCGTATCGGCGGCTTCGTCAACCTGGATATCCGTCAAATTGTGGTGATATTGATCGCCCTTTCGCGTGAAACATCGCTCGTAGAACGTGTGACCAATTCGCGCTCTGATAATTGAAACGGCATCCGTGACGACCGACGGAAAGTTCACATTCCAGGTCGTCGCTGGTGCGTCGGCGCGGATCCCCAAATTCTGCCAAACATCCGGAATCAAGCGCAGCAAGCCGGCCCGCAGTTCCGCCGTGAGATCGGGCGTGAAACTTCGCGACACCATCCATTGCTGGAAATGCGTTGGCGTTAACTCTTGCGATAGTGCGAGTGCCGGTAATCCGGCGATATTAGCTTCTAAGCACGCCCCGACCGTCCCCGATGCGAAGATGAAACCGATGCCAACATTTTTGCCAATATTCGTGCCCGAAACGACGATATCAGGTGGTTCATCAAGCAAATTATGGATCGCTAAGTTGACGCAGTCCGCTGGCGTTCCTGTAACGGACCACGCCGGTGTGCCATGCAAGTCAATGCGATCAGTATAGAGTGCCCCGACACGGGTCATCGCCTTCCCTTTCCAGCTCTGCTCCTCCGCAGGAACGACGACTTCGACATCGCCGATCAAGCGCAAGGCTTCAATGGTGAAATGAAAAAGCGGTGAATCGTGACTGTCGTCGTTCGTGAGTAATATTTTCAATTGCTCACTCGGCACACCACCGGATTCAATGGACGGAATTTAATCATCAGCAACATATTACTAACCCACGTTCGGCTTTTTCATTCCCAGGCGGTCGTAGTATTTCAGCGGGATATCATCCGGATTTTTGTACACGATCAGTGAGCAGTAGTCTTTACCGAGTTTGGCTGCTGGCTCCACTATGACGAACGGATTGCCGTTCTCCGTGGCGTCGATTTTTTCCATCGCGTATTCGTGCGCACAGTAAACAGGATATTTTTCACGGCCGTAAGTTAATGGTTGAGCATTCTTAATCGTATGGAATGCATTCGGTCCTTCGTATTTCCCCTCACTGATGAGTCGTCCCCCGCTACCGCATGGACGCATTTTGACTTCGATTTTTTCGTCGTCTTCGGTAATGGATAATGGCTGCAAGTGACCGTGCAGACCCGATACGAACATTTTTATTTTTGCTGGCATCGCCTCGGGTTCTTTAGGCATGCTGTCGATGATTGGCTTCCACCAAGCACGCACGCCTTCCATCATCACGTCTTCTAACGCTTCATCGCCATAGCGTTCGGCAACTTCACTCAAGGTCGCCGTGATCCAATTTCGGTACAAGTCGTGCATCGAGAGAAATTCGTTGTACATGCGTTTGGCGATTTCCTTCGCCTGTTCTGATTCGCCTGCGTCAATTGCGTCGGTCAGCCGATCGACGGTGCGGCGCTCCATTTCACGTAATTGCTCGTCCGTAAAAAAGCGTTCTTCCATTTCAGGTCTCCTTTGTCATTAGCCCATCGTGAACAAGTTGCCATAGTTGTCTTACGCAGCCGACCGTGACATCGCCACTGCCTGGAGTATATCCTAGCCGCCCGCGCCGTTGCCGACTCTACGTGAGCCTAGAAGTGAAAAAATATCGTGCAGTAATTTTCGACCTTTTCAGTACCGTGGCAATTTGGCAACCCGATCGCTTACCGCTTTTCGAATGGCGCGGCAAGACCTCACACTCGACGATGGGGGTGCTGCGCGAAACGATTGAAGAGATTGTTACGGACGTGTCATTCGCGACTTTTGTCGACTCCTTAGACGAAGCAAATGAACAACTAGCAGCACGGCGCGCCGAATACATGCTTGAGATCACGTCGCATGAGCGATTTCTGCTCGCGCTGGACATCGCTGGATACGCACAGTCCACGGCGACTAGTGAGGTGGCGCAAGCCTTGTCGCTTCAGCATATGGAACTGCTCGCCGCGGCAGTAGAAATCCCATCCGCTCATGTCGAGCTGCTAAGCGAGCTTAGAGGCAAGTATAAGATCGGACTATTATCTAATTTCGACCACGGAGTAACCGCACGCAGGATCCTCGAAAGAGATGGCGCTGCCCGTTATTTCGATCCCATTGTTATTTCGGATGAACACGGTTGGCGCAAACCCCACCCAAAAATCTTTTTAGACACCTTGTCAGTACTCGGCGTTAATGCCGGGGAAGCCTTATACGTCGGCGACTCCGTGGGCGATGACATTGTTGGCGCCAAAGGCGCCGGCATCGACATCGCGTGGGTAAATCCACGCGACATGGCGCTGCCCGATGAATGCGAAGCACCAGATTACGTCGTCAAATCAATTCCCGATCTCGCGCCAATCTTGCTGCAAACCTGAGCACGCTCCGCGGTTCGCCGACACCCGGCGAACCGCGGAA
>JAQCEL010000007.1 GCA_027618655.1 Pseudomonadota bacterium | reverse complement strand
CAAGTTGACGCTCGTCGTGGTTTTGCCGACCCCGCCTTTCTGATTCGCAACCGCGATCACTCTAGCCATGAATAAGTTTTTTGCTCGGAGTTCGTGTAATTCATAATTCTCTACTCAGCGCGCTAGCATCTCTCTGGGCCGGAAGACACTGGTTGGCGGAACCGCTTGACGCGCAGCATTATGGCATAACCCCCTCTCTGTCGCGGTGATCGCAGTGCTGCATGACCCGAAAATATGCGTATTGCGTTTGTGCATCGTGGCCAGCTCACTGATCACCCCTTGCATTGGAATATAACCAAATGACGGTGATCCCAACCGGGCACACTCAGTTGCTGGAACCGAATCGTGCCATCAAAACCGTCTAATCCAGCGCCTTCGATAGATTCTTCAGCCCCTTTCATGGCCACTAATGAACCACCGGGCTGGTGTAGGTGATGCGTGTCAGCCAGGAATTTTTCTAATGAGCTGTAAGCGCGACACACGATACAATCCGGCAGTGAGCCTGGCCGCCAATTTTCGATTCTCGAAGCCACGACTGAAACGTTCCCCAAGGGGAGTTCGATGGCGACTTGACGCAGAAATCTCGCCTTTTTCTGATTGCTTTCAACGAGCGTGACCTGGCTTTCAGGACGCATGATGGCAATCACTATCCCTAGTAAGCCGGCGCCCGAACCGACGTCAACGATATGCGCGCCGTCCACATAAGGAATTGCCGATAAGCAATCGGTTAAGTGGTTGCGAATTAAAACATCGAGCGCACCAGAACTGACTAAATTCATCGTCCGATTCCACTTCGCGACGAGCTCGGCATAGCCGAGCAACGCACCGGCCTGTGTCTCAGACAAGGCGATGCCGAGTGCCGCCGCATTTTCGCGTAGCAGAGCGTCAAATGGCCCAGTCACTACAGAGCGCCTGGCAGCCGGGAAACTAGGCAGATCGCGCGAGCAACAGCTGACGCTTTTTCAGATAAATTAGCAAAATAGAAATCGCTGCCGGGGTAACACCGGATATCCGCGATGCCTGGCCAATCGAATGCGGCCGCTGTGCGATGAGCTTTTGCCGTATTTCATTAGACAATCCGCGGATCTCGGCGTAATCCAAGGTATCAGGAATTAGCGTGTTTTCATTGCGCGAGTGTTTCTCGACTTCTTCATGTTGGCGTTCCAAATAGCCACTGTAACGCGCGCTTATTTCTAATTGCTCGATAACATCTGGCGCTGACACGCCGGGTCCAGCACCCGGCAGTTGCATCAGCGCGAGATAGTCAATCTCGGGCCGACGCAATAGGTCTGCGAGATTTTGTTCTTTGCGCAACGGCTTACCGAGAATTTCCGTCGATGCCTCGTTCGACAATGTCGCTGGCGACAGCCACGTCGATTCGAGTCGCGCCTGTTCGAGCGCCAGTGCCTCACGCTTGACGTCGAAGCGACGCCAGCGGGCATCGTCGACCAAACCTAATTCGCGACCTTTTTCCGTCAGCCTGAAATCTGCATTATCTTCGCGCAGCAACAAACGGTATTCGGCCCGGCTGGTAAACATCCGGTAGGGTTCAGTCGTACCGCGCGTAACGAGGTCGTCGACCAAGACCCCGATGTACGCTTCATCACGTCGTGGAAACCATGGCGCGGCTTGGCGGGCGCGCAAGGCGGCATTCAATCCGGCTAGCAAGCCTTGTGCGGCAGCCTCTTCGTAGCCAGTCGTGCCGTTAATTTGGCCCGCAAAAAAGAGCCCCGCTATCTGTTTAGTTTCCATCCAAGGCTGTATGTCACGCGGGTCAAAGTAATCGTACTCAATGGCGTAACCTGGGCGAGTGATGTGCGCGTTTTCAAATCCGCGGATACTCCGTACCAAGTCGAATTGAATATCGAACGGCAGGCTCGTTGAGATCCCGTTGGGGTAGATTTCGCGCGTGGTGAGCCCCTCGGGCTCAACGAATATTTGATGCGCGTTGCGATCGGCGAAACGCGTCACCTTATCTTCGATCGATGGACAGTATCTAGGCCCGACACCTTCAATCGCGCCATTGAACATCGGCGATCGATCGAGCCCGCTTTTGATGATTTCATGCGTGCGCTCGTTGGTGTAGGTTACGTGGCAATTGACCTGCCGCGGGTGCTCAGCGGCATTCCCGAGAAATGAAAAGACCGGTGTTGGGGTATCGCCTGGTTGCGCTTCGAGACAAGAAAAATCAATCGTCGCGCCGTCAATTCGCGGTGGCGTGCCGGTCTTCAAACGACCGACTCGCAACGGGCGTTCGCGTAACTTTGCGGCCAAAGAATTCGCTGGCGCCTCCCCTGCTCGTCCCGCCCCGTAGTTTGCCTCGCCGACATGGACCAGTCCGCCAAGAAAGGTCCCGACGGTTAAGATGACATTCGGCGCGCGAAACTTTAGGCCCATTTGCGTGACGACCCCATCAACTGCATCGCGCTCGATGAGCAAATCGTCCACTGCCTGTTGAAATAAGGTCAAGTGGCTCTGCTGTTCGAGTGTCTCGCGGGCAAAATTTCGGTAGAGCGACCGGTCGATTTGCGCTCGAGTGGCGCGTACTGCCGGTCCCTTGCTGGCGTTCAATCGCCGAAATTGGATCCCGCAGTGATCCGCGGCGCGCGCCATGAAACCACCCAGGGCGTCAATTTCGCGCACCAGATGCCCCTTGCCAATCCCACCAATGGCAGGATTGCACGACATTTGTCCGAGCGCTTCGATGCTTTGGGTCAGCAGCAATGTTTCCGCGCCCATGCGTGCGCTTGCCAACGCAGCCTCGGTACCCGCATGGCCGCCGCCGACAACGATGACATCAAATTGATTGGGATGATCCATGGTGATCCTGTGACTCAGAACAGATGCGACCCGCAATTATAGCGGGCAATTCCCGGCGACACGAAACTCAGTTCTCATCCGATTCGGCGAGCGAATCACGGTGGTGTGATTTCAACGTGTTGTAATGCGTGTAGCTGTAGTCAATGTAAGCGGCCTCGCCGTCCTTCAGTGGCCGAACTTGACGGGCCGGGGATCCCGCATACAGAAATCCGGACTCCAAATGCTTGCCTGGTGTCACAAGGCTACCGGCAGCAAGAATAACGTCTCGATCAATCACAACTCTGTCCATCACAATTGAACCCATGCCGATCAGGCAGTGATCGCCGATCGAGCAGCCGTGCAGGAGTACCTTATGGCCGACCGTTACCTGAGCGCCGACGATCAGTGGCGAGCCGCCGGGAGCCAGAACGCTGTCGCTATTGACGTGGAGCACGCTGCCGTCTTGAATGTTCGACTGCGCGCCGATTCGAATTGAATTGACGTCACCACGGATCACGACGTTCGGCAAGACGAACACCTCTTCGTCGATAATCACATTGCCGATCACAATCGCACTCGGATCGATGAACGACGACTGACTAATTTGCGGCATCACGCCGCGATATTTTCGAATGGCCATTCAAGTATCCCTTTTTCGTGGGACGCTGATCCTACGCGAACGGCGTCCCAGTCGCACAGCGCTAAATCGCCAGCCTCGGGTGAAACTATTTTCCCATGCAATGGTCAAGGAGACGGTTGACGAACGCACACGCCTGTGAAACATTTGCGGCCCATCAAATCAAACGGTATCCACGCGGCATTGCTGGAGTGAGGCTCCTGATTCTCAGGTTTTGAAGGTTCGCTCCATGGTGAAACAGCAAGAAAACCCGTGGTACGCCATCGTCGTGGCAACCGGAACAAATAAGAATCGCGCCCAAGCGCACTTTTAAACAGACGTTGCACGGTAACTCCCGGCAATGTCGAGGCCGTAATTTATGGACAAGCTGATTGAAGTCAAGGGCTTAGTAAAACATTTCGGCGCTCTAGTCGCAGTCGATGGCATCGATTTGGACGTTAGGCGTGGCGAAGTACTCGGCTTTTTAGGTCCGAACGGCGCTGGAAAATCAACGACGATGAAGATGATAACTGGATTCTTAGCCCCTAGCGCCGGGTCAATCAACGTGTGCGGACACGACGTGCTCAGCGATCCCATTGCTGCTAAAAAGTGTATAGGCTACCTGCCTGAGGGCGCACCGGCCTATGCTGAGATGACGCCACAGTCGTTCCTGGAGTTCATTGCAGATATTCGGGGACTGACTGGCAAGGTCAAAACGGACGCTATTGCTCGCGCAGTCGAGCAGATTAATCTCGAAGGCGTGTTACGTCAGCCAATTGAAACCTTATCAAAAGGATATAAGCGAAGAGTTGGGCTCGCTCAAGCGATCCTTCACGACCCACAAGTCCTGATCCTTGACGAACCCACCGACGGCTTGGATCCCAATCAAAAACATGAAGTCCGTGCCCTGATCAAGAACATGGCTGAACAAAAAGCGATCGTCATCTCCACTCACATCCTCGAAGAAGTCGATGCGGTGTGCAGCAAGGCGACGATCATCGCGAAAGGTCGCGTTCTGTTTTCAGGCACGCCGATGGAACTCGCAGAACATTCTCATTACTACAACGCAGTAACGCTAACCGTCTCATCGGATGCGCACGTCGCCATTGAACAAAAGCTCAGTGCGCTCAGCAGCATTGCGAATTTAGAGTCCGCGAAAGTGCAAAATGGTTTAATCCGAATTACCGCAATCCCGGTTAGTAAAGAGCCGATCGTTGGTGCGATTCAAAACTGCATTCACGAAAATAATTGGCAAGTAGCTGAGTTATTTGTCGAACCAGGTCGACTCGACGAAGTGTTTCGCAACATTACGATCGGCCCACAGCATTCCAGCGAAGAGGCCCGATCATGAACCGAACAATGACGATCCTGAAACGTGAGCTCCGCGCGTACTTCGCTACGCCAGTCGCGTATGTCTTCATCGTAATTTTCCTACTGATGACAGGGGTGTTTACGTTTTATCTCGGCGGGCTCTACGAACGCAACCAAGCTGATCTTGAACCGTTCTTCCGATTTCATCCATGGCTCTACATGCTGTTGATACCTGCCATATCGATGCGTTTGTGGTCCGAAGAGCGCAAGGCAGGAACTTTGGAGCTCTTGATGACCTTGCCAATATCGCTGGTCGAGGCAGTAGTCGGAAAATTTCTCGCCGCCTGGTGCTTCACTGCGATCGCTCTTGCGCTGACCTTCCCTGTTTGGTTGACGATCAACTACCTCGGCGATCCGGACAACACCGTAATAGCTGCCGGCTACCTTGGCAGTTTATTGCTAGCGGGCGGATGCCTCGCGATTGGATCATGCATTTCCGCAATGACGAAAAACCAAGTCGTCGCTTTCGTGATCAGCTTCGTTATTTGTTTTGCATTCAATCTCAGCGGATTCCCGATCGTTCTAGATCTATTTAGCGTGTGGGCGCCGCAAGCCATCGTCGACGTCATTAGCTCATTTAGCTTCCTCACGCATTTCGAGTCGATACTGAAGGGCGTAATAGATCTTCGAGACATCATTTTCTTTGCGAGTCTCATCGTATTCTGGCTATACGCCAACGTCCTGACAATTGAAGCGAAGAAAGGTAGCTGAGCTCGCGCTGGAGCGAATACAAATATGAACACAAAAATTCTCACAGGATCCGGCTTAGTCGTCGCCGTTGCATTATTTTTTGGGATTAACATCATTGCAAACCATAGCCTCACAAAAGTAAGACTCGACGTCACGGAAGCGAAACTACATACCTTGTCAGATGGGACAAAGAATATCCTGAAGAATATAAAAGAGCCCATCACGCTGCGGTTTTATTATTCAGCGAAGCAGTTCGCCTCCGTGCCAGAGTTCGCCACCTACGGTAAACGCGTTCGCGATCTGCTTGACGAGTATGTTGCTGTCGGCAACGGCAATATCAAACTATTCGTCATCGATCCCGAGCCATTTTCAGAAGCAGAGGATCAAGCTGTTGGTTATGGGATCGAATCCATTCCGATGAGCGCGTCTGGCGAAAAAGGCTTTCTTGGTCTCGTCGGCACTAATTCGACTGACGATGAAGCCCCGATTCCGTTAATGAGCCCGGAACGAGAGTCCGCGCTGGAGTACGACCTGACGAAAATGGTTTACAACCTGTCGAACCCGAAGAAACGAGTCCTCGGATTACTCTCAGGCCTACCCGTATTGAGTGGCGTGCCAGATCAAATGACAGGCCAACCAGGAACTAATGAATGGGCCGTGATCAAGCTACTTAGAGAGATATACGACGTAAAATCGATTGAGGCTAACGTGACCAAAATCGACGACGACATCGATACCTTGATCGTTATTCATCCGAAAGACTTCCCCGCTACGGCACTCTATGCGGTTGACCAATTCGTCTTACACGGCGGGCGAGCGATCGTGTTTGTCGACCCATTTGCTGAGGAAGATCGACCCGAGCAGGACCCGAGTCAGCCGAACGCGATGCCGGAAATTAGTTCAAGCTTAGATCCCATATTCGCTAAATGGGGTTTAACGATGGCGCGCGACAAAGTCGCAACGGATGTCGAGGCGGCCGTTAGAGTGTCGTTCCGAAGCGCGACGGGTCCGCTAGAAGTCGAATATCTTCCCTGGCTGCAATTACAAGGCGAAAGATTAAATCGCGACGACTTTATTACGGCCGAGCTGAACAGCGTCAATGTCGGATCGGCGGGATCACTGAAAACCATTGATGGGAGCACCATGACTTTCACCCCATTACTTAAAACAGGTGCCAAATCGGGACTAATCGAACGCGATTCCATCATTTTTGTGCGCGACCCCAGCGCATTACTCGAAACATTCGAACCGACGGGAGAGTCCTCAGTTATTGCAGCCCGTATTAGTGGAATAGCCGAAACAGCGTTTCCGGACGCAAGACCGTCCTTGGATGAACAGACGGCCGCTGTTCCAGACGATAAATTTTTAGCAAAATCTGCGGCGCCAATTAACGTCATTGTGGTAGCGGACACGGACATCCTCGCGGACAAATTTTGGGTCCGGTACGAGAACTTCTTAGGCACACAAATACCTCAGGCGTTCGCAAACAACGCGGATTTTCTGATCAACGCGATCGATAACCTCGGGGGCAATGATGACCTGATCAGCCTACGCAGTCGCGCAGAATATTCGCGACCGTTTGTCGTCGTTCAGCAGATCCAACGCGATGCTGAAGCGCAGTTCCGCGACCGCGAACGTGCACTCCAGGCGAAACTGCAAGACACCGAGAAAAATTTGCAACAGCTACAACAGCAACGTGGTGACGCCGGAGAACATTTAGTGTCACCGGAACAACGCAAGGAAATTGAGTTGTTTAGAAATGAGCAAGTTAAGACCCGCAAAGAGCTGCGCGCGGTACAACACGATCTTCAGAAGAATATCGAGAGACTTGGATCCATACTGAAATTTATTAACATAGGCTTGATCCCGATCTTGATTTCACTATTCGCGGTCGGAATGGGAATCTATGGATCGCGTCGTCAAACTTCCAAGTAACGGTCACGAATATGCGTAATCTGCTATTTTTTATCATCACGCTGGCCGTAGTGGTCACAGCCTGGAAGGCCAGTCAGACGAGTGCGCCAAGCACGGAAATTGATGCGCAATTGCTGTACCCCTCGCTCAATGAGCGAATAAACGAAATACGCCGGTTCTCGATCTCGACGGCTAAGAGTAAGACCCAACTTGAATTAAAAGGCAGTGAGTGGGTAGTGGCCAATCGCGACAGTTACCCCGCGAATTTTTCTGCTGTTAAGAGCACGCTGCTGCACTTGGCTGCGACCCGCATTGTCGAGGAGAAAACGTCCGATCCCGCGAACTACGCAACGCTCGGAGTCAATCAGCCAGACGATGATGGCAGTGAGTCCGTGCTGATTGAAATTCGCGATGCCGCGGATGCCATCGTTGCTTCGCTGATTATTGGCAAGGAACGCACGGCTAACAGTTTGAATATTCCAAACTACTTCGCTCGTTATCCCAACGATGCCACTGCGCTCCTCGTTCAAGGTGATCTCAAAATGAGCGACGACCCGATTAAGTGGATGGACACGTCCGTCGTGAACGTTTCAACTGAAAGAGTGCAATCGGTAACCATTGAGCGACCCGGCGAGACCGTCGTTCAGTTATCGAAAGCGGCGCTGAGCGATAATTTTTTTGAGCTTGCTGGAATCCCTGATGGATTCACTGCTGCTCCTCGGGCGACCGTATCAAGTGTGGGGGCGGTGCTCCTTGGGGTGAGATTTCAAGATGTGATGACAAGCGACATCGTTAGCGGGCTAACACCAAACGTGTCGGCGACTGTGCGTACTTTTGATGGCCTCGTTGCCACGATTGAACTGTTTGATGTCAACGAGAGAAGAGTTAGCCGGTTTCATTTCAGTTTTGATCAGCATCTGGTCGCGGCTACACCGGCACCTGCACCTGAGTCATCGACCGAAGAACCAGACCCGATCGACGAAAAGGGCAGTAAACCTGACGCGAAGCAGTCGGTTGAGGACGAGGTAGAAACGCTGAATGGGGCGGTCGAAAAATGGGTTTACGTACTGCCCGACTACAAGACCCGCCTAATAGATAAACGATTCGACGAATTGATTAAGCCTGTCGAAGAAAATAAAGACAGTCCCGAAACCGCAGAACCCAAGTAACGCTCGCATAGGGGATCTCCGCTCGAAGGGATACGCGCTAATTAATTGCTGCACTGAGATGAGGATTAGGCAAACTCGGCGTGCCGCTGCACAGCGCTTGCCAGGCGCGAGCGCTGCCAGTATCGCGCCACAAATGATAGGCACTCATCATATCCATCGACTCTGCATCGCGCTGAATTTCACGTAATACGAGCAGCACATCCATAATTTCGACGAAAGAATTCGAGAGCATGTCGAAGATCGGATCGCCCTCACGACGTGCCGATTCCGCGTACGCAAGTTCCCCGACTTTGGCGAAGTAGCTGATTGGCAAATTTCGCAATATTGCCTGCTCAGGGAATAGTCCCGCATAAAGAAGGCAGTGATCACCAATTGCACGAAAGTCGTCGAACGCCGCGAACGGATCTTCGACATGCGCTTGGCTGGATTTCAGCAGCAAGTTTGAATCGAGAAACGATGAACTCTTGATAGTGCGGAACATTAACCGAATTAAATATTCCTCGATTAACGGATGAAATTCCGTGCGGGCGACAAATTGCGCCTTACTGAGTTGAGTAAGGCGCGCCAGCCAGACATTTCCGTCAAATGTATATCGATTGATTGCATATTCAAGTTAACGACCGCAACGCGATATCCTTTAGAAACGGATCACTGCCACTCAACACCCTCTCCGATCACCGCATAGGCATACCAATCGGCAAGATATATACTTCGCGCCTTCGGTAACAAGCGCAATAAAAATGGCTACTCCACAAAGCCCTGCTACCTCATTCCAGGCTCTCGTGTTTAACTTGCAGCAGTTTTGGAGCGCCGAAGGTTGTGCAATCGTGCAACCGTACGACATGGAAATGGGGGCAGGAACGTTCCATCCTGCTACATTTTTGCGCGCAATCGGCCCAGAACCGTGGCGCGCAGCGTACGTCCAACCATCCCGACGCCCAACTGATGGTCGTTATGGCGAAAATCCTAATCGCCTTCAGCACTATTTCCAGTTCCAAGTAATACTTAAGCCGTCGCCAGAAAACTTACAAGATTTGTACCTCGAATCGCTGCGCTCGCTCGACATCGATCCACTCGTCCATGACATTCGATTTGTCGAGGACAATTGGGAATCACCGACGCTTGGTGCTTGGGGACTCGGGTGGGAAGTGTGGCTAAACGGCATGGAAATAACGCAATTCACTTATTTTCAACAAGTAGGCGGCCTAGATTGCCGTCCGGTATCTGGCGAGATCACCTACGGCTTAGAACGCATTGCGATGTATCTGCAAGGCGTCGATTCCGTCTACGATCTTATTTGGACAGCGGCTGGCAAAAACTCGGTAAGTTACGGCGACATTTATCACCAAAACGAAGTTGAGATGTCAGCGTTTAATTTTGAGCACGCCGACGTTGATATGCTCTTTCAGCGTTTCGATTCTTGCGAATCCGAAGCGCAAAAAATGATCGAACTCGATCTGCCACTGCCTGCCTACGAAATGATGGTCCAGGCATCTCACACGTTTAACTTACTGGATGCACGGCGCGCAATATCCGTGACTGAACGTCAGCGCTATATCCTTCGCGTTCGAACGCTCGCTCGAGCGATCGCAGAAGCTTACTATGCGGCCAGAGCATCTCTGGGCTTCCCGCTGGTTGAGAAGAACGCAGTTATCGAGGGTGCTAGATGAGCACTCACGCGAATTTGCTGATCGAAATTGGCACTGAGGAGTTGCCACCTAAAGCGCTGCTCAAGCTATCAACTGAATTCCAACAGGAAATTGAGAAACGCTTGACAGCCAGTGGTCTTCACTTCACGGCCGCGGAATCTTATGCCACACCGCGCCGTCTCGCCGTAAAAATACTCGGACTCACGACGAGCCAAATGGACCAAGAAGTCATACGACGCGGGCCCGCGCTTTCAGCGGCATTTGATTCCGCCGGCAATCCTACCCAGGCTGCGCTGGGTTTTGCCAGTTCCTGCGGGATTGACGTCGCGGGCTTGAGCCAAACGAAGACTGAAAAAGACGAATGGTTGAGCTTCGCTGCAAAAATTGAGGGTCAAGCAACTTCGGCTTTGGTACCAGACATCATTAGCCAGTCGCTGGCAGCGCTACCGATCCCTAAGCGAATGCGCTGGGGAAGCAGCGAAGTCGAGTTTGTTCGGCCAGTACACTGGGTCGTTGCGCTATTAGGTACCGAAAAAATTGATGCCACGATATTAGGAGTCGCGAGCGGCACGACGACACGCGGCCATCGGTTTCATACCCAAGAGCCTCTGTTGCTGCAATCCGCGGATGACTATCCAGCGATACTGGAAGCCAAGGGCTACGTGTTAGCGAAATTTACGACGCGACGTGAGGTGATCGCAGCACGTTGCCAGAAACTCGCTGAGGAAGTCGGCGGGCTCGTGATCATTGATCCGAAACTCTTGGACGAAGTCACGGCATTAGTCGAGTGGCCAGTGCCGTTATGCGGTAGCTTCGAACCGCACTTCCTCGAGTTGCCTCGTGAAGTATTGATAGCAAGCATGCAAGACCATCAGAAATATTTTCCGGTGGAATCGAACGACGGCAAGCTGACTAATAAGTTCATAACCGTCTGCAATATTGACAGCACAGATCCGAATGCCGTTCGATCGGGCAACGAAAAAGTTATACGCCCGAGACTAAGTGACGCAGCCTTTTTTTGGGATCAAGACCGAAAATCTCGTCTCGATGAACGGATTGAACGCCTTAACTCAGTTGTGTTCGAGAAACGTCTCGGCAGTGTTGGCGAAAAATCGAATCGAGTAGCGCATCTAGCTCGAAACTTAGCTAAGGTTTTCTCGGCCGACCCCGGCCATGCAGCGCGCGCGGCGGCGCTTTCGCGGTGCGACTTGTTGACCGACATGGTTGGCGAATTTCCAGAGCTGCAGGGGACCATGGGCCGCTACTATGCTGCGCATGATGGCGACGCTACTGAAGTCAGCCAAGCACTCGGCGAGTTCTACATGCCTCGATTTGCCGGTGACTCGATTCCGACGAGCGCCGCTGGCTGCTGCGTTGCGTTTGCCGACAAACTCGACACCTTGGTCGGAATTTTCGCGATCGGCGGAGCCCCCACGGGTGATAAAGATCCGTTTGCACTACGTCGCGCCGCACTCGGCTGTATACGCATCGCAATCGAATCGCGGGTCCAGGTTAGCCTTGGCGACTGCTTAGCCCAAGCTTGTGAGGGGATCGCGAACGTAATCGATAGTGATGATGTAGCCGCGCCGGTGAAGAAGTTTATGCTTGACCGTCTGCGCGGCTATTTCATCGAAAAAGACATGGACACGTCGATCATCGAGGCCGTTCTTGCCGTTAATTCGGACAATCCGTTCGATATTCAACAGCGAATTGAGGCGGTAGCTGCGTTCAGGCAACTACCGGAATCAGATGCGCTCGCCAGCGCGAATAAACGGATTGCGAATATTTTGCGCAAGAACAACATCGATCAAACCGGCGTGATCAACCGAAGCTTACTTCAAGACTCAGCAGAGAGAATCCTTGCCGACCGGATCCTTGATATATCTGACATTGCGCAAGCGCTACTCGCGAAACAAGATTACGCTAGCTATCTAACGACATTGTCTCAACTGAACGGCCCAATAGATAAATTCTTCAGTGAAGTGATGGTTATGTGCGACGACGCGACACTACGTGACAATCGAATTGCAATATTGACTCGTATTCGTGAATTGTTTACTCAAGTCGCAGACATCGCTCGTCTCAATGTTTAGTCTCTGAGCGCCGAGCGGTGCGTTTGTTAATTCTTGATCGCGATGGCGTCATCAACGAGGAGTCCGATCACTTCGTCAAGTCGCCGGCTGAATGGAAGCCGATACCGGGAAGTCTGGAAGCGATCGCAAGCGCGTACCAATTCGGATTCACGATCATCGTCGTGTCAAATCAATCCGGCCTATCGCGGGGTCTGTTCAACATCGACCAGCTGAACAAAATTCACTCGCAAATGTTATCTGAGGTAGCGAAACTCGGCGGGCGCATTGAAGCCGTGTTTTTTTGTCCGCACGGACCCGAGGGCCGGTGCCGATGTCGAAAACCGAAGCCTGGTTTATTATTAGATGTCGGCAACCGATTGAACGTAAACCTTAATCAAGCGACGTTTATCGGCGATCGTGCTAGCGATATCGAAGCTGGCCAGTCGGTAGGCGCCAAGTTCATTTTAGTTGAAACAGGGCGCGGAGCTGAGACTAAATCATCATTTGTGTCGGATCCTGAATTACTGATCCATGCGGACCTTGCAGCGGCGGTCAAATGGCTAGTTCGAGTACAATGAAAACGCTATTTCGCTCGTTAATGTTCTACCTAGCGCTGCTACCGGCGACGATAATTTTTTGTCTAATTAGCGTCGTGATCCTGCCGTTAAACCGTCGGCTTCGATATCGCGTTGTCATCCAATGGTCGGCATTCGGTTTATGGTGGTTACGTATCACCTGTGGGCTATCGGCGCGTATCCGTGGCACCGAGAATATCCCGAGCGAGCCGTGTGTCATATTTTGCAAACATCAATCGGCGTGGGAGACGCTTGCGCTGCAGTTCATCTTTCCTGCGCACGTTCAAGTCGTGAAACGAGAGTTATTGTTTGTGCCTTTCTTCGGTTGGGGTTTAGCTAGCCTTAACCCGATCGCAATCGATCGATCGGCCGGGGCAAAGGCGCTCCGGCAAGTATTGCGGATCGGCAAAGAAAGAATCGATGACGGATGGTCCGTGCTTTTGTTTCCTGAAGGGACCCGCACTGCCCCAGGTGAGACACGTGAGTTTTCGCCTAGCGCCGCAGCCTTAGCCATTCGTTCGCGATGCGCGCTCGTACCGGTCGCCCATAACGCCGGCGTGTTTTGGTCGCGTAATGCCCTGCAGAAACACCCCGGCGAGATCCAACTAGTCGTCGGACCGGCGCTCAGTGCAGCAGGGAAATCCGCCGCCGAGCTAACGGCCGAGGCGCAAGCTTGGGTCGAAGCCGAGTGTCGGAAAATGCCCTTGCACCCTGGCTACTCGTCGTCGGACGGCGTCCAGAGTTAAACTCTGAGGATACGCCGCGTCCCATTGCATAGACGGCATGAATCACTACCAAGGCGAAGATTAACACCATGACAAAAATTACCATTGCTCAATTTCCACTGGCGCGTCCTCGACGAATGCGCGCAGCGGCGTTTTCGCGACGCATGATGCGCGAGACAACATTAAGCGTAGACGATTTGATCTGCCCGATGTTTGTACGCGAAGGTCATGGTGAGCGCGAGGCAATACCTAGCATGCCCGGGGTTGAGCGCTTGTCGATTGATTTATCAGTCGCACGCGCAGCGCAGCTCTTCGACCTCGGTATCCCCGCGGTCGCGATTTTTCCTGTCACGCCGCAGAACTTGAAAACTGACGATGGTTGCGAAGCCTACAATCCGGATGGGCTTGCCCAACGCGCAATCGCGGAAATTAAATCCCGCCTACCTGAATTAGGCGTGATTACCGATGTGGCGCTCGATCCGTTCACCACCCATGGTCACGATGGCGTGTTGAACGACGCGGGTGATGTTGCGAACGATGCGTCGTTGGAAATCTTGGTGAAACAAGCATTATCGCAGGCCCGTGCCGGGGTAGATATTGTGGCGCCATCGGACATGATGGACGGGCGAGTGGGTGTTATTCGACAAGCCTTAGAGTCCCACGGGTTTGTGAACGTAAAAATTCTTGCGTACTCGGCTAAATACGCCTCGGCATTCTACGGTCCGTTTCGCGATGCAGTCGGATCCGCCGCCAATCTCGGCAAGGGCGGCAAAAAGACCTACCAAATGGATTATGGAAATAGCGCAGAAGCGTTACGCGAAGTTGCTCTCGATATTGAAGAAGGTGCAGATATGGTCATGGTGAAACCGGGTATGCCGTACCTGGATATCATTCGACAAGTCAAAGATACATTCAACATGCCGACGTTTGTCTACCAAGTCAGCGGAGAATACGCCATGTTAAAAGCGGCTATTCAGGCGGGTTGGCTCGATGAAGCAAGCGTCGTGATGGAAACCCTCAGCGGGTTTAAACGCGCAGGCGCAGATGGTGTATTAACCTACTTTGCGCCGTATGCGGCGGAACAGTTGAACGGTTAAGAATTGATCAGGCGGACGTCTAATTTGTGTTGCTTAGCTAATCGCACTAAACGTCCATCTCGAGTTCTTTAATTTTCCGAGTCAGCGTATTTCGCCCCCAACCTAATAAGCGTGCGGCGTCTTGCCGACGACCACCGGTACGGGTGAGCGCGACCTGGATCATGACGCGTTCGAAGCGCGGCACTGTCTCTTCTAAAACTGCCTCATCATGAGTTAGCACATACCGTTCTGCCCATTTCGTTAAACTGGCCTCCCAATTTTCACCCGTACTAAGTTTGTCATCTTGATCAACCAACAATTCCGGCGGTAAGTCTTCGACGTCAATCTCTTGCGCCGGAGCCATGATGGTGGCGCGTCGACAGACGTTTTCCAATTGACGTACGTTGCCTGGCCAGCTGTATGCCGCAAACAACGCTGCGGCCGCCGGGCGCAAGCGCTTTGGCTCAATACCCAATTCTCGCGCAATGATCTGGAGAAAATGTTTGGCCAACTCGTCGATGTCTTCGATGCGCTCGCGAAGCGCGGGAAGCTGAAGACGAATGACGTTAAGGCGATGATAGAGATCCTCTCGAAACGAGCCTTCTTTCACCCGTTTGTCGAGATCTTGATGCGTCGCCGCGATAACTCTGACGTCAACTTTGACTGTTTGATGCCCGCCGACTCGAAAAAATTCTCCGTCGGCGAGTACCCGTAGTAGTCGGGTTTGCAGCGCCGCCGGCATGTCACCTATTTCGTCCAGAAAAAGCGTACCGGTGTTGGCCTGCTCGAAATGTCCGAAACGCTGCGCGGCGGCACCAGTGAATGCACCTTTTTCATGCCCGAATAGCTCAGATTCCAGCAACTCGCTCGGAATTGCGGCCGTGTTGATCGCAATAAATGGTTTGTCCTTGCGCGGTGAGTGTCGATGTAGTGCATGAGCGACGAGTTCTTTGCCAGTCCCTGACGCACCCGTGAGCAAAACCGTCATATTCGAATTTGATAGACGACCAATGGCTCGAAATACCTCTTGCATTGCCGGCGCCGATCCAATGATAGCGGAGACCGTTCGCGTATCCGCTCGTGGGTCGTCGACCACGGTCGGCGGTGGCGCATTTTTAGCTGCCCGACGGACGATCGCTACCGCGTCATCTACGTCGAAAGGCTTCGGTAAGTACTCGAACGCACCGCCTTGAAACGCGGCCACCGCGCGATCGAGATCGGCGTACGCTGTCATGATGATCACGGGCAGATCGGGGTAAAGCTGATTGACGTGCTCAAGTAGTTGCAAACCATCTGCACCGGGCATCCGAATATCAGTGATGACCGCATCGGGCACGGTTGTGCGGAGTTTAACGATAACTTTGTCTGCTACATCGAAGCTCTGCGTTTTAATGCCCGCTTGTGCAAGCGCACGTTCCAACACCCAACGAATCGCGTGATCGTCGTCGACGATCCAAACTTCCTGTTGATGATTCATTTTCTAACCTCAATCGGTAACCAGGTGGTAAATATGGTGTTTCCGGGTTCGCTCTGAAATCCTATCAATCCGCCTTGACGGTTAATTATTGACTGAGCTAGCGGTAATCCTAATCCCGTGCCATCAGCGTGCCCCGTCACCATCGGATAGAAAATTCGATCCGCGATTTCCGATGCTACTCCCGAGCCCGTATCAATGACGTCGATGCGCAAAACAGCGCGATGGACGGTCTCCCCAATGGTGAATTTTCTTTGCACACGGGTCCGCACCGTAATACTGCCGCCGCAATCCTTGACCGCGCGAACGGCGTTGCGCACTAGATTGAGAAATGCCTGAATCAATTGGTTCGGATCGCCCTCAATTTCTGGCAAGCTGGGATCATAGTCTCGGTTGATTGCGATAGAGCCAATGTGCTCTGCTTCCACAAGTCGTCGAACTCTTTCTAAAACCTCATGAATATTGACCACCCGTTTTTCTAGCACGTCTTGTGAACCGAGCATCGTATCGACGAGTGAGCGCAAGCGGTCCGCTTCGCCAATGATGATCTGCGTATATTCAGTCAGGCCCTGGTCTTCAAGTTCCCGCTCTAATAATTGAGCAGCACCTCGAATTCCACCTAGCGGGTTCTTCACCTCGTGCGCGATACCGCGCATTAGATCTGTTGTCGCCTGACTTTGCACAATCATCATTTCTTCGACCTTGATGCGCTGGTGCCGCTCAACACTGGATAATTCGATCACGACCTTCATTTGACTATCGTTTTGTTCGACCCACGGCGATATCGTGCAATCGACGATTACCCGATGTAGATTCAGTAACATCAATTCCAGGTCACGCTGCGTAAACGATCGTCGATCTGCGACCGTTCGTTCGACAATTTGAATAAGTTCTGAAGGATCTATAATGACTTCGCGCAATGAGAAACCGACAAGTCTTGTGGCACTTAAAGCCAGCAGCGCTTCGGCGGCAGCATTGACACGAATAATGCGCAATCCTTCGTCCGTAATAATAATCGCCGTAGACAGGACGTCGAAAAGTTTACCAAGGTTTTCGTTGTCGGGCTGCCGCTGCTTACTCATTTCGCACCATTATGGTGCATTTGGAAATGCAAATCTTCCGTCACCTTTGTAAAGTTGGCGACCGCGTCCTTAAACGGCTGCCTAGAAGCAACAAATTCGGAATCTGTTGCAGAAAATTCTTGGTAGGGACTGCTATTTAAGTAGAGCAAGATTCGGACCAGGGTTTACTTGTCGCGGAAGTTCATTAGAAATCGACCATCGAATGTTTGATATTTACACCGCAGTGAGCGGAATCGGGCGGCCAGGAACTCGCGAGTTCGCGACCATGACCTGGACAAGTGGCATTAAGTCGGCAATGCAAGCGCGCTCACGGGGGCTGCACCGTGGCGTTCACGCTCGATGCGAGGATGGTACTTACGGGCCGCGCGGCTATGGAGCGCGATTGAGGACAGATTGCTTCTGTAAGAAAAAAATGGACACGGGCGAGCGTTCAATGACCTGTCCGTCCGAACCGACAATGACGGCTTGTAGTTGATGTTCCCCGCGTTCGACGTCGTTCAGCGTAAATCGAGTCTGCCGGCCAGGATCGGCATGGCTGTTACCGTCGACAAGCAGTTGCACTTGATGGCCGAACCTCACCTGCAGCGGCGGCGTGATGCTAACAGCGACGTCGACATTGAACGTTCCATTGTCGCGAAAACTTTGTTCGTTCGACGGACTTGTGATTAACACTGAATCGTATTTAGCGGCCTTGGGCTCTTCATTTAGGTCGCTAATTGAATGCGTGATCCGTTCAGCCGGTACCGTCATGATTTCGCCAACTTCGATCTGCTCTGCACCTGCTTGCGGTGTATCCGAAAAGATAATGTTTCCATGGTCGTCTTTCCAACGATAGATATCTGCTGCAAAACTCTGCAGACAAACTATTGCGAGGATCGATGAGATAGAGAGTCGGTTCATGGGCTCAGCATAGACAACGCACTTGCGGGCGACAAGTCCTATCGCTCGATCAGGAGACAAAAAAGGCCCTCGTCGCAACGAGGGCCTTTCAAGGGACTTTATAGACGCTAAACGCTGTAGTACATGCTGTACTCGATCGGATGCGTAGTCATTCTCAAAGCGGTCACTTCTTCCATCTTCAACGCAATGTAAGCATCGATACAATCGTCAGAAAAGACACCGCCGGCCGTCAAAAACGCGCGGTCACTATCCAACGCTTCGAGTGCTTGGTCAAGTGAATTGCACACGGTCGGAATACCTTTCTCTTCTTCCGGCGCCAGATCATAAAGATCTTTGTCCATCGCCGAGCCTGGGTCGAGTTTATTTTTTATTCCATCCAAGCCAGCCATCATCATTGCCGCAAACGAGAAGTATGGATTACCTGCCGAATCGGGGAATCGTACTTCAATGCGTCGGCCTTTAGGATTAGAAACCCATGGTATGCGAATCGATGCCGAGCGATTGCGCGCCGAATAGGCCAGAAACACCGGCGCTTCAAATCCAGGCACTAAACGCTTGTAGCTATTCGTCGAGCTATTCGTAAACGCATTGATCGCCCGCGCGTGCTTTATGATGCCGCCGATGTAATGTAGCGCAGTCTCGGATAAGCCACCGTAGCCGTCACCGGCAAAAATATTGTTACCGCCTTTTGCTAACGATTGGTGAACGTGCATGCCGCTACCATTATCTCCAACTAAGGGTTTCGGCATAAACGTCGCCGTCTTGCCGAAAGTATGCGCGACGTTATGGACTGTGTATTTTAAAATTTGCAGCGTATCAGCGCGGCGCACCAGAGTATCGAAACGGGTGCCGATTTCGCACTGGCCGGCGGTCGCGACTTCATGGTGATGAACTTCGACCGGGACGCCCATTTGTTCGGCGATGAGGCACATCGCAGAGCGCAAATCCTGTAGGGAATCGACTGGCGGAACGGGAAAATACCCACCTTTAATCCCGGGACGGTGCCCGATGTTACCGTCTTCGAAAACCTTATCGGAATTCCACGAGCTTTCATCTGAGTCGACTTCGAAATAGGAGCCACGCATTTCGACGCTCCAGCGTACGTCGTCGAAGATAAAAAATTCAGGCTCCGGTCCAAAATAAGCAGTGTCCGCTATACCGGTTGACGCGAGATACGCTTCGGCGCGTTTGGCCAAGGAGCGCGGGCATCGGTCATAACCGAGTCCGGTGGTTGGCTCAACAACGTCGCAGCGCAGGTTGAGCGTTCGTTCTTCGAAAAACGGGTCCATCACTGCAGTTGATGTGTCCGGCATTAAGACCATGTCTGACTCGTTAATGCCTTTCCATCCGGCGATCGAAGAACCGTCGAACATCTTACCGTCTAACAGCAATTCTTCGTCGCAAATGGCCGCAGGCACGGTCAGATGCTGCTCTTTCCCTTTTGTGTCGGTAAATCGTAAATCAACGAATAGGGCATCGTTGTCTTTTATCATTTTCTGGACATCTTCAACTGACATTTTCGGTCTCCTTCAACACGTCGGTCATTACATTTTTACAACAAATAGCATTCAGTTCGTTTCTACAAAATTCCCGGTTTCCCGCGATAGCAAAGCCTATGGTTGTCTTGTGTGCAGTAAGCGTGCCAGCCGTTACTAGACGTTCGAGCGCGTCTGCAGCAAAAGATAGCTCCAATTTAGTGCGCGGCGCGAAATTACGCACCTAATTTGCGCATTGCGCTAGCCGGCAATCGAAACTCATCAGCAAATAACTGCTCAGCAGTTTCTCGCTGGCGGGCTATGTGGACTTCGCTGCCGTCGACTAATATTTCAGCAGCTCGCGGTCGCGCATTGTAACTCGATGACATCACGAACCCGTACGCGCCGCAATCCATGAGGCTAATAAGATCGCCGCTTGTGACACCCAAATCACGATCGCGCGCGAGAAAATCCGCGGTCTCACAAACCGGTCCGACCAGATCCATTTTCTGTCGCTTAACACCGGAGCACAGCGGCAAAACATCGTGATGAGCCTGATAGAGCGCCGGACGAATCAATTCGGTCATCGCTGCGTCACATATCGCGAAGAGCTTCGTCGGCGTCTGCTTCATGTACACTACACGACTGACTAAGACGCCTGCTGCACCGACGATAGAACGTCCCGGTTCTATGATAATTTCGTAATGAGGGTCTAGCGCGTCGCAGATCGCTCCCACATATTTTTCTATCGTTGGCGGATTGTCGCTACCGTATGCAATACCAAGCCCGCCACCAATGTCGATATGTTCAACATCGATACCCTGCGCGTAACACCCGTCACCCCACGCCATCGCTCGGCTAGCCGCATCGACAATCGGTTCGATGGTCGTTAACTGCGATCCGATATGGCACGCGACCCCGACAACGTTTAAGCCCTTACGGCTTGCCGCCCGTCGATAAACCTCGCGCGCTTGCTCCATTGGCACACCGAACTTATTTTCGTTTAAACCTGTTGCAATATAAGGGTGGGTTTTCGGGTCCACGTCTGGATTGACTCTAATGGCGATCGGTGCCTGAGTACCGAGCGATTCTGCAACGTCCGCAAGCAGATCCAATTCTTCGATTGACTCAACGTTGAAGCAGGCAATTCTGGCAGCGAGCGCTTGCTCCATTTCGAATCGGGTTTTACCAACGCCAGCAAATGTTACCGTCCGCAGATTCCCACCGGCGGCACGAACGCGCGCCAATTCTCCAACAGAAACAATATCGAACGCGGATCCAAGTTGCGCCAGGATATCGAGGACAGCCAGATTTCCGTTCGCTTTGACAGCGTAACAAATCCGATGCTGACGATCGCCAAATGCGTCTCGGTAAGCACGGAAATTCGTTTCAATGACGGATCGCGAATAGACGTAACAAGGCGTTCCATGAGCTTGTGCAATTGCCGACAGCTCCACTTCTTCGACGTGAAGTCGACCTTCTTTATACGCAAAGGACATAATCGCAGTGACTAGCAGCCTGTCGGACTTAGGAACAATCTACTGCGACGCTGGGACAACGGCCCAAAAACGTGCGATTTCTCGTTACCTAGAACCACTACGCTCCTCAAAATCGCACATTTTTTGGCTCGTTTTCCCACCCTGCTCGCTACGATTGCCTAAGTCCGACAGGCTGCTAGCGATTAACGTATTTCGACGGGGTACGGTCCGGCAGATATAAGTCGCCCTTTTGCCCGCATCCGATGAGTAATAACCCAATTAAGCACAGTCCAAACACTGCGCAGGATCGCAATCCGTAGTGGCTCGACATGTGGGTGATCCTTGGCTCCATATGCATCTGAATAACGACTGGTAGGAAATCTTTGACGCCGTGTGCGAACGATTAGGCGAGGTTGCGCCGACGAGCAGCGCCAGCACTGAAGTCGCTCCAGTCATTGAGTTAATCGACCCGGCAATTAACGTCCGGACCGCGATATGATACGGTTTTCAACCGTCGAATCCACTACTTAATTTATCCTTATCAAGATGCTTATCAACACACCACTCCAGTTAGTCACGATTGAACCACCAGGGCCAGTCAATGCAAGCGTCATTTGGTTACATGGCCTTGGCGCCGACGGCCACGACTTCGAGCCGATCGTTGCTGAGCTTCATCTCGCTCAAAATCACGGGGTTCGATTTATATTCCCGCATGCCCCCGTTCGACCGATCACTATCAATGGTGGTATGGAGATGCGCGCCTGGTATGACATCGTTGATCAGGGGCTCGATCGAAAAACCGACGAAGCAGGCATTCGAGAGTCCTCGTCCGCCGTCGCGATGCTGCTCGACAAGCAACTAGCTGAAGGAATTGAAAGTACGCGGATCGTAATCGCCGGATTTTCCCAAGGTGGCGCCATTGCGCTGCACTTAGGGTTACGCTATCCGAGCCGACTCGCCGGAATATTGGCGTTATCGACCTATCTACCCTTAGGTGAAACTTTAGCCGCTGAATCCGCTGGGTCGCAGGGCAATCTGCCGATTTTCATCGGCCACGGCACGCAGGACCCTATGGTTCCGGAAACCCTCGGTGCGCGTAGTGCTCAAACGCTATCTGATGCTGGTTATCACGTCGAATACAAGACCTACGCGATGCAGCACTCCGTGTCATCGGAAGAAATCCGTGACGTGTCGGTTTGGCTTAAAGCAAGATTACAAGAAAGCTAGGTGTTAGCGACCTTTAGTAACTGATCGAAATGCGCAGGGGATCGTTGTCAAAACCCGACAACCCAACCGATCTGTTCGATCCAAGAGCCCGATTGAATATCGCGCGGATGGTCGACTTACCAGTTGCAATGTTCGAATAGTTCGGCACAAAATGCGCGCTACCCACTCATTTGAGGAGCAAATTCATTCCATGAGCGAAAATATTGTTTACGTCACCGACGACTCTTTCGACGACGATGTGATCCAATCTACGAAACCCGTCTTAGTCGATTACTGGGCGGAATGGTGCGGGCCTTGCAAGATGATCGGGCCGATCCTCGAAGAGGTCTCTAGCGAATACGATGATAAACTGACGATCGCGAAACTGGACGTTGACGCTAATCAAGGAACGTCGACGAAGTACGGAATTCGCGGCGTGCCAACACTGATGCTGTTCAAGGAAGGTAGCGTCGTTGCTACGCACGTTGGGGCCCTATCAAAATCTCAATTAACAGCATTCATCGATAGCAATATTTAAACCCTCATCTCACCCGACAATTTGAGGATCCGTAAGCGGCGCGCGGGTAAGGATAATAACTGGACGCCGCTGGGTCTGCGTGCTATGTTTTGCACGTAGCGCAGATTAGAACCTTTCCCAGCGCTCCTCCGTACCAACAAAAATTTCACTTCTTTCAACTGCCGAGCGCAACCCCGCTCGAGATACCAGTACAAATCAACTACATGATGAACCTAACGGAACTTAAGCAAAAACCGGCCGCCGAACTTGTGAAGCTTGCGGACTCAATGGGCCTTGATGGGGTCGGCCGCGCTAGAAAACAAGACGTTATATTTGGGATCTTAAAAGCGCACGCGAAAAAAGGTGAAGATATTTCCGGCGACGGAGTCCTCGAGATCCTTCAAGACGGTTTTGGGTTTCTACGATCTGCGGATTGCTCATACCTCGCGGGGCCAGACGATATTTATGTTTCGCCAAGCCAGATTAGACGCTTTAACTTGCGCACTGGAGATACCATTTCGGGGAAAATCCGCCCGCCTAAAGATGGTGAGCGATATTTCGCCTTATTGAAAGTTGGCGAAATAAATTTCGAGCCACCAGAGAACGCAAAAAATAAAGTCCTATTCGAAAATCTCACGCCGCTGTTCGCAGACGAGCGCCTTACATTAGAGTTAGGCAACGGCAGCACGGAAGACCTAACCCCACGCGTTATTGACATGACCGCGCCAATCGGCAAAGGCCAACGTGGGCTGGTCATTTCACCGCCGAAAGCGGGCAAAACGATGATGCTCGAAAGCATCGCGCATTCCATGGAAATAAATAATCCGGATTGCTATTTCATCGTACTCCTGATTGACGAACGACCGGAAGAAGTCACCGAAATGCAGCGCGCCGTGAAAGGTGAAGTCATTAGCAGTACTTTCGACGAACCTGCGAGCCGCCATGTACAAGTAGCTGAGATGGTGATCGAAAAAGCGAAACGACTCGTCGAACACAAGCGCGACGTGGTTATTCTGCTCGACTCGATCACGCGTCTCGCGCGCGCTTACAACACCGTTGTGCCGTCGTCGGGAAAAGTCCTGACCGGTGGCGTAGATGCTAACGCGTTACAACGCCCGAAGCGGTTTTTTGGCGCGGCGAGGAATATCGAAGAAGGCGGCAGCCTGACAATCATCGCCACTGCCCTCGTCGATACCGGGTCCCGAATGGACGACGTTATCTACGAAGAATTCAAGGGCACCGGCAATATGGAAATTCACCTGGATCGCAAAATTGCTGAGAAGCGGATCTTCCCGGCCGTCAATATCAATCGTTCTGGTACCCGTCGCGAAGAACGCCTTACAAAGCCTGAAGAACTACAACGCATCTGGATATTGCGCAAGCTTCTTCACCCGATGGAGGAAATCGCGGCGATGGAATTCCTTTTGGAACGATTAAAGGCAACGAAGAACAACGCCGAATTTTTCGATTCCATGAAGCGCTAAGCAGGCAGGACCGACAGCGCTCCTACCGCACCTTGTCCTCGATTTCCCACGGGGCATTCGCCCGCCTCGTGGCGTGTTAACTCTAGCTTCGCCGCAAGGCAAATATCGCCCGATTGTTCTCGCGAATAATGTCTCCGGAGCGTACCGGAAAAGCACCACGCTTGCGGTCTTCAAAGTAAAACTTCAGCGTATGTAATATCGTCGGAAAGGCGAGATCGTCCCAGGGTATTTCTTCTTCACTGTATAACCCACATTCAAGGCTCTCTTCGCCTGGAGAAAAATCCAAATCGATGAGATCGCCACGAAACATCATATACACTTGATTCGTGTGAGGAATATTCAGAACTGTATACAGATCGATAATATCGACTTTCGCGTTCGCCTCTTCGAGTGTTTCTCGAATAGCCGCTTCGACAGTGGTTTCCGCGTTCTCCATGAACCCGGCAGGTAATGTCCAATAACCATGTCGTGGCTCAATTGCACGTTTGCAGAGCAGTACTTTACCCTCCCATTGGACAACGCACCCAGCGACGATCTTAGGGTTCTGGTAGAAAACCATGTCACAAGCCGAGCAAATGTGCCGGGGCCGATTATCGCCTACGGGTATCGACCAATTCAGTTCACTCGAACCGCAATCACTGCAATATTTCACGCTAGCTGGCCTGCCTCTGGTTAAGGGAATATATCCGCCAAGTATACCCAAACATTGTCGAGCATTTTCGGTTGAGCCAAGGCGTTGGGATGCAAGCCGTCGTTTTGCATCAGCGATCGATCCAAAACGACATCACGTAGAAAAAACGGCACCAAGCGTAATTCGTAAGCTTGCTCAAGTCGGGCATAAAGCTGATCAAATTGCGCAGCATAACGAGGTCCATAGTTGGGCGGCACACGCATTTCTAATAATAAAATTGTGGCGCCTGATGCATCGATAAGATCCAGCATTTCATGGAAATTTTGCTCAATATCAGGGATCGGGAGACCTCGCAGACCGTCGTTTGCGCCTAGTTCGAGGACGACAATTTTCGGTTCATGAGCCTTTAGTAGCGCCGGCAACCTAGCAAGGCCGCCGCGACTCGTGTCGCCGCTGATGCTCGCGTTCTCTACTCGGTCGTCGTAGCCTTTTTCGACCAGGCGCTGCTGCAATAATTCTGGCCATGCGCCGGATAGAGGGATCCCGTAACCGGCACTTAGACTGTCTCCCACAACGAGCAACACATCATTTGACGTGGCCAATCCCAGCGTCGGCGCGATCAGCCATAATAGGCCGATGGTAGCGGAAAATCTTAGCGCGGCAATTGTCGTCGAAAACATGTCGAAATCTTACCCCACGACTGATGGTTCAATTCAGATCCTCGATAATATCAACTTTCGTGCGGAACAATCTGAGTCCGTCGCCATTGTGGGTGTATCCGGATCGGGTAAATCTACTTTGTTGGCGCTTCTTGCTGGGCTTGACTTACCAACTAGCGGGTCGGTCACGATCTATGGCACTTCGCTAAGCGCGGCAAACGAAGACGCTAGAGCCGCTTTGAGAAATAAATATATCGGCTTCGTATTCCAACAGTTTCATTTGCTACCAAACCTAAATGCCTTAGAGAACGTCGCGCTACCATTGGAATTGCGTGGGGACACCAATGCAAATGAACACGCGCTAGCAGTATTGGAACAAGTCGGATTGACCAGTCGAATTCGACACTTTCCGCGTCAACTATCGGGTGGCGAACAACAACGAGTCGCCATTGCACGAGCTTATTGTTCGCGCCCTAAAATCCTGTTCGCGGATGAGCCGACCGGAAATCTAGACAGCGCGACGGCGGCGAGAATTATCGATCTCTTATTCTTGCTAAATTCCGAGTATGCAACAGCTCTAATTCTCGTCACGCATGACGAGAAAGTGGCTGCCCGATGCGCCCGCCGGGTTCGCCTGGTTGATAGGCACCTTGAAGCCGACTAGCTAAGGTCGATCGTTCCCTTGTTACAATTCGTTTTCCGCCCTGCCCTGCGCGCGTTTCGACGTGACCTCACCGATCGATCGTTCTTGATTATTGGAACAGCGGTCATTATCGCAGTAGCGAGCGTCTCTGCGGTCGACATGTTTACCGATCGAGTACGCACCGCATTAGTCCAGCAATCGAGTGCCCTACTAGCAGCTGATCTCGCAGTTATTTCAAATGACCAACTCACAGCATCGTATGCGCAACAAGCGCGTTCACTAAAGCTCAAGTCAACGGCGATCCTTGCCATGCGCAGCGTCGTTACTTTCGGCGAGAAGTTTCAGCTAGTCGAGCTCAAGGCGGTCAATGACGGTTATCCCTTACGGGGCGAGTTACTTGTCGCCGACGCTGCGTTCGAAACACCGACACGCAGCAATGCGATTCCGACCCCCGGTACTGCATGGGTCGAAGCGCGGCTACTCGGATTGATTGGCGCGAAAGTCGGGGACCAGATCAGCATCGGATCTGCCGACCTTACGATCGCGAAAGTCTTGGTACTCGAACCTGATCGAGGCGGCGATCTGTTCAACATCGCGCCACGCGCGATGATCAATGGTGCGGATGTTGAACGCACTGCACTTATTGCGCCCGGTAGCCGGGTGCACTATTCCTTACTTGTCGCAGGCCCGCGACCAGCAGTCGAACAATTTAAGAAGCAGTTAAATCTAAAGATTGGCGATCGCATTCTGTCGCCTGAAGACGCCAGGCCTGAAATCCGAGCTGCGCTTCGCCGCGCCGAACAATTCCTTGGACTCGCGACATTAACGACCATCATGCTGGCTGGCGCAGCGATCGCGCTAGCGGCACGAAGTTTCAGCACTCGACATCGCAATACCGTCGCTTTGCTGCGCACCTTGGGCGCGACTCGACAGTATGTGATGAGATACTTCTTGATTGAAATTCTCCTACTTGGGGTGGTTACCGCTCTAATCGGTGCCGCCGTTGGGATCGGTTGCCAAGAAATTATCGCGCGCGCGCTCGCCGGCTGGACCCAAACAGACTTACCCCCACCCGCGTTTGCTTCAGCCCTTAGTGCTGCACTGCGCGCGTTACTCGCCTTAATGGGATTTGCGTTACCGCAACTAATGAAGCTACGCGAGGTACCACCGTTGCGAGTCCTACGCAGCGACACCGACGCCATGCCGGTAAAAAAAAGCAGCGTGATTATCTACGCCACGGCCGGCATTTTACTCATCGCGCCGTGGCGCGATGGGGATCCGCAACTCACCTTGTGGTCTTTGTTCGGACTATTAATAAGCATAGGCCTACTGATTGTTGTTTCCATTGGGACGATAAAAATCGTTGCGCGGTCTCACTCACAAAATAACCTTGTGTGGCGCTTCGGTATCGCAAATATCGCGCGACGTGGCATCTTAACGGTGATTCAAATTACCGCATTGGGTCTTGGCTTAATGGCGCTGCTCGTCCTCGGGATTGTGCGCAACGATTTACTCGATAATTGGTCGTCGAGTTTACCCGCTGACGCGCCAAACCAATTCTTGATCAACATACAAAATGAAGAAATTTCACCCTTGCGCAACTTCCTGGCGCGCCACGCACTTAGCCGGCCGCAATTCTACCCAATGGTTCGGGCACGACTTACCGCGATTAATGACCGCCCAATCACCCAAGAGAGCTACCGCGACCCGCGTGCTAGGCGCCTAGCGGAGCGTGAGTTCAATCTCTCTGAAGCAACTACCCTGAAACCCCGCAACGTTATCATTGCGGGCGAATGGTGGGATCCAAACACCTCCCAGACTCAGTTCTCGGTAGAGCAGGATATTGCTAAAACATTAGGTGTCAGCGTTGGTGACTCGTTGTCCTATCGAGTTGCCGAAAAGAATATTAAAGGCGAGGTGACCAGCCTGCGCGCGGTGCAGTGGGAGTCGATGGAGGTCAATTTTTTCGTTGAAGTCTCGCCCGTCACGCTCAACGAATTACCGGCTACCTACATTACAAGTTTTCGGCTAGACCCAGAGAATCTTACGGTTTTGCGTGAACTCGTAGAGAATTTCCCGAGCGTAACGATCATCGACGTCGCCGCATTAATCGAGCATATCCGCGCAATAATGGATCGATCGGCGGCTGCCATCGAATTCGTGTTCCTATTCACTCTGGTCGCGGGAATACTAGTCCTAATTGCCGCCATTCAAGCAACTCAAGACGAGCGGGTGTTCGAGAGTGCGCTCTTGAAAACACTCGGTGCGAGCCGCGCTTTGACCCTGCGTATCATGAGCGCAGAGTTTATCGCGATTGGTTTTATTTCTGGCGCAATCGCGGGGGGGATGGCATTAGTGTCAGGCTGGTTCATCGCGACTCAGGTTTTAGAAATAAGTTACTCAGCTAATTTTTCGGTGATCGCAATCGGCATTGCCATCGGAACAGCTAGCACGGTAGGCGTCGGATCAGTGGCGGTTTTCAACGCGCTACGACACCCTGCGGCAACCGTACTTCGATATCGAGACTAATTCGTCGCTAAAGTCTGATGTCGTCTTCGCAACACCAAGGTGGAGCGACGATGGCTATGAATTTTAGAACGTCGCTACCGACATTCTTAATCCATTGCGTCTCGTTCGCTGGGATGAAAACCGCATCGCCTGCTTGCACCGTCTTTATTTCCTCACCGACATGCATCTCCCCAAAGCCCGAGACAATGTAATAGACCTCCGTTTGTGCCAAGCGATGTCGATTAGTGGCGGATCCAATAGCAACTTCCGCGCTGGCCAAAGAAAAGCCGAGCACGATCGGATCGTTTTTTGGATGCACAAGTTCACGGATCTCACAGCCGTAATTTGCAATGAACTGACGGCAACTGCGCTCGGAATTTACGAACATCGAATATTCTCCATCGGCTAGGTCTGTGAACGTCCCACTGTCATCGTGAATAATAATTAACGTTTCTATCCACCCGAAGTACGCAATCAAAAAATCCGCCATTCGGCACGTATCCTACGGACTAAGGAACGCAGCGTTAGGCACGAGACAATTCTTTCAACGGGAAGCGAGTCACCTTGGTGTTTGTAGGATTATACTTAGACAATGACTAATTATTCTGGCGAACAAGATTTCGTGCACGGTAAGCCCGAAAAAATCGGTGTGCTGCTGTGTAATTTAGGCACACCGGACGCGCCAACAGCAAAAGCTGTCCGCCGCTACTTAGGCGAATTTCTTTCCGATCCACGAGTTGTCGAATTACCGCGGTTTCTTTGGCTCGCAATCTTGCACGGGATCATATTACGCGTTCGCCCGCGTCGTTCTGCGGTAAGTTACGGCGAGGTATGGACTAATGAGGGTTCGCCACTGATGGCGATATCGAAGCGTCAACGCGAAGCAGTTGCTAGTGCGCTTGAAGAAGCGCTTCCGGGCCGCACGGAAGTCGTACTCGCCATGCGCTACGGTTCACCTTCCGTGCGCTCAGGTTTAAGGAAATTACGTGATTTAAACGCTCGGAAAATTATCGTCTTACCGTTGTATCCTCAATATGCTTCCGCTACGACGGGATCCGTTCTCGACGCCGTCACGCGAGAATTGGCCACTTGGCGGTGGGTGCCTTCGCTGAGATTCATTAACGATTACTTCGCTGAGACTCGCTATCTTGAGGCACTTGCGCATTCGGTTCGTGAACATTGGGCGACGCACGGCGAAGGTGAACACTTGTTGATGTCATTTCACGGCACGCCGAAAGACAGTCTTAAGGCAGGCGATCCTTATCACTGCCAGTGTCTAGCGACGGGTCGCGCGCTGTCCGAACGCTTGGCGCTTGCGAGTGACCGATGGAGTTTGGGGTTTCAGTCACGTTTTGGCTGGAACGAATGGTTGCAACCTTACACTGAAGCGACGTTGCGAGAACTCGCCCAAAGTGGGGTGCGGAAGGTCGACGTGATTTGCCCTGGATTTTCCGCGGATTGCCTAGAGACGCTCGAAGAAATTGCGATGCGTTATTCGGCAGCATTTGTTGCCGCAGGTGGGGAATCGCTGCGCTATATCCCGGCATTAAACGATCGCAAGGAACATGTCGAGGCACTTACGGACCTCGTGTTGAAAAATCTTGCTGGTTGGTCGTTAGCGGATCCGACGTGGAACTCGGAACTAGATGAACAAGATCGACGGACCAGTGCCGCACGAGCTGCAATGTTAATCGAAAAAATTTAGCTGCTTAGCGTGACAAGGATGTGTCGCTCGTGCGGTGCTAATCGGTGCTCCCAAAGAAAGATTCCTTGCCATGTCCCAAGCGCGCATCGCCCGTTGCGGATCGGAATGGTGAGCGTTGTTTGAGTGAGCATGCAACGGATATGCGCCGGCATATCGTCTGGACCTTCTTGATCGTGGACGAAGCGGCGATCGCCATCGCGAACAAGATCTGACATAAAAGTTTCGATATCTCGGCGCACATCGATATCCGCGTTCTGCGAAACGATTAACGACGCGCTAGTATGTTGAACGAATACGTTGCACAGGCCCACGTCAATCCTAGCATCGACGACATAATCGGATATCTCGTCAGTCACTTCATAAGTTCCTCGACCTAAGGTCGCGATAGTTAGTTGTTTTTGACGTATCAAGCGTTTTGTTCTGACTTCGATGTGACATACGAGAGAATCTCTTCCGGGGCTTTTCGGTGCTGCGTAGGCACCAGCGCGGGATATCCATACCACAACAAGCCGACGACATATTCGTGTTCGAAATCCATTCCGACGATATTGAAGAATCCCGGGTTTCGAGTAACTTCACCGGTCGTCCATTTCATGCCGACTCCTTGTTCCCAAAGATACAGTGACATGTTTTGTATGGCACACGCGCAGGCCGCGTAATCTTCACGAGCGCGTATTTCCTCGTCGCTCTTGACGCAACTCACAACCAACCATCCGGGCATCTCGGACCATCGCTTACGTTTAACAGCGGCGATTTTCTCGCCCTTGGCGGCTGCTACAATTTCACCATTTAGCGCCGCAAGCCGCATGCCAGTATTGTAGTCAAGTACGTAGAAATGCCACGGCTCCGTGCGATGATGGTTGGGTGCCCAGCGCGCAAGTTCAATCGCATCGGCAATAAGCGAGCTCTCTACCGGATCGGGTGTAAATTCATGTACGGTGCGCCGCTCGCGGAGTAGTTTCGCGACTACGGTCGGTGTCAGATCAGACATGGGAGTATCACCTCATTGTAGTGCGCGACGCTAGAAATCTAGGATCAGCCACGCGGCGTTCTCGTTTGGAAAACTCGTTGCGTCTCCTAAAGCATGTTTCAACCAAGCGTAAATCAGGTCGCTCAGAGACGAGCTTACGGGCGACGGGATTATACCTGCATATTCACCTGCTAGTTGCCAGCCACCGCTACGAGAGACAAAATGTCCGGCTTCAATCTCGAGTAAGCAATGAAACTATTTCTCCTTCTGTATCTAGGTTTTTACACTCTCACCAGTTCGGCTACGTCATTTGAAGACGACAAATTTGCGCCTGATAGGGAACGTTTTCGCGAGGCCTACGCAACCCTAAAACAAGGCAAACCCGAGCGCGCTAAACAACTTGTATCGGGACTTGAGAGCTACCCGCTGTTCATTTACTTTCGATATTTCGAACTTAACCGTAAGCTGCATCAAACGCGCAAAACAGAGGTTCGCGATTTTCTCGCCGCCCACGATGAATCGCTCCTCGCGAGCCGGCTCCGCTACGACTGGCTCAAACTGCTGAGTCGCACGCATCAATGGCAGGATTTTCTAATCGATTATCGGCCGCAATCAGATGTGGCTCTTAAGTGCGCGCAGCTCGCCGCTCGGATCGCAACCGGCGCTAAAGAAGGCGTTTTGAACGATGCGCGCGCATTATGGCTGACTGGAAAGTCGCAACCGAGCGAATGCGATGGTCCGTTTTCTTACCTCAACGCAAGCAAGCTAATGAACGATGCATTGCGATGGGAAAGGATCCGATTGGCCTTTAGTGACAACAATGTGTCGCTCGCCAACTACTTATCTCGTCAGCTACGAGATCCCGAGTTGAAACGCGCGGCCGAGCAGTGGATTGCTGTCCACACATCACCAATCAGCGCATTAAGAAACGCCTATTTTAAGTTGGACAACGCACGTTCCCGTGAAATCGTTGTTCACGCGCTTAGGCGGATTGCACGCACTGACGCCGATCAGGCAATCAGAGTATGGCAGCAAGAAGCCGTGCGTTTCGATTTCGACGACAACGAAATGGGCCAACTAAAGCGCATTATCGGGCTCGCAGCGGCGAGCCAAGACTCCCCAGCGACTCTCGAATTACTCGATCAGATCCCAGCACCGTACGTTGATGACGCTGTTGAGAAATACCGCATACGTGAAGCAATCACCGGCCGAGCATGGGAACGTCTAGCGCGCTGGACTGAGCATCCGCCAACCGGCACGACCGCACCGTTACGCTGGTGCTACTGGCGGGCCCGGGCACTTGAAGCCGTGAACCGAACAGAGGACGCAAGGATAATGTTCGCGGATTTGGCGCGCGAACGTGACTATTACGGCTTTTTAAGCGCTGATCGACAGAATCTTGAATATCAACTGAACAACCGGCCGATCGCGCCCAGCGCGACCGAAGTCGCAGACCTTACTTCGCGGCCAGGTCTCATTCGAGCGCGCGAATTCGTCCGGTTGAATATGCCCTTCGAGGCCCGTCGCGAATGGGCGCACGAAATCGAAACCCTTAATGTTCGACAACTCGAGGTCGTCGCCTACGTCGTCACCGATTGGGGGTGGCATGATCGGGCGATATTGCGCTTGGTAAGGCAGAATCCTACGACGCTCTAACGATCCGATTCCCTCTGTTGTTCACCAATTTCGTCGAAAAGTACGCACAAACGCGTCAGCTTGCCGCAGCTGACATTTTTAGCATTATTCGCACCGAAAGTGCATTTATGACGGATGCGCGTTCCCCGGTTGGCGCGCTAGGTTTGATGCAACTCATGCCCGACACGGGCCGCGAGACGGCTCGCCGGATCGGTACACGCCTTGGTAGCGCTCGTGAATTGCTTAACCCTGAAAAGAATATTGCGGTTGGCAGCGCCTACCTTCAACAGATGCTTAAGCGATTCAACAGAAGTTTCATCCTGGCCGCTGCAGCGTACAATGCGGGTCCACAAAGAGTGAATTCTTGGTTTCCAAAGTCTGATTGCACACCTGCCGATATATGGATCGATTCAATCCCGTTTACTGAGACCCGCAAATACGTACGACGCGCGGTATTTAACGCGACGATTTATCAGTGGCGACTAAAAGAGAAAATAACTCCGTTGTCGACCCGTCTTAAGGACGTCAACCCGAAAGGAACAATTGAGAAATGTTGAAATTATGCGTATTGAATCTGTAGGAATATTTGGCGCCTCCGGTTTCGTAGGGACCCGCTTGGCAAATCAGTTAGCCGCCCAAGGCGTGGCGCTGCGCGTGTTTACTCGTTCGCGCAACACGGCCCGTCACTTATGGCAGCTACCTAACTGCGAGGTAATCGAAACCGACATCTTCGATGCAGCGGGCCTTAGCAAATATGTCGCCGGGTGTGACGCTGTGATTAATCTCGTCGGGATACTCAACGAGAAAGGCGATGACGGAACAGGCTTCCGACGTGTCCACACAGAACTAACTCGAACGATTATCAAGGTCTGCTTCAACACGGGTGTGCAACGTTACATACATATGAGCGCGCTGGGCGCCGACGCATTCGCCCCGAGTTATTATTTGCGCACCAAAGGCGAAGCCGAAAATGCCGTGATGGCGGCGCATGATGAAGGATTACAGACGACCGTTTTTCGACCCTCGGTCGTTTTTGGCCCAGGAGATTCCTTTTACAATCGGTTCGCCAATTTGTTGAAGATTTCGCCTGTGATATTTCCTCTCGCATGCGCTAAATCGAAGTTCCAACCCGTCTACGTGGGTGACGTTTGTCGTGCGATCATCGCGTCGCTCGGCGACCAATCGACGTTTGGCAATCGGTATGACCTCGGCGGCCCCGAACAAAAAACTTTACGAGAAATTATCGACTACGTTGCGGAACTAACCGGAAGACACCGGATGGTCATTCCTCTCGGCGCTTTTTTATCGAAAGTTCAAGCTAACGTTTTTGAATATTTTCTTGGGAAACCTTTTTCTCGCGACAACTTACGCTCCGCGAGTGAAGATTCAGTCTGTCAAGGAGAAAACGGTTTGGTCACCCTCGGAATTCATCCAACAAGCGTCAACGAAATTGTCCCGACCTACCTTGGTGGTAAATTCGAACGTCGGCGGTTTTACAATTTTCGCACCACAGCGCGTCGTGGACGTTAGTCACTGATCTCAAGCCACGAGTCATGCGCATCTACAAAGTCGGCGGTTGCGTCCGAGACGGTCTGTTACAGCGCGAAATCAAAGACCGCGACTGGGTCGTTGTTGGATCCAGTGATGCGCAGATGGTAGCGCTCGGATATAAAAAGGTCGGGAAAGATTTTCCAGTGTATTTGCATCCGCAAACGCACGAAGAATACGCGCTGGCGCGCACTGAGCGGAAAACAGGACCTGGCTACTACGGATTCGAAGTCGATTCTTCTGCGTCAGTTACGCTAGAAGAAGACTTGTCTAGACGCGACCTCACAATCAATGCAATCGCGGAAGATGAAGATGGCACACTCATCGACCCATATGGTGGGCAACAGGATTTACGCGCAGGCATATTACGGCACGTTAGTCCGGCATTTGTAGAAGACCCGCTACGCGTACTTCGGGTAGCGCGCTTCGCGGCACGATTCAATTTTGTCGTGGCACCAGAAACGATTGGACTGATGAAGGAAATCTCGGCCACAAGCGAATTATTGATGTTGCCGGCAGAACGCGTGTGGGTCGAATTAGATCGCGCCTTAGGAGAACCTCATCCGGATCGCTTTATCGCGACATTACGCGAATGTAACGCGCTGGCTGTTCTGCTGCCTGAAATCGATTGTTTATTCGGCGTACCACAACCGGCGAAATATCATCCCGAGATAGACACCGGCGAACATATTCTCCTCGCGCTTCGCCAAGCTGCTACGCGCAACGCCAGCGCGGAAGTTCGCTTTGCAGTACTCGTGCACGATTTAGGTAAGGGAACATCTGATCCCGCACTACTTCCGGGCCACCTCGGCCACGAGGAACGTGGCGTCGCGTTAGTTGAGGACGTGTGCGAGCGTTTCAAAGTTCCGAAAGCGCATCGACTCGTCGCCGTCGCAGTCACCCGCTACCATTTAATGGTGCATCGCGCGCAAGAATTGCGCCCGCAGAAATTGCTTAACCTGCTCATCAATTTGGACGCGCTACGGCGACCTGAGCGATTTAGCGAAATTCTCCTAGCCTGCGAGATAGACGCTACGGGTCGACTCGGAATGGCTGATTCACCCTATCCAAGTGCTGACTACTTGCGCGACGCGCGGCAAGTCGCTAATGATGTCAACGTTTCAGAATACGTTCAGCAAGGCCTGAGCGGCGAGCAGCTCCGCGAAAAGATTGATCAAGTGCGGGTCCGTGCGCTCGCTGATGCACGAGGTGTCTAAATAGATTCATAGCGAACAACGTCTTCTTCCCCTAGCTCGCCAGGCTGACCAAGCAATATCGTCCCGTGCCCGAGGATAGTGATGGAGTCTCTGCGCAATGGGTGGCCCGTAATTTCCGGTGCCGCATACACCACGGTACCGTTTGTGCTGTTGTCCGTTACTGTGCAACGGCCACGACTGAACTGCGCGCTTACGTGCTGCCGCGAGGCCAAATCGTGGGATACGATCAGATCGTTGTTGCTACCCCGTCCAATGGCAATGACGGGCCGATTAGCATCGACGGTGACGCTTTTATCACGGTAGGTAAATCTAAACCCGGCGCAGCGTTGCGAACTCAGAGTGGGTATCTCCCCAGAATACGCTGTGACGCTCTCGACATCCCAAATAATTTCATGGATGGCCATGTGTTCGATGGAAATGAAATTCCACGTCTCGTCATCAACGTAACGCGAAACCGCCTGAAAGATTCGCGGGAGGACATCAATGAGCGCCGAAGTAGCGAGCGTTTGCTCAGGTTTTGCGTTGTTGGCAGCCCAATGTGCGATTTTCGCGGTATCGCTTGCCATGCTGGCATCCCGACCAAGTACTGGACCGTAGTGCATTCCGATCCGCATTCTCAGCGGTCCTGTACCAGTACTTTTTCTGTCTTCTAATGTTTCCTGCATTTTGGCGTGAATATCGCAGGCTGCAGCCGCGGCATCGCCAGGATCGTTAAACGACGCCATGACTTCGTCGCCAAGCTCGGCCAGAATTTCTCCGCGGTGATAAGTTGTCGCTTGTTTCGCGACTGCTAAGCAGTCTGCCACTATCCGCCGCGCAGCCACATCACCATGTGCCTCATAAAGCGAGGTACTACCGACTAAGTCGGCAAACATGATCGTTTGGTAGGACGGTACTGAACTCATGAGGTCGTTTTACGAATTGCGCGACGCAGATAAATCATGTCGAATCGTGGCGAGTACCTATCCCTATAGGAAGCTGAGCTGAGCTGCTTATTTACAGATTCAAGCATTTTTGAAACGCGCACATGCCAATATTCATCATTCGAACGTCGACTTTCCCACATCGGCCGCGCGCTCAGAACGCTAACTTTTGGGGTCCCAAAGCTCACTGAGTCTTTTATCGCGGCCACAGTTGTAGCGATAGAACTTGTACCGGAGCGGATTAGTCAGGTAATAATCCTGGTGGTAATCTTCAGCCGGGTAGAATTTTCCGGCTGCGACGATTTCGGTGACAATTGGTGCCGGAAATGACTTTGTTGATTCTAGTTGAGATTTCGAATTCTCGGCCAAGCGCTTTTGCTCGTCATCGTGATAGAAGATCCCTGTTCGGTATTGATTTCCAATATCACAAAATTGTCGATCTTTAACTGTCGGATCGACGTTCCGCCAGAAGACTTCCAGTAATTTCTCGTAGGAAATCTTGGTCGGGTCGTAGCTTACCTGGACCGCCTCAGCGTGCCCGGTGTTGCCAGCCGAAACTTCGTGATAAGTCGGGTCCGCTTTCTCACCACCAATATATCCTGATGTCGTCGAAAGCACGCCGTCTAGTTCGTCGTAAGGTGGCTCCATACACCAGAAGCAACCACCGGCGAAAGTCGCCGTTGCCATTCCAGTGTCAGCGCCATTAGCTGCGCTCGCCGGGAACACGCTTATAGACGTTAGGAGAATCGCAATCGGAACTATTTTCAGCATCATCGATTTCATGTTTTGCCCGTTAAATTATGGCGCGCCATTCCTACTGACACCCTACCTGACGACAAGTTGCACTGACTCGGATCGGCAAACGGTCAGTCGACCATAACGACCACGACGGATTTGGGTTAATTTTCTATCGAATCGGGCTAGATGAACAGCCAAATTAGAACGCCGCCTAACGCGAAGCGATAAATCACGAACGGTAACATTCCGACCCGATCCAAAACACGCAGAAATACGGCAATGCAGACGAACGCGCTCAGCGCGGATCCGATTGTCACGACGCTTAACCCGAGCCAGTCGATTGCGCCTTGACGGCCGATTAGCTGCAATGATTCGTAGCTGGTGGCCAGGACGATGACTGGGATCGATAGTAAAAAGGAAAATCTTGCCGCCGCTTCGCGCGTAAACCCGAGCGCAAGCGCGGCACTAATAGTGATCCCTGACCGTGAGGTGCCTGGTACCAGGGCGAGTGCCTGCGCGAATCCAACGCATGCAATATCCGTCCAGGTAAGTGCTTGCGTCGCTCGCGTGCGTTTGCCGAATCGGTCAGCAAACCACAATACGATGGCAAAGCCGATGGTGGTGGCAGCGATGAGCAACGGACTGCGAAAATTCTCCGCAATGAAATCATGCGTCACTAAACCGGCGACGCTGACGGGGATCGTTGCGCATAACACGGCCCACGCAAGCCGACTATGCTCGTTAGAACGTCCGCCACTTAGACTCGCAATCCAGTGCGAAGCCATCTGTCGAAGATCGGCTCGGAAATAACAAACGACTGCGAGCAGTGTTCCGAAATGCGCGGCGATATCGTACATCAACCCGTGATCCGGCCATCCTGATAATAACGGCAACAAGATCAAATGGCCGGAGCTAGAAATAGGTAGGAACTCTGTAATCCCTTGCAGCACGGCGATCGCAACTAAGTGCACGAATAACAAATTAAATAGTCCCAAGCGTTTTTGCTTATTTCACAAGCGGTGGCGGTCATCACGGAGTTGGAATCCGCTGAGCGACGCATTGTAGCCCTTCGTCAATGCCAAAACTTTGAAGCGCGACCCCATCTCGCTCGGCAAAGTGAGAATTTTTGTTTCAAAAGCGATACGGGCTAACGTTCTATCGTTAGCCTTTTCAGTGCGTCGTTGCGCATCGTCGAGCAAGCCACTGGCCAACAGAAAATTCCCCTGCTCGCTAAACCCCGCGACTCTAATCCCCGAAGAGTCCGCAGCCTCGGCTAGCGCGGTAAAATCGACGGACGCAGTGATGTCTTGGAGACCTGGAAACCAGAATGGATTATTGTGCTTACGGTGCCGGAAATGACACATTAACGTGCCCTGCGTTCTATCCCTTGAATAATAATCCGCTCGGGTAAATCCGTAATCGAATATCAGCGCGACCGTGTGATCCATCACTCGCGATAAATCGTTAACCCAGGGCTCGATGCTGGTATTGATTTCAGAAACGTAATCTGAGCCTCCGGCGATGATGCTGGCATCGACTCTTGCACGCACGGCGCTCGCCAACCACTCTGGCGCATGGGTTTCAAACCAGGTAAACCCGTCGTCCAATTGAGCGACGCGGCGTTCATGGATATCGCCGTCGGCGGTGCGGAAAATCTTCACCGGCAAGGCGTCGATAATTTCGTTGGCGAGAATTACCCCGTTCATTTTGCACTTCGGAAGATCGTGCAGCCATTCAACCCGGCTCAACAGGTGTGGAGCCAACTCCTGCAAAGTCTGTAGCTGACGCTCACGCATGAGGGGATTCAGCTCGAGAATCATGTAACGCTCGGGCACGACACTGAGTTCGTCAAGCGTGGTTAAGACATGCGCACCGAGCAATCCGTTTCCGGCGCCAAATTCAAGAATGTCGCCGCCTGTGTGCTGCAAAATCTCGGAGCATTGGCGCGCAACGCTAGCACCAAAAAGGGACGACAACTCCGGTGCCGTAACGAAATCACCATCGACTCCAAAATTAATGGCATTTCCGAGATAGTATCCAAGCCCAGGTTCATACAGAGCGATGCGCATGTACTCGTCGAAACCGATCGGATCGCCCTGCTCGATAATTGAACGACGTAGTTGATCCGCAAGACGATCAGAGGCTTCGCGCGCGGCGTCGCTAGGTAACGGTAGATTTGATGCTTCTAACATGATGTCGGTAGGGCCGCCGGGTAGTCGCGGAGATATTGCGAGCGCGTTATTGTAACGTGTGACTTTAGCTTAGATCAGTAATTCGGCGAACGACGAAAGATGTGCGAAACTTGCCATCGGGATAACAACGTTTCATTAACGACCGCGTGCTACCACGTGCGAAATAGCGCTGGATACTTCCACTATCAACGCGATTGTCTTCGGCGGTTCAATTTACCCAGTGAACCGATAAGACAAATCGTATTGGCTTGACGGAGCTAAAGATTGGACAAGACGGCACTGATTACTGGCGCCGCCAACCGAATTGGCGCGGAAATTGCTCGTCACCTGCACGGAGACGGTTTCCGTGTCGCTATCCATTACAATACCAGTGCGGCCGCGGCCAAAACACTTGCGGCGTCCTTAATCGACCAGCGCCCGGGATCGGCATTTTGCATTCAAGGCGATTTAAACCTAGCAGAGACATCCCGCGCTTTAGTCGACGAAGTTGCAGATCGTTGGGGACGTCTGGATGTGCTGGTAAACAATGCGTCGGTCTACGAACAATCTGATGCGGACGTTCCCGACGTCGAATTGTTCGAATCACTCATCGCAACCAATCTACGCGCACCGTACTTATTATGCGGCGCTGCAGTCCCGCTGCTGCGCGCATCGAGCGGCACAATAGTCAACTTGACCGATATTTCTGCTTCGCTCCCGCAACCAGGGTACGCAGTTTATTGCGCGTCGAAGGCCGGTTTGATCGGGCTTACTAAAGCCTTAGCGCGAGATTTGGCACCGCTTATTCGAGTCAACGGTGTGTCCCCGGGAGCCATCATCTGGGCCGAAAAGGAAACCCACGAACATCGTGAAGGCGTGATCCGGAACACGCCGCTAGCGCGGCTTGGCGAGACCAGCGATATCGCGCAAGCGGTATCCTATCTTGTTCACGCACCCTACGTTACGGGACATATTTTGGAGATTGACGGCGGCCGATCAATTCACATTTAGTCACGGCCCGATCGATTCAACCCGCCGGTCACCTGACCCGCGGCTTTCGGGCTGGCGCACGTAGTCGGCGAAATTCACCATTGGCGATCCGAGACTCCAACGCTTTGTTTCCGGATCAAACCACCACAATTGTTCATCTCTCACTGACCCAGCGATGCCAGTATCGACCGAGTAGAAGTCGATGTAGGCGATGACGATTGCCTCGAATTCAGATTCTGAAATCACCTGCTCGGCGATTGAATAATTCGTGACTTTATAACGAGCAAGTTTTTCGAGATCGGGAACGACGACCTGCCCTTCTTGGACCTTGAGGTATTGCACAGCTTGGTCGAAGTATCCCCACCTCATCAGCTTCCGGTAGCTATCCACTACAGACTGCAACTGAACCATTCGCTCTTGATTTTGAAGTTTCTTTACTGGATTGCATGCGGTCAGTAAAACGATGCCCAGCGCTAGAAATATGACGGAGCGAAAGGCTATTTTCATTGACAGGTTATTTCGCGAAGTGGAGCGCGCATAGTGCCGCTTTTCATTATGCGCATCAACAAAGTAACGATAAATTCAAACACGACTAGCAAACGACTGTGATCATTTAAACAAATCACTGACGTCTTTCAGAATCGAGGATTTATCGACGAACGCGCGCCATAACGCCCGGTACGTCATCTTTGTAATGGGGTCGACGGTCTCCGGTGCAATATCTACAAGAGGCCTGAGAACATAGGCAGCTTGTCTAATATCGCTACGCGGTAGCGATAATTCACCCGTTTCAACGATCTGCGAACCGTAGGTGAGTAAATCCAAGTCCAAGATCCCCGAACTAGCCGCCGCACTGTCTGCGGTGCGCCCGTGCTGCGCCTCGATAACTTTCAGCTTCGCGTTAATTGTCGGAGCCGACTCTTGGCAATCGAATCCAACAACCAGGTTGTAGAAGTTTCGTCCGCGCAAGCCAACTGCGCGTGTCTCGTAAACTTTAGAGACCGTCAACGGGCCAAAAGACGCTCTTAGTGAAGTCAATGCGCTGGTAATATTCCTGCGGCGCGCGACGTTACTGCCAATGGCAACGTAAACTCGCACAGTCAATTATTTACTTTCCGACCTCGCTCTATTATCACGCCGACACTGCGTGCTTCGCGAAGCGCCCCTTGCTTATTAAGACGCACTCTTACCCAAGCGACCTCGAATTCCAAAATAAGAATGTCGGCGATCGCTACGGCGAACGCTTCCACGAGTCGGAAACTTGAGTCTTCGGCAAGTTTGATCAGCCGAGTCGCTACTGCCTGGTAGTCGACCGTGTCTTCAATTGAGTCGCTGGCCGCCGCGCCGGTAACGTCGATACCGATATCAAGATCGAGCACGATGGTTTGCTTCGCTTTGCGCTCCCATTCCCAAACCCCGATCAAGGTCTCGAGGCTCAAGCCATGTAGGTAAATTATATCCATAAGTGAATGCGGTATTTAACGTGAGCGGACCGGCAGATACTAACAGACATCAATCCGCCGTTATGCTTGAACGCCGTCGTGGCATCGTATTCAATAGCGCGATGGATTTCATTTGGCTTCTTATTGGGTACCTATTTGGCTCCGCGTCCTCCGCGATCATTGTGTGTCGAGTACTCGGTCATGGCGACCCGCGAAGCGAAGGTTCCGGAAATCCGGGCACTACCAACGTGTTGCGACTCTATGGCAAAACCGCGGCGGCACTGACGTTTTTCGGCGACGTTGCGAAAGGCATCATTCCCGTGCTTGCATGCACTCAGTTAGGCTTCGAACCGTCGACGATCGCCTTAGCAGGCACCGGCGCCTTTCTTGGTCACCTCTACCCGATATTCTTCCGCTTCGAAGGCGGCAAAGGCGTCGCAACCTTGGTTGGTGTATTGCTGGCTTTTAATCCCTGGCTGGGCCTCGCGTTTATGGCTAGTTGGATTACAGTTGCGCTCGCGACCCGGTACTCGTCAGTCGCTGCCTTGAGCGCGACGGCTCTAGCTCCAATCTTCGCGCATCTGTTTGGCGCCGAATTAGCCGTAGTGTCTGCAGTCGCCGGCATGGCTGCGTTGGTTTACTGGCGACATCAATCGAATATTCGAAATTTGCTCGCCGGGCGTGAGAGCAAAATTGGCAAGTCGTGAAAGATTGAATAATCTGCGTGTTGCAAATATATGAAGCGGCTAGGTTGGGGGTGGTTGCAGCAAATTTAGCGGCCATCGTGGGCGTACCTTGTAGGCTAGCGGCTCGCCTGCTGACGCACTTAAGCGACGGTATCCGGCATAAGCAATCATCGCACCGTTATCTGTGCAAAATTCGAACCGCGGATAGTGCACCGTAACGCCGAGTTTTTTTCCTAGATCTGAGAGGCCGAGCCGCAACTGCTGGTTCGCACTCACCCCTCCTGACACCACTAAAGCGCTCAAGCCAGTTTGTTTGATCGCTCTGGTGCATTTAATCAAAAACGTGTCGACAACCGCTTCAACAAACGCATGCGCGACGTCAGCCGCAACGCTCGGATCGTTTTGATGCTCATTCAATGTATTCAAGGTATAGGTTTTGAGTCCACTGAAACTGAAGTCGAGTCCGGGTCGGTTCGTCATTGGGCGCGGAAATCTAAATCGCCCGGGAGTTCCGAGCTTCGCTAACTTTTCGACCGCCGGGCCACCGGGGTAACCAAGCCCTAACATTTTTGCTACCTTGTCGAATGCCTCCCCGGCGGCGTCATCCAGTGACTCCCCGAGAATTTCGTAACACCCGAGACCTTCGACGTTGACTAGCATGGTATGACCGCCCGATACCAAAAGAGCCAAAAACGGCATTGTTGGCGGGTTATCATCCAGCATCGGCGACAAGAGATGCCCTTCCATGTGGTGGATCCCCAACGCCGGAACGTCGAGTGCGAACGCGAGGCTCCGCGCGATCGAACTTCCGACTAGCAGTGCACCGACCAGCCCGGGTCCGGCCGTATAGGCAATGCCATCGACGTCGGTTAGCTTCACGCCGGCCTCGACGATGGTCTGCTTGATTAAAGGCAAGGTTTTGCGTACGTGGTCACGGGACGCTAACTCAGGGACAACGCCGCCATATTCGGCATGGATTTCAACTTGACTATAGACAGCGTGCGACACGATGCCGTGGGTGTCGTCAAACAACGCAATGCCGGTTTCGTCACAAGATGTTTCGATGCCAAGGATGAGCATTTCAGGTCCGAACCATGGTTAAACCGCTAAACTATCGACTTTCGCGCCGAACGTCGATATCATTTCGCGCTGCCCTGTGTAAAAACAAGTTGTGAATAGGAACCTAAAAGCAGCATGCCCTCAGTAAAATTGCGAGACAACGAGCCCTTTGACATTGCGATGCGCCGCTTTAAACGCGCCTGCGAGAAAGCGGGGACACTTGCCGAAGTACACCGCCGCGAATTCTACGAAAAACCAACTCAAGTACGGAAGCGTAAAGCCGCAGCCGCAGTAAAACGTTGGCAGAAAAAGGCTTTCCGACAAGTCACCAAACGTACGCGCGCCTACTAGCCATTGCCTAATTGGTGAGTCACTGCTGGTGACCTTCAAAATCAAAAACGCGCTCGGCGATTCCGTAAAAACCGCCCTCAAGGCCGGCAACAAACGCGAAGTCGGTGCGCTGCGGCTCGCTTTAGCCGCAATTAAGCAGCAGGAAGTGGACACTCGAACCGACGTTGATGACGAGACTGCTATCGGCATCCTAACAAAACTGTGCAAACAACGTCGCGAATCAATCGAACAATTCGACAAAGCGGGCCGTACTGACCTTGTCGAGCAAGAACAATTCGAACTCGAATTGCTGCAAACCTACCTCCCCGACGCACTGGGCGACGAAGAAATTCTCGCAGCTATCGTGGCTGCGATAGCGTCTACCGGGGCAACTTCGCCGAAGGACATGGGTCTCGTTATGGCGGACTTAAAGTCTTCACTGCATGGTCGCGCCGATATGAAAGCGGTGAGCGGGATCGTAAAATCGCGACTAGCCGGCTAAGCACTCGCTAATCTTCCGCGCGCCGCAAGCAACGTTTAGAGTTGCGTCGCACACTGAGTTGGTCGCACTATTGCGGCTAGCTCAAATCTGAATCAAATTGTGGCCGGTCGAATCCCCCAATCTTTTATCAATGACCTGTTAGCCAGAGTCGATATCGTCGACATCATCGACAGCGAGCTGCCGTTGAAGAAGACCGGAAGGGACTTTCAAGCGCTGTGCCCGTTTCATGGCGAAAAAACTCCGTCGTTCACTGTCAGTCAAGAGAAACAGTTTTACCATTGCTTCGGTTGTGGGGCGCATGGCTCGGCGCTGGGTTTCTTGATGGAGCATAAGGGTTTGAGCTTTGTCGAAGCGATTACGGAAGCGGCGCGCGGGGTTGGTCTCGAAGTCCCCTACGAAGGTGGCGAGACGCCGACCACCCCATCGGTCGATTACTCTCCTATCTACGCAATTCTAAGCCCAGCTGCGGACTCACCCTGATCGCGACCGTGCCGTGAATTACCTCAAGGGCCGTGGCCTGAGCGGCGATGTGGCGAAAAGATTTGGAATTGGATTTGCACCCGACGCCTGGGACGGCCTCATCCAGACACTCGGCGTGAACGATGCCGCGCTGCGCGATCTTTTGACTGCTGGTTTAGTGGTTGAAAACGACAACAATCGGCGCTACGACCGATTTCGCGATCGAATCATGTTTCCGATCCTTGATCGACGCGGCAGAGTTGTCGCATTCGGCGGACGAGTCATCGACAAAGGTGAGCCGAAATACCTCAACTCTCCGGAAACACCAGTTTTTCATAAACGTCGAGAACTTTACGGGTTGTACCAAGTTGCCCGATCGCAAACTAACGTCGAGCGCATTCTGGTCGTCGAAGGCTACATGGATGTCGTGGCCTTAGGTCAGTTCTCGGTTAACAACGCCGTTGCATCGCTCGGCACTGCCACGACCACCGAACAACTCGAAATGCTGTTTAAAACGGCGCCCGAAGTCGTGTTTTGTTACGACGGCGACGCTGCGGGTCGACGCGCAGCATGGCGGGCCCTGGAAACTGCTTTACCGCTGATCCGCGACGGTCGGCAAGCCGGGTTTTTATTCGTGCCGGACGGTCATGATCCGGACAGCCTCGTACGCGAAAAAGGCTCCTCTGCATTCACTGACAGGCAGGCAATTAAACCACTGTCGGAATTTTTGCTCGACGAACTGGCAGCGAAAACGAACATGCAATCGATCGACGGACGCGCACGCTTCGTCGATCTGACGAAACCGATGGTGGCGAAGATCCCTATGGGCTCATTTCGCCAGCTGCTAATTCAACGAATTTCAGAACTCGCAGACCTCGATGCACGCACGTTCTCGAGTTCGTTCGGCGTGAAACGACCTGGCACGAGAGCCGTCGCTCGACCTCGCGGACGCAAGGCGCCGTCACTCGTCGAAAAAGCACTAAAACCGCTGCTATTCGATCCAAAACTCGCCTTAGCGGTAAAGAATCGCGGACTGCTGTCTCAATTATCAAATGAAAACGCAAACTTCCTCTTTGAGATCATTGAATTTATTAACACACAGCCCGATATCACTACCGGGGCGTTGCTTGAGCATTACCGTGACTCTCCGTTTCGAGATTTGCTCGATAGACAGGTGGAAACACCGTTGGTGCTCGACCGAGAGGCTCATTCATTGGAATTTCAGCAAGCCATCGATGCCTTGTTAAGAAAGTCCGAACCGAGCGCCTTGCAGCGTGCCCAGGCCGAAAAGCAGCGCCGTGCAAATGAGGCGACCAAATCGCAGGAGTGATGTCAAATCTAGGCTCACTGGCGTTTTATGGTCTATAATGCG
>JAQCEL010000178.1 GCA_027618655.1 Pseudomonadota bacterium | reverse complement strand
TTTTTGCCCTCGGCGAGCCGCAAGAAGGGCCTGTGAGTCTCCTAGACCACACCCACTCTCAGCGCTAACGACCAGTGCAACGGTCTTTTAGTTTCAGGATCACCCCATAGCGGGGCGAGGCGCGCCGCTAGCATCGGCATTGGGTCTTCGCGAGTCGCCGCTATATATTGCTGAACTGCCGACCATGAACTCATGTAACCGACAATCGCGGCCAGATCCCACAACACATCGAAGGATATTTCGGGCGCCGCAAGCTCATCAAATGGAAATGGAATGGTCCGGTACTGCTCATCTACCCAGCGACGTTCAGGCGGCCAGTAAGGACCGACGATGTCTTGATAGAACCAACGAATGGCTGAGTCGATGTCATCGCCAAGTTGATCAGTGACTGACAAAAAACTGTAAGTCCACGCCGCGATCAGCCCACCGGGAATAATGACGCGGCGAACCTCGGCATAAAACCGATCGAAATCGAACCAGTGCAGTGCTTGCGCGACGGTGACCAGATTGATTGAGTGATCGGTTACTGGTAGGGCCTCGGCAAACGCGCGGATATAGTGAACTTTTGGATGTCGACCTGCCTGCTTAAGTTGTGCCGCACTTTGGTCGCTCGCTAATACTGCGGCAGCGTATTGCTGGAGGGCGAGCGCCGCCTGTCCGTTGCCAGTTGCACAGTCCCAAATAGTTGCTTGTGGGCTTAGATCGCGACACAGGAAGTCGAATAGCGCTGACGGGTAGTGCGGACGGAACGTTTTGTAATCGGCAGATTGTGCCGAAAAATAATCTTTGCGCATCGACATTACTCGATCGGTTCGCGGCTGTTAGGTCCGTCTAGTCGCGTCCCCTAACGGTTGCGTACTAAGTGTACTGTTTGAGTTTCTGTCGGTGCCTGATCCAAAATTCCTTTTACATTTTCGCCGGAATCAACGGGCGCCATGTAGCGTCCGTTAAAACTCACTTCTACGTTGTTACCACGGAACGGGAACGGATCTAATCGATAGCGTCCATCGCCGAGTTCTTCGATCGAAACGGAGGTATCGGATTCGGCCGTCATGGGCACATGCGTGAACGTATCTTGTCCGCGGTTACCCGCGTGCAGGCAGTTAAAATATAGCGCCATCGTGTCGAAAAGCTGTAGTTGCTTGTAGTTTTGGAAGAGGTGCGACTCGTCGATCCAAGCCACCGTTTCCGGGTTGCTAGCGAGTTCGCTCTTCAGCCTTTCTTGGCGCTCGATTTCATGATTAAGCATGGTGTCGGCGTTTGTGCGGTTCTCGTCGGCGAGACTATTCAACAGGACCTTCTCGGACATCCCGCAACGACCGTTGTAGAGTCCCCAGCTATGCATGCTCGAGAGCAATTCGCAAAACGGATGCGTCTTGCCGTTGAAATCCGGCGATGCCGAACTTGTTTCTAGGATCCGTTCGAAAGGCGTTTTAACGAGGTTGTACGGCAATCCCGTTTCCGGATCGCGCAACGCCGCTGCATCGAGATCCCGCCATCCCGCATCGTGGTGTGCAATCACATGGAGCATCAGTGAGCGAGGCTCGATGGCTTCGAATTGTTCGTTGCCGAACGCACTGGCGAGTTGCGCCGAGAAGGCCGTATGTTGATCCATCGTTATGACGAAATGTTTGCTAGCTTGTGGTGCACTTTGCACGATCATTTCCGGTCTCCTGTGTGAGAATTCGACGCCGCCACTTCAGCAAAATAACTTCTCGTTAGTGCGCCTATTGCGCAACGAAGCCACCATCGACTGGCAGCGCGGCGCCGACCACAAAGCTCGCCTCGTCTGAGCACAGCCATACAACAGCATTGGCGATCTCTTCTGGTTGTCCCATCCGCCCAATCGGTTCGCGTTCGGTGATCGCATCGACGATTTCAGGTTGGCGCTCGATTATCTTAGTGACTAACGGAGTTTCTACTGGGCCCGGACATACCGCATTGACTCTAATGCCAGATTGCGCATATTCCAGTGCGGCAGTTTTCGTTAGCGCGATTACACCGTGCTTGCTGGCGGAATAGGCTGGCATTCCGTTTGAGCCGACTAAACCGAAATTGGAAGAATTATTGACGATCGCCCCTGCGCCTTGCTTTAGCATCTGCGCGATCTCATATTTCATGCACAACCAAACGCCTTTGAGGTTGATGCCAGTAATGCGATCCCAATTCTCTTCTGTGCAATCAGCGGTCTGGCTTATTTCACCCTGAATACCCGCGTTATTAAACGCGAAATCAAGACTGCCGAACGTGTCAACCACGGTCTTAACGAGCGCTTCGACGGCGCTGCTTTGCGAGACATCGGTCTGGACAAAATGCTTGCCAGCGAGAGTGCTCATGAGCGCAAGCGTCTCGTTACCGCCGGCAACATCGACGTCTGCGACGACCACGTTCGCACCCGCGCGCGCGAAGGCGAGTGCGGTGGCACGACCGATTCCCGAACCACCGCCGGTTACCAGCGCAGTTCTTCCTTTCATTGAAACTGTCACGTGAATTCCTTATGCGTCCAAGCCAGTGTTCAAAAAGATTACTCGTAAGGTACGAAGCGCTCAGGCTCGATCATGTTCAACACGGCCGGATTTTTGTACATCTCGACGAGATTGGATATCTCAACGAGTGATAGCGCCATATCGCATAGTCGTTGCCCGTCTTCCGGCATTTGGGAATAGGGATACTGGTTGAGATAGATGATGATCGCTTCCAGTCGCGCTGAGATTTTCCCGTGGAATTCAATGACCTCGTCCATCGGTGTTGCGATACGCTTGGCGATTCGTTCTCGCTCGCTAGATAACGACCAGGCTATGTACGGTTCAAGATCACGAAAGGCTTCAGGTAGTTGGCTGGTGCTCATACTTTGGCCATCTCGCACTCGAGTACTTCGTGAAAATGACGGATCGTGATCTCTTCATCCTGCATCACCATGTGTGAACAAGCGCGTGAAGCGAGACCTTTTTGGATTTTCTCGTGCTGGAAGGCATCTTCCATCAGCGTGTCGCGGAGCTGGCCGATGGTCCACTCCTGGGCTAGCCGCTGGCCGACGTTCTCGGCCGGTGGAAAGTGATAGCGCATTTCCCACAGGCATCGATCGACCGACAAGGGCCAAAAATTGTAGGTCATGAAAAAATCACCGGATGGGCCCGTAAACAACAGCAACGCCATGTTTGGGAAAATCAAATACCAATCAAAGTCGCTGATCCGCTTATCAAATCGAATGTTCGTCAGCGCGCTGTCCATGCGATTAAGCAGTGCTTCGGTCGGCAGCGGCTTGTGAGCCGGGTTGTATTCGCACGACCACACGCTGTGGTAGTTGTAGAGGTTAACGTTCGAGAAGCGGCAATATTTGCCGTCCTTTAACAGGAAGGAGTCGCCAATGGTGTAGCGGTGTTGGAACGGTAAATGGTAGAGCTCATTTTGTGCGTCGAGCCCGGTCTTCCAATTCGCGTTCTCTTCGACCTTATAAGTTTTCAACAACTTCATTTCGCTGAATGGGCTGTTGTCTAATTGAGTGGCGACACCGCCGAGGAACTCGCGCAAGGATTGTTTGGGCATTGGTGCGAGGTTGATGAAAATAAATCCTTCCCAGACTTCGCAATTGATGGCGCTCAAACCGTATTGGCTTTTATCGAGATCGAAGAAATTTTCCTCGTCAGGAACGAAGGCAAGCTTGCCCTCTGGTGTAAAAGCCCAACTGTGGAACCCACAGCCGAAGCGGCCCGGGCAAGTTCCACGTTCGTTGAGTACTAAGGTGTTGCCACGGTGCGGACAGACATTGTGGAACGCGCGGACCTGGTCGTCGTTGCCGCGCACGACCAGCACTGAGACTTTACAAACTTCGAGTTCGCGAACGAAATATTTTCCCGCCGTCGGGATCTCATCGACGCGGCCGACGTTTAACCAATGCCGACGAAAAATCAGCTCTCGTTCTCGTTCAAAGTATTCAGGAGAAATGCAGGGTTCGGTGGCAACCGGACCTTTGCCAACCCCAGGGTATTTCTCGGACCACTGTTTGTCGATCATCCGGGTCTGCATCAGCTTGTCCTCGTTGCGGAATGGCTCCTAGTAAAACGCCGCAAATTTGAAATTGCAAGTTATTAATTATCCGGATAAATAAATCGGTAATGAGGCCAATTAATTTGCGATATTTACCTTCATTACGCCGCCTATACGGGAATAAAGGGCGCCGCTCAAGGACGGCTCTGATGCTTGATGGCATCAACCGTGCCTCGGATCGGCGCGGTAATGGTAACGTCTGGCCGCCAGATCTAGGGAGCGACGGAGACGTGCGCAGCAACGATCCGCCAACCGTCCACAAAGCGCACCCAGCTATGGCTCATCCGACAGCTGACGCCTAAATCGATTCGGTTCATTTCGCAGTTAGCCGTGCCAAAATCTTGATTAAACGCCGTAATGACCAGCCGAGTAATTTCAAGCTCGACGGGCTGGCCGCGTTGAGAATTGCGAAAGCGTGCGATCGCCTCCATGCCATACAAGTTTTCACCCGTGCCATAACGCAGCGTGTGCCGGCTGTTCCAGAAAGCTTTGGTCACAGCGTCGATGTCGTTGGCTTTGAGCGCATTCGTGTATTTCCAAAAAACGTCGGTAATTTCGGCGTGTACGTCTGCAAGGTTTACATCCATGCTAATTCTCCAGTGGATAGGCTGGTAGTTTAGCAAGCGTATTTGAACGACTGACGGTAGATATCTTCGGGCTATCGGAGCGCTTCATTTTTTCTGAATAGGTGCTGCGTGTCGAAGCTGACCTTGGGTCGGGCCGAGAAGTCGGCCATAATCGCCAAGTCCACAATCCTTAGAGATTTAGTCGTAATGAATGATGCGCGAGATTGCTCGAACTGGCTTGAGCACAGAACGAACAGCCGCCCGTCCATCCACGCTCCGCGCGTCATTGAAGTGCGCAACGGCGCATGAACGAGGTGAACGCTCGACGACCAGGGCGACCTGCAAGTCAACCAGGTGATCAATTAGGCAAACGCGAAAAGATCCTCGATGTCGCCGAAGATGTTTTTGCTGAACATGGTTACGCACCGACATCGCTGCGCCATATCGCGAAACGCGCGTCGGTGAATCCGGCGCTAATCGCTTATTACTTCGATTCAAAGGAGCGCTTGTTTGAGGAAGTATTCAAGCGACGCGGGACGCAAATTGCGCGTCGCTGGCACGAATTGTTGGACGCGCTCGAAGCCCGTCCCGGCAGCACGCCAAGCGTAGAAGAGTTATTGCGCGCCTATCTCACGGCGGAATTTGAAATGAAAGTCAGCGGCGCGGCTGGTCAAAGTTTCGTCCGTCTGCAGGCTAGGGTGCATGATGAAACGGATGCCATGCATTTTCGATTACGTCGCGAAGTCTACGACGAAGCAACCCAACGTTATTTAGCGGCCTTAGAAAGGGCGCTGCCAAATGTCGATCCGGCAGATATTTATTGGCGAATGATGTTCATCATTGGTGCGTTTCTGTACATGATGTCTGGTGTCGATCGCTTGGATGATTTGTCGGGCGGCCGTTTCACGTCGGGCAACATCGACGAACTGGTCGCGCGGCTGACCAATTTCGTGGTGGGTGGCATGGAGCGGGCGACAACTAACTACCCGTAGACAGCCGCGCTGTCAGCGATTCTTTGACGAAGAGTCCCCCGAACCTCCAGTCGGGCAGTGCCTTGCCGTTCAACAACAAATTGTTCGATCCCTATGCCGCTGTGCACCGCTGCCTAAACCCGATCCAGGACGCACTGATGCTGGTTATTCGGCAAGGAATGTATGGTCGCCTCGTGGAAGCAGGCCGTACAGAGCGGATTAGGGGTGCCGGTGTTTGCAACAACGAGGCCCATCGACTAGGATTTATTTAGCCGATTAATTAAAAAGAATTGACTGATCGGCGAGTGCAACACTCGAGACCCTAATGTTATGGAGCGCTAAGTCAATGTCGACGACCGTTGAATTCGATCCAACAACCCGCAAAGCCATCGAGCAAACGCGCGCGAACTTAAATGAAGCGCGCCACTTACCTGGTTACTACTATACCTCGCCGGAAATCCTCCAACGCGAAATTGACACAATATTTATGCGTGAGTGGCTGTGCGTTGGCCGCGTTGAAGAATTTGAGAAGCCCGGCGATTACAACGCATTGCGAATCGTCGGCGAGCCGCTGGTCATTTGTCGCGGTGCAGACAACGAATTACGTGCATTTCGAAATTTGTGTCAGCACCGCGGCGTCGAAGTCGCGGTCGGCCAGGGCAACACGAATCGCTTTACCTGTCGCTACCATGCATGGACATACGGGACGGACGGTCGGCTCACTGGCGCACCGCACAATAACGAAGTGAGTGGCTTCGACTTTAAATTCTGTCGCCTGCCATTATTGAGCCTCGATACCTGGGGCGGTTATATTTTCATCAATTTCGACCCAAATTGCCGGCCCTTGGGCGACTGTCTGGATGAAGACGGTGTGCGCGATTTCGCGGCATTCCTGCAGCCCGAAAACACCCGAACGTCGGACAAATTCGAATTCGTCGTGCCGTGCAATTGGAAGTTCGTACCAGAAAATTTAATGGACATGTACCACGTCGGCGTCATTCATAAGACGTCTTTCGGTGCACACTTTCCGGTTAACGATTTTCGTTTCAATCTAGTCGGACAAGGCTATAACGCAGTCTACGAAGCGCTAACTATGGCGCCCAATGGCGTGACCTTGTTCCACCAAATGCCGTGGTTGGAAGGTAAGGTGAGCGATAAATTCGCTTGCACAACGTGGGTGCGCCCGACGATGAATATTTTCGGACGCCACGATCTCATTCAACCGTGGGTCGCGACACCAATCGACGTAAATCACACGCATGTCACTATCTATACACAGCTTCCAGAGGCATTTTTTGATGAACCAGGGTTTGCCGAGAAGAATAAGATCTACGCGGATTTCATCCGGCTAGTCGCGACCGAAGACGAGGCGATGTTGGAATCGCTGCAAACCGGTGCCAACTCAAACGGGTTTAAACCGGGCCCAACGACGAATCTGGAACGCGCCATCCATCATTTACAAAATTATTATCTCGATACACTTCTCGACGAAGATGAAGATGCACGGGTTTCGCGAATCAAGGACGGGGTCGCCGCATTAAACGCAGGTAGCGCAAAATATCCGGAGCCGATCGACGGCGGCTATTCAAAATCGTTCGGCAAAGCGCGCGCCTGAATCGGCACACGGGCAGCATTGGAGAAGATTATGGCGACAATACTCAAAGAGTTGTTTAACGCAGAGTTCAAACTCTGCGACATCGGTCCGGGACAGACGGTTGCGGTCCTCTCGGAAGGAGACGTATTGAGAGACTACGCCGAAGTATCGCTCGGCGTTGCAAGCGCACTTGGAGCGAAGGTTATCGACGTGAACTTAGCCGTAGAACATTCAATGACAGCAAGCGAACGGATCGCCAACGTGGGTAAGAATCCATTGTCTGATCACCCTGATGCGTTACGCCAGTGTTGCGAGGCAGATATGGTTATTGATCACATGTTGCTATTGTTCTCACGTGAACAAATTGCCATGCAAGAGGCCGGCACGCGCGTCTTGTTGGTGGTAGAACCGCCTGAGATTCTGGAGCGACTGTTCCCAGATCCCGCCTTGCGCGAGCGGGTTGAGGCGGGTGAAAGACGACTCCGCAATGCGAAGACCTTGCGATTCACGAATGATGCCGGAACGGATGTGAGTTACACCTTATCGAATAAATCAATTCTCACTGAATACGGCTACACGGTCACGCCCGGCCGATGGGATCATTGGCCAGGCGGCTTTCTCGCAACCTTAGCTGCGGATCGCGGCGTTAACGGCAAGGTAGTGATGGACGTCGACGATATTATCTATCCATTGAAGAAGTTCGTTACCTCACCTATCGAGTTCATCATCCGCGACGGTTCAGTGATTGAGATTAACGGCGGCGGATCTGCAACGGAAGTCAAAGAATTTATCGCGAGTTACGACGATCCCCGAGCATTTGCGATTTCTCACATCGGTTGGGGACTCAACACAGATTGTCAATGGTCGGTCGATCTTCCCGGGATCGGCATGGACGGCCGCGCCTGCTATGGCAACGTACTATTTTCTATGGGACCTGATACTGAATTTGGTGGGCAAAACGATACGCCATGCCATCTCGATCTGCCGATGAAGAATTGCAGCTTGATGTTAGACGAAGATCTAATTGTCGATCAGGGAAGGATTGTCCCGCCGGAAATGCGGATCAGTTGATGCGGCGATGGCCTAGCTCGTTTAGTTCGGAAGCTACTGAATGGCATTGATGCAGGTCGGTGATGTAGACATTAACGTGCGTCAGTGGGGACGTGGCGAACCGTTAATATTGATCCATGGACTCGGGACGAGCGGCAGTCTGTGGGTCCACCAAGTAAGGGAATTTAGCGAACACTACCATGTTGTTGCCTTAGATTTGCGCGGCTTCGGGCGATCTTCAAAACCTAAAGGTCGGGCAAATTATTCAATTGAAATTATGGCTCGGGATGTCATTGACGTCTGTGAGACATTAGGATTCAAGTCGATTAATTATCTCGGTAGTTCGATGGGCGGTTTCATCGGACAGGAACTCGCGTTAAAGGCGCCGCAGCTTTGCCGTCGAATCATTCTTGCGCATACCGCGTCTGAATTCGCGATCCCGAAGGACGTCATGGCAGCGCGATTGAAGGCGCTCGATGAAACAAGCATGGATGACTATGCGGCGTTGGTGGTGAAACAAGCTCTCGCGCAACCGCCCGAGCCGATTCTCGAAGAATGGTTGAGCGAAATGATCGCGAACAATCAATTAGAAGCATACAAACATGTACTCGCCGGCGCGCTTGCCGATTTCAATTTATCCGATCACATCCACAAAATCCGTTGTCCAACGTTAGTGATCGCTGGCAGTGACGACCAGGTATTGCCCCCGGCCG
>JAQCEL010000177.1 GCA_027618655.1 Pseudomonadota bacterium | reverse complement strand
CCCGCCGCACATGAAATCGAAGCTCGCCCATTGATACGCGAGCAGCAAGGGGTCGCGTAACGGCGCACTCGCCATGCAGCCCACCCCGAGTTTGACGCGCCTGGTAACCGCCGCGAGCCCGCCGAGAGCAACCATCACGTCGAGGCGCGGTTTTGCGAAAATGGAATCGCCGAGCCAGACCGAATCCCAGACTGACGCGCAGTCGGCCGCTTCGGCGTGATGCAGCATGCCGTCGACGTCCGACAGTCCGAGTACGACGCTGCGATTGGATAACGTGAGCCCGAATTTCGCGTTTGCCATAGGACGTCGCTTTTGGTTGGCCCGTGAGAACTGAAGTCTAGCGTATTTCGTATCGAACGCTAGCGAATGGTTCGGCGACGCGCATGGAGAAAGGCGGCGTAGAATGGCCCGATGACGATCCGAACCGCGATTTTCGCCGACGTCCAGAATATCTACTACACAACGCGCGAGGCGTACGGCAAACAGTTCGACTATCGAAAACTATGGCAACGCGTCAGCGGCGAAGGGGACATCCACCTCGCGCTTGCCTACGAGAACGATCGAGGCGAAGCGGGCCAGCTTTCCGGACCGGGGGTTCGAATCTCTCCGCGGTCGTATGTGACGAGGATAGTAATACGGGTCAATCGTACGAGCATCGTCGTGATTGGTTTATCGAACGCTTGCAACTTTGAATGATGTCGTTGCTATCGACGTATGTGCGTATGCGGTGATGAGTAATCACTGCCATTTGGTGTTGTATATGAATACTGAAATGTGGAGCGCGCTGTCGATGGATGAGGTGATCAATCGATGGTGCGAGCTTTACCGTGGTCCCGTCGTGATACAACAGCATCTGAAAACGGATCAATTGAATATGCAAATCAACACCATCGCGGGTCGCCAATCCAATCGCTCTCGAAAAATGTCTGTTTCCATCGTCGTACATGCCTTGATATCCGGAAGACGGTAAGGCAATGTACAACGTGATTTCAACAAATGAATCTAGGAATTTAGTTTGACAGACGTAAGTTGGAAAAAGACGGCATGTATTCTTTGCTACGCAAACTGTGGGCTGGAAGTTCAAACCGAGGGTCGCAAGATCACCAAGGTTAAGGGCGACAAAGATAACCCGCGTTCTGGCGGCTACGTTTGTCAAAAAGCATCGAAAATTACTTATTACCAAAATGATGCGCAGCGAATAAGTTCGCCATTACGCCGGAGAGCGGATGGTAGTTTCGAAACGATCGATTGGGACACTGCCTACCTGGAAATAGCAGCGAAGATGCTCGCCGTTAGGGATGCTTACGGGGGGCGATCCATTGGCCATTACGGTGGCGGAGGGCAGGGCAATCACTCGGGCGGCGGTTACGGCATTATGATGATGCGTGCGCTGGGCGCTACCGATTTCTATAGTTCCATTGCGCAAGAAAAATCAGGACGCTTCTGGGTGAATGGCCGGATGTTTGGTGCGCAAAATTGCAATCATTCAATCCAGGCGAACGAGGCCGATCTCGTGTTCATCCTCGGCGGCAATGTTTGGCAATCGCAATGTGAGCCACACGCGCGCACACATTTGAAAGAAGCTGCGCATGCCAGCGACAGAAGAATTATTGTTGTCGATCCGGTGCGCACAAAAGACGCGGAGTTTGCGGATCTCCATTTGCAGATCAAACCTGGGACTGACACGTATCTCCTGGGCGCAATACTAAAACTTCTGCTGGAGGCGAAAGGCTTCGATCATGCATTCATCGCTGAGCACACGGAAGGTTGGGATCAAGTAGCGCGCGATATCGAGAAGATTCCGGCTATTGAATGGATAGCCCATACGGGGCTAGCTGAGGCTGATGTGCGACGCGCGGTGCAGATGATCTTAGATGCCAAGGCCATGACCTTACGCACGGAACTAGGCATCGAAATGGGGCGTAACTCGACCCTGAATTCCTACTTAGGCAATTTGTTGTTCCTCGCCACGGGGAACTTCGGACGTCCCGGAACACACGGTATCCATACCTGGCTTCAGCCCTTGATTGGCAATTCAAAGGGTGCGCGATCGTTAGTTACGAATATGGAAGAAATCATGGGCGTCTATCCGCCCAATCGTTTCGCGCAGGAAATTCTCTCGGATAATCCTGATCGGCTGCGGGCGATGCTGATTGACAGTTCCAACCCCGCCAACTCCGCAGCGAACACAGCTGCAACTGAAGAAGCGTTAAAGGCTTTGGAATTGCTCGTAGTAGTCGATGTCGCGATGACCGAAACTGCGGCGCTCGCGGACTACGTATTACCGGCTGCTTCGCAATACGAAAAATGGGAATTCACTTATTTTACGTTCTCGTTTCCAACGAACTATTTTCATTTGCGAGCGCCGCTAATGAAACCGCTCGAAGGGACCCGGGTTGAAGGCGACATCTATGCGGATCTTGCACGCCATATGGGTTTACTACCGGAGCAGGCGCGCATCGATAGCCTGCGCGAACTAGCCAGCTCGGACCGTGGTGCATTTCAACAAGCGTTTCAAGAACTACTGCGAGAAAACAGTAGCCACGCAACGATCGCCCCACTGATATTATTTTTGACCTTGGGCAAATCGCTGGCTAATGGTGCGGCGTCGGCCGCAATCCTTTGGCCAGCTTGCCACCGGACCGCGGCGCGCAATGGGCCGGCCGTTCGACGGGCGATTAAGTCGGATAAACAGGGTGCGGAGTTAGGTGAAGCTTTGTTCGACACGATTTTGAACTCGCCATCGGGAACGCCGTTTACGGAGAACGAATTTGCTGATGTGTGGGATCTCATTGCCTACCCTGATCATAGAATTCGCATGCATATTCCGGAAATGAGCGACTGGTTAAGCCGATTGGATCCGGCGAATGATGTACGGGATAAAGAGTATCCGTATGTCGTCTCCTTAGGCCAACGGCGGCAGTACAACGCGAATCAAATTATTCGCACGCCGAAATGGCGCCAGCATGATGTTGATGGAAACTTGCGCATGCATCCCGACGATATCGTAGAAATCGGCGCGAATGACGGCGGCTGGGTGACTGTGGAAACCCATACGGGCACCTTAACTACCCGAGTTGAATCAGACGACACCTTGCAAGCTGGGTATGCCACGTTACCTCATGGTTACGGTATGTCGTATCCATTGCAAAATGGTGAACGAGTTTCTATCGGCCCGCGCATTAATATGCTCTCAGCGAGTGATAACTGCGACCCTATTGGCGCAACCCCGTATCACAAAAGTGTTCCCGCTAGGCTTCGCTTAGCGAGTGATGATGAAGCAGGCATGAGCCAAGAAATTTCAGACAAAGTGCGCTCATTTTTAAACGCTGAGTCTGCTTAAGCGATGCGCGTTTGCGAGCCCGTTGTACAACGCGCGCGAACGCCAGAGAAGCGATTACGCGCTGCGTCCGCTTTAAGGCTTGCACGCAAGCTCGGAATCGCAACAATAGTCGGTGGACTGGAAACTTAAATCTACGAGGGAGAACAGCGTGACTGCAGTTAACGTAAGCGAATCGGTCGCCGCATCGGCAGACAAAGTATGGAAAATCATTAGTGACTTCGGTGGTATTGAACCAAACGAAATGATCGCGAGTTGTACGCTCAAAGGTGAAGGCGTCGGTGCGGTGCGCACGATCGGCCTCAACGGTGGCGGCGAAATTATCGAGCGCTTGGAAAGTCACGACGACGGCGCCCGGGTTTTTAGTTACGCGATCATTAACGATTGCCCGTTGCCAGTGGCAAATTACTTGTCAACGGTAAAAGTATCAGATGCCGGATCCGGCTCGACGACAGTGAATTGGTCGAGCACATTTGAGGCCGTTGGTGCGCCTGAGGCCGACGTCGTTAAGTTAATCCAAGGCGTGTACAAGGGTGGGATTCAAAGAGTCCGCGGCAAGCTCGGCGTTTGATTCGAGTCGTCATTCGGATTGCGTTCTAGCAACCACGCGAATTTTTTGGGAATTCGCGTGATTGTCGTATCGAGTATCCCACTTAAGGCGCTCGCTTGACCTGTTTTTGCTCGGGATACGAGGCCAGCCAACGCAGCACCAGCTGTCTGATTACCCTACCCTGATCCGATCGAATGACGGCGGTCGTCCTTCAATGAAGGACCGAACACCTTCTTTAAAGTCAGGACGCGTTAGACTTTCGTCCATCAATCGTTGGGTGTCACTCATGGCAGGACCGAGTGGCATCATCATGTGACGGTAAACCTGCTGTTTGATGATCTTCAAAGAAGTTGGGGAAGCGGAGGCGGCGAGCTGAGCGATGTAATCCTTTGCAGTTTGTAAGCTGGTTCCTGGCTCGCAGAGCCGATCGGCAATGCCGAGGCGTTCCGCTTCGACACCGTCAAACTTTCTCGCACTCCACAGTAAGTCCAGCGCGCGCGAACTGCCGATAAGGCGGTGAAGTAACCAGCTGACGGCGTGCTCGGCGACGAGTCCCCGTTGTGAAAACGCAGTTGAGAACTTCGCATTTGCATCCACAAACCGCATATCTGAAAGCATCGCGAAACAAAATCCCAATCCCGCACACGGCCCATTGATAGCGGCCAGCAACGGCTTGCGTAACGCTAACATGTAGGTAAAGCCAGCGACAAAATCTTCCCCCATGGACGGATCGCCTGGATCTGCCTCAAGCCCGGTCGTGTCTATATTAAAGCTCGCGTCTTTTGAGATACCATCTAGTGCATCGATGTCCATGCCTGCGCAGAACCCACGGCCTTCACCCGTCAGAATCATTCCAACGACTCTTCCATCCGCCTCGGCGGACGCCAGTGCATGACGGATCTCAGCGAGCATATGCGTGGTCATTGCGTTAAGGCGATCGGGTCGATTCATGGTGATAACCGCGATCGGATCTTGAACGTCGTATTTGATTTCCTGATACATGCAAACTCCTGATTTCTGCTTGTGTGCGATTAATGAATATGCCTTGCCGAGGCCCTGAAAAGCAAACGGGGCAGGGGGCGGATGCTCGCATTCAAAGAGCAATGCGACCGCTTAGCGCACTCGCAGAACAGCTCAAATTTGTTCGCCTCTGTGACGCATTAATTGATTAAACTGTACAGCAGCATTCCATAGGATAGGCAAAAATTCATGATCGAAGCTCTTAGCTCGCCAAATTTACCCGCACCGCGCTTTCGCTACAGCCCGTTAGTTAAAGCCGGGCCGATTTACAAAACAGCGGGAATGATTGCGTTGGACAAGAATTCTGGAAAACTCGAAAGTGGTGGTCCGGGTTCGGAGACCGCAAAAATACTCCAGAACCTCGTTGACGCGATGCCCGATTTTAAATTGGGTCTCGCGGATCTCGTGAGCGCGACGATTTATACAACCGAATTTTCGGAATTCCCGGCTATTAACGCGGCGTGGGAAGCCGTGTTTACAACAGACGTACAACCGCCGGCACGCACGTCCATTGGGGTCGCTGCATTGCCGTTAGGCGCGACCGTCGAAATTGAGTTTATGTTTTATAAGGCTTAGACAAATAGCGAAAGTTACGCTGGAGCAAACCGATCAACACTACGGCGGTAAACTCTATCGCGCTACGACCCTTTATTGAACGCACCACGATATTTCGTCGCATGATGGGAGGCGGGCAAGGTGTCGTGTCCGAAAATTTTACGACGCAAGGTTCCGGGTTCGTGGGCCTGCTTCGCCAAACCGGCGGTACGTAGCAACGGCATTAGTTCTTCGATGAATATCGTATAACTGCCAGGAATGGTCGCGTTGATGACATTAACTCCTTCAATACCGGCAGCTTGCCACGACTTGAGGGCCTCAATGATTTGTTCCGGTGTTCCGCTTATGCGGCTACTTTTACTCGCCAGTCCGCCGATGTCGCGAACCGTGGGTTCGCGACCAGTGACGGCTTCTTTCACCCACGTCAGTAATCCTTTAATGCCCTCGGTTTCGATGTCGGTTAGCGGGTGATCGAGTGCGTAGTCCGCGAGATCAATGCCCATCGCGCCACCTAAATGCGTGATCATGGCTTCATAATCGATTGCTTCATCGAGTTCGCGATCGAGCCTAGCTACTTCTTCTTCAGTGCTGCCCACCACGAACGATAAACCTTGGAAAAATTTAATACTGTCTGCCGGACGACCTATTGCGGGTAATAATTTTCGTGTTTTCTCTATGATCGCGGCGGCGATTTTTGGTGATGGCGCAATCAGGAATTGCGCTTCAGCGTTCGCTGCTGCGAATTGCATGCCGGCCTCCGAGGAGCCTGCTTGGAAGAGTAACGGTGTGCGTTGAGGCGAAGGCGAGACTAAGTGTGGCCCTTCGACGCGATAACGTTCGCCATGATGGTTGATCCGGTGAATTTTCGCGGGGTCTGCGTGCCATCCAGTGTGGCGATCTTGGAGGAGGGCGCCCTCGTCCCAGGATCCTTCCCACAGTTTATACGTTACCTCGACGTACTCATCGGCCCATCGATATCTCTCGTCGTGCGCGATGATATCGTCAAAGCCGAAATTACGCGCCCCGTTTGGGATCCCGTTGGTGACAATATTCCATGCGATCCGGCCATTTGAAGCGTGATCCAGAGTCGAAATCTTACGCGCGAAGTTATAGGGATGTTCCTGGATGATGCTGCTGGTAAATGCAAAGCCTAAATGTTCGGTGTTATAGGCGAGAGCTGAGAGAATAACCGAAGGGTCGTTACTCGGGATTTGCAGACCTGTAGTCACGTGTTTGTCATACGAGCTGCCAATGTTACCGTACACGCCGTGAACGTCGGCAAAGAATAAAACATCAAATAACCCGGCTTCGAGCTCACGTGCGAGATCAACCCAGAATTTTAACGAGTTGAAATTAACTTGCCCCGCACCTGGTTGACGCCACACGCCGTGGAGAATGTGAGACGGCGTATTCATGACGAATGCCGAGAACAGTAATGGCTGATTCAAGACACGCTCCTGGTTTGGGTTTAACTTTTGGGCGACTGCCTTCGTTGCTCGACGCATTGTAAGCCTGAATCGGCGGGAAACTCTTTCGTGGTTGATAGCACGCCGTGCGGAAGACGTTGGCGCTTAATGCAATGATGCGCGGTAGATCGGACGCCGCGACGCCGCATGTCAAACTAACAGGGAGCCGCCATAGGAAAATGCCCTTATTCGAAGCAGCTCACTATGGCAGAGACCGACACCCGGATAACGGCAAGCGGTGTTCCATAATCTTTTATTTAACATAATAATCATTATGCGAACTAATGTAGTGATCGGACCGGTGCAAGAATATCCATCAGCTACCCATTTGAATGATATCTTCACTAGGGGATCATTCGTTTCTAGAGTTTCGACCATTGTCTTTGGCCATCTCGCCTCACTGGTTAAATAACGCAGAGCCTGCCGGCTCACGCATGCCAAGATTGAAGGTTGGACTGGGTTCGATTACATTGCGCCGATTCTAAATATAATTTTAATTAACCCATATAATAGATTGAAAATGTTAACTAATATAAATCCGGCTAATGCTTGCAATAAACCGGAATGAGCGCTCGCGTTGAGTCGACGTTCCGTTTTGTAGACGACTTATTACCTGGGTTGCAATAAGGAGTGACACTGAATGAACGCGAACGGGGAAGCAGTTGATTCATTCGAAATTGAACAGCAGGAATGGTTAGATGCGCTGGACGATGTGCGTCGGATTCACGGTGAGGTGGGACTCAAGGAACTCCTGAGAAATCTGCAGAACAGGGCCTTGAGCTTAGGCGTAGCGTTAAACGAGGCGACCCTGAATACGCCCTATGTGAACAGCATCCCCGTGGAAAAGCAGGATTCGTATCCGGGTGATATCGATTTAGAAAAACGCATTGAGAATATTAATCGATGGAACGCCATGGCAATGGTTCTGCAGGCGGCCGATAGCGGTAGCGGCGTCGGCGGTCATATTGCAACCTACGGGTCCATCGCGACGGTACTCGAAGTTGGGTTTAACCATTTTTTTCGCGCCAGAAGTGCGGATTATGGCGGCGACACTTTCATCCCGCAGCCGCACGCAGCGCCCGGTGTTTACGCCCGCGCTTATTTAGAAGGTCGCTTCAATGACGCAAACTTGAAAAATTTCCGACGTGAACTTCAACGTGACAAAGGACTGAGTTCTTATCCGCATCCGCGTTTGATGCCTGAATTCTGGCAGCTACCCTGTGCGTCAATGGGTTTATCAACGCCAACGGCGATCTACCAGGCGCGATTTGCTAAATACCTGGAAAACCGAGGCTTGAAACCGAAGAACGGAGGTAAGTTTTGGTGTTTTATCGGCGACGGTGAGGCTGACGAGCCAGAAGTTCTCGGTACGATCAATATCGCGGCGCGGGAAAAGCTCGATAACCTAATTTTGGTCGTCAATTGCAACCTGCAGCGCCTCGACGGTCCGGTCCGAGGGAACGGCAAGATCATCCAAGAGTTGGAACGCAGCTTTCGCGGTGCGGATTGGAACGTAATTAAAGTGATTTGGGGTAGTGGGTGGGATGGCCTCCTCGCCCGCGACCATGAGGGAATATTACTTGCTCGGATGGAAAACGCAGTCGATGGGGACTACCAATACTATTCGGTGTCGCCAGGCGCCGTGCAACGCGAATTGTGGGTTGAGAACAATCCGCAACTAGCCGCCATGATGAATTCTCTCACCGATGCTGAAATACATGACATCAAACGCGGCGGGCAGGACCCGAAAAAGATTTATGCGGCGTTCGCAAGTGCGATCGCAACCCAGGACAAGCCGACCGTCGTGTTGGTGAAAACGGTTAAAGGTGACGGCATGACGACGGTTCAAGGTACCAATACGGTTCATCAGAAAAAGAATCTAAGCGCCGCTGAGCGGATCGCTTGCGCTAAAGCGTTCGGCATTCCGTTGAGCGAGGACGAAATGGCCGCCGCTGCATTCTACAGACCTGAGCCTGATAGCCCTGAAGTCCAATATTTGCTCCAGCACCGAACA
>JAQCEL010000176.1 GCA_027618655.1 Pseudomonadota bacterium | reverse complement strand
CGGTTTTCATGACCCGAGAGCCTGATCTCGTTTAGACTATTCGTCAAGTTATTTTGGCACGGGCCCTTAGGCTCGGATATGTCCCGCTACTACACCTTGATCACCTACAGCGGCCTCTTAGCGGCTGTCGGTTTCATCATTGGAAAAGTCGTTCAAGAAAACAAGGGCGCACGCACGTTTCTCGCACTCGCCGTGTGCGCCGTCGGAGTAAATTACGCTGTGCTCGGAGCAATGACCTATTCGATCGGGAATGAGAACGACGTAATTTATCCCACGTTCGCGAGTTGGACCGCGCCAGGTGTTGTTGCATTGCTCGCCGCGCTTACAGCCGGGTTACTGATCCTAACGCCGATCACGTATTTCGCATTCTCGGTGTTCGCGCGCCAATCAGCTAAACGCTTCACTATGCTTTACGTGGCTGCGAACCTAGCATTACTGATACCTGTTCGATCAAGTCTTGCGGTGGGATTGATCGCTTTGTCGCTGGTAATACTCGTACTCAGGCAGATCGTTGCGGCGCGGCGGATAGATTCCGCCCTTGCGACGCGTGAAGGGCATTTCGTAATCGCCGCACAGTTTCTTCCTGTGGCGATCCTCGTCGGGAGAAATTTCTATTTCTACGCGGTGGACGAATTCATGCTCACCCTCGGCGCTGTAATCGTCTATGCCGTGGCACGTCAGATCGCGATAAGCGCGCGGCTCGCCGGTAACAACGCGAGCGGATCGTTACTTAGAATAATGCAAGTATTGAGCGCCATTGCAGTGGCATTCGGGTGCGCCGCGATTAGTGTCGCCACTAACGTCGCCGACGCGTTACTGATCCCTCTTGTGAGTATCGTTTTCTCTAGCTTGTTGATCGATATCTCATTGACTTCAAGCACGCATGACGCTGGCTATAGGCGCACGGCTGCGATTGTGTTCGCAACCGGCATCACGCTAAATCTGTTCAATCACCCGGGCCTGGCAACTGCGTTAATTGGCATCAGCGCCGGCCTTTGCGTGGCAGTGTATGGTTACTCGGTCGAACAAAAATCGGTTTTCGTAAGCGGCATGGTCGCGTTGCTCAGTGGGATCGTCTATCAGCTACACGATGTTGTTCTCATGTTCGATTTCGGCAGCTGGGGCAGCCTCGCATTAGTTGGTGTGGCAGCCATCGTGCTCGGCTCGTTGCTTGAGCGCTACGGTCTCGCGCTAAGAAATCGAGCGTTAGCGTGGCGATCCCAGTTCGCGGAATGGGATTATTAGGCGCGGCCCAGCCGTAGTGAAAGCCCTGGCAACAGGGCTTTCTTAGATTGCGAGATCCTCTTAATCCAGGGTCAAGACGATCTTGCCGGTATGCGAGTCCGTATCCATTAAACGATGAGCCTCGCTCACATTTTCCAACGCGATGCTGTGCCCGATGTGGGGCCGAAGCAAACCGCTCTCCGCATTGCGAACGACGTGCTCCATCGAACGTCGATTGGCTCGGGTAACGCCCATGACGGTTAGATTCTTACTGAACAATTGGGCCAGGTTGAGCGCCACGTTAAGGCCACTGTGCGAGCCGATGACGACAACCCGACCGCGCGATCCGGCCGCTTGCGCGCTTTGTGACCACGTCGCTGCGCCTACGAGCTCGAGCACACAATCTGCACCGCATCCGTCAGTCAATTGGAGCACGTCTTCAGCCCAGGCCTCCTCGCCGCTATCAATGACCACGTCGGTTGCTCCGGCTTCAATTAAAGCATCTGCTTTGTGCGCAGAACGCGTCACCGCGATTGTGCGGCAGCCAGTTAAACGACCGATATCCAAAGCCGCAGTCCACATCCACCCGCGGCTCCTGTGACGACTAAGGTATCTTCGTGTTTCAGTGACGCACGCTCAATCAAGCCATTCCAAACCGGGCCATAATTAACTAACAAAGCGGCTGCGGATCCGAACGATAGGGAATCTTTGAACGAGATCAAATGCGCTGCCGGCCAAACGATATATTCTGCGTAACCCCCTGCCCTGGCGTTTGCACGCCAAGGACTCGGATCTTGGGGCACGCATTATCGTCGCCTGCGACACAGTTCGCACAGTTTCCACAAGACAAGTGCGAATGCGGAACGACAAACGTACCCGGACTCAGATCGACGACATCCGCACCAACCGCTTCGACGATGCCTGCCGGTTCAATCCCCGGAAGATGCGGCAACACAATATTCCTCCCAAAGAAAAAGCTATCGAGCGGCTCACCGCCGTATACACCGGCTCTTAGTTCAGTGTCCATGCGGTTAACCCCACACGCTTTGATACGCACGAGCGCATCGCCGGGGCCAGGAGTTGGGATCGGAATTTCATCGATAGAAAAAACATCGGGTGGTCCGAAGTTCGAGATCAAAGCAGCCTTCATATTTCTAACGGCCTGGATGGGGAATTCCCTGATTCCCGCACAATAGCGCGGCGAATTTCGCAATATAGAGTGACTCGTTTTTGGCGACCTAAGTGGCACTTAAATTGAATCCGCGCGAAGCGCTGACGATGCGCACCGCCTCGCGAATCGAATACTCAGTCATCGACATACATTTTCGAGTTCCCGGTAGATTTCGGCCAAACGGTGGTGGTAGGTATGAATTCGTATGCTCTACCGACCATTCCCGCGACGTAAGTCTCGTCTGAAAATCTCATCAGAACGTCATCAATATTAGAAAAATCCTGCTCTAAAGCGATGTAATGTTCGTCGGCAACTAGAATATCGTTGAATCGGCCGCGAAACATAATTTGACACGTCTTGGTGCCTATCGCGTCGAAATGACGAGACGAGATGCACTTTCCGTAAACGTCGGGTAATTTGTATTCGCTAAAAAAATGTTGATACACCTCAGCAAAGGAAAGTTCCTGGGCGGCTGTAATTTCATGTTGGATTATTCCGGCATTCTTCAATTGACGGACTAAGGATTTCATTGAAGCGGGCAATTTTTTGTACATCGCGTTGAGCATTGAATGGTCACCAACAACATAGCGTGCGCTCGCACGGACATTTGCCCAAGCGCGAATCGCCTCGACCGTACGATCGTCTCGCTCGATGTACCAGGATCCCGCTTCGGTGGAAACCGTCCCCTTGCTGTGCATTAAAAATGCTGCCCAGCTTGCCCGATCCAAGCGTTGGTCGCTCACATCTACGCGTAACCCATAACGCTGTGCGTTCCGCTCAAAATAGTCGTGAATCCGATTTCGGTCATCGTCGCCCAAGTGAGGGAGATATCGGGCGGCGCGGACGCCGATGTCAATTTTCCGCGCTACGCTAGTGGACGGCGGAGAAAAACTTAATGGATTCAGCGCATGAGTAATCGCAATTACGCGGAGCCGTGCAAGGTCACCGAACAGAAATACACCAGCGTCTCTCGGCAGTTGGGTCGCCACTAAATCGGGTTCAATTTCTGTCAACACCCGGCGCTTATCAGCGATTCGCGTGCCGGGCAAATTTACCTCGTTACCGACGAAGGCCAATAATATGCAACGACGATCTCGCAATAACGGAATCAGTGGTTCGAGATAATTCGTCCCGTCGCCTAATATGGAATGAAGGAGGATGACCAACTCAGTGTTAGGCAGCTCCCTTGCGACTTGCGCTTTGGCGTCCCGATGTAGAACGTTAATCGAGATGTTATCGAAATTTTCACTACCGTTGAAGGCGTCTAACCAATCGTCGAAATACGAATACAAGCCAGTGTACGCCGCATGCAACACGAGCGTCCTAATCGAAGATGGGGCCAGCGCATTTTTCCTAGTCAAAATAATTTGCTTACGAAGCCATTCCGGCTATCAGCTTTTCGACAATTACCTTTGCGGCATTACCATCACCGAAGTCATCGATTTCTCGACGCGGTAGGTACTCTTTCACGGTCCACAATCTATTCCATCCAGACTCTACGGTATTTTGCCATTCCGTTTCATCACGCAGTGTTACGCATGGCGTCCGATGAAAATAGGCTTCCTTCTGAAGCCCTCCGGAATCAGTGTAGACGCAGCAAGCATGTTTGGTTAAATAGGCCATATTCAAATAACTGATCGGATCAATTGTCAAAAGTCCGGTAAATTCGAGACCAAATTTTCTCGCGCATTCGCGTGTGCGCGGATGCACTGGGAACACGATTGGTTTAGTTTTTGCCTCCATTGTTAAATAGGAAATAATCCGTGCGAGTCGTTTCCCATCATTCGTGTTCTCTGCTCGATGCACGGTTGCAATGGCATATGCGTTCGGTTCAAGGTTAAGATTCCTAAATTCCAGCGAACCTTCCTCCGCACGGACCGAGGCATATAGCGCTGCGTCATACATGACATCACCAGTTTCGTAGACACCTGCAGAGATTCCTTCTTGATAAAGATTAGTTGTCGCTTGTTTCGTTGGACAGAATAGAAGCTGACTCAAGTGGTCGGTAAGAACTCGATTGATCTCTTCAGGCATATCTCGTCGGTACGAGCGCAGACCTGCTTCGATGTGAGCGACAGGGAACCCTAATTTCGCGGCCGCAAGTGCGCCGGCCAGCGTCGAATTCGTATCACCGTAAACGACGACAATCGCTGGATCCTCCTCGCTCAATACGTGCTCGATTGATTCGAGCATTCGGCCGGTCATCTGCCCATGACCGCCCCCACTAATCTCAAGATTGTACGCTGGAGACATCATCTCCAGTTCGTCGAAAAAGCTGGCCGACATGGCGACGTCGAAATGTTGCCCGGTGTGAACCATCACTTCGACGATGTCAGGGACCTTGGCCAATTGACGACTCACTACCGCGGCTTTTACGAATTGGGGTCGCGCACCAACGACCGTTAATACTTTCATTGATTGTACTGAGTTGACCGCATCACATACTCGGCGTCTCAAGCCTGCATTTCGTGCACCGACGACCCGTCATGTTGGTGCCATGAATCTGTCGTGGCGTTGTATGCACCGTTCAATCGTTTTGCTGTGATCTCGGGTCCAGGCGATCGTTCGTTCTAGACCTTCTCTGATCGTCACTTGCGCCCGAAACCCGAGTTCGGTCCGCGACTTCTCGACATCGGCGTAGCGTCGGCCCGAGCCATCCCAAGCCCGCCGTGGCTGAAGCTCATCGGATGTCGGATTCTGCGCAATTTCGTTAATCAGCTGCGCAAGTTCCTTGATACTCGTTTCCACGCCGGTCGCAAGATTGTAGACGCCGCCAGGCGTGCCATCCGTCGCGCAGGCAATGAGTCCGCGAACGACATCGTCGACGTAAATAAAATCCCTCGTCGCGACCCCATCGTTTTCCAAAGGCAAGGCCTCTCGCATGAGCGCTTTCCAAATGAAGGTTGGTGTAACGTTTCGCCAAACGGTGTGGCTTGTACCACGCCAACGTCCGGCACCTAGAATTTCGCGAGGACCGTAAACGTTTTGAAATCGGGCTTTGACGACCGGTAATTCATGCTGCTTCCAATAATAATTTCCGTACAGTTCGCCTATTATCTTCGAAATAGAATAAGGGCTGTCTTGGTATAACGACACCGGCGCATCTTCCGTTGTCGCTTCAGGGTCATCGAACGTTTTTTTTGCTACACAGCATCCGGCTGAGGAGTACACGACTTTCTGAATATTTTGAAAATATTTTAGGTGTTCAAAAAGTCTCAAACTAGTTAACGCGTTGTTTTGAAAATCCGCAATGGGATCGTGAATCGACGACTGATTGCCGTGATAACACGCAAGATGCCATATGTAATCGAGATCGCTAGGCAATTCGCTGAGCACGCGATCGTCCGTAATACTACCGAGAAGGCATCGCACAGTTGATCCACGTGGGATGTTCTCACCTTCGGACGATAAGAGGTTATCAACGACGATAATTTCTTTGGGCTCCTCTTGTAGGAGATAAGCGACTAAATTGCTCCCGACGAAACCGGCGCCGCCTACGATCAGTAAACGCTTATCTTTAAATTGACCCGTCATGATGAATCTATTTGGCCTCGCTCATCGTGCTTGTGGTTGGAGTTGAAGCAATTAGATGACTAAAAATCTCAGCGACGCCATGCTCGTCATACCACTTCAGCGCGCGCTTAATCGTCTCTTCAAATCCAATTTTTGCTTTCCAACCTAATACTGTTTCCGTGTGTTTTGGATCAAGTACCACACTTTTGATGTCGTCTGAACCTGGCGGTACGATGCGAATAGGCCCTTCTGGGATATGGCCAAGATATTCCGCCACAACATCGAACAACTGCTTGATGCTCCGGCCTTCACCAGTCGAAACATTGAACACGCCTGCTGGCGCTTGATCTTCCATCACCGTATCCATAAGCGAATGAAAATCTTCCATATCGAGGAAGTCCCGAACGGTATCTGAGCAATAACACGGCTTACCGGCTTTTATCCGTTGGTAGAACGTTGGAATGGGCCCGATCGCCAATCGTGGACCGCAGACGTTGGCGAGGCGTAGTGACACATAGGGTATCTCGTGCGCAATCAGGGCCAGATACACCTCGCCAGCCGCCTTTGAGATAGCGTAACTGCTAACTGGCGCTACGCGATGCTCGACCGGGATCGGGACTACCTCAGGCGTTCCGTAAATTAGTGCCGTTTGAAAATTGACGACTCGTTTTACTCGATGTTTGAGAGACGCTCTCGCAATGTTGGCGGCCCCCTGTACATTCGTCTCAATATCCTCGATCCAATCGTCGGGTTCCTTGTATGCGGCGGCACTATGTATCACATGCGTCGGCGCAAATTCCGAAAAACACTGGTCGACCAAAGCCGCGTTGCCAACGCTGCCTTCCACCACTACTAGGTTATTAGTCGCCCGCATTGCGCCACGCGCACTGGTGGCAAAATTGTCTAGTACCAATATCTCGTGACCCATCGAATGGTAGCGTTCTACCAAGCTTGAACCAAGGCACCCGGCACCACCTGTAATCAAAATTCTCATTGTCAAAAATACAATTCTTCGTCTGCGAATTAATCGCGTTTTAGATGCGAGTATCCGCCATGGACTCCATGGGTTTCATAGTATTCAACCGCTCGATTAACGACTTCCCGAAGTGGAGTAAAGTTTACCTCTCCGAAGTCCCGAAGCATTTTTTGCGGGTCAAGCAAAATGGATTCCGCGTCATCGGCACCAATCTCTCTAATTTCCGGCTTAGGATATTCCGGTAAACCCATCGCCTCGACAACGGCGTCGTACAGCTCCAAAATCGCAATATCGCGGCCAGAAGAGAAATGGTACGCGCCGTGACCTGTTCCGTCTGCTGCAAGAATCGAAACCCGTGCAAGATCTTCAGCGCAAACAAAGTCTCGCCTGGATTTAGTTACAAAGCATCCTTTGAGTTGTTTCAGGCGGTCATAGAATATGGGAAGTGGTCCACTCGAATTTCGCGGCCCGATAACGTTCGCCAATCGAAACGTTACATAGTCCAATCCAGAAAGCCGCAGATATTGCTCAGTAGTTGTCTTAGAAATTGAGTAGCTACTGTTGTCGGGGTTGATCGAATGATCCAGAGTAATAGGGCGTTGAGATGGTCGTAATCCATAGCAAAGCGCCGTCTGGTAATACACGAAACGTCCAATATTGTTGTTCTTTGCAGCTGATATTAGGTTCGCACCACCAACTGTATTTGTCATGGTATCTGCGTACCAATCGTCCGGATCTTTGTACGAAGCCGCCGTGTGGATAACAACATCTGGGCGAAAATCACCCATCAGGTGTGCTACCGTTTCCTTATCCGCAATGTCTCCCTCAACAAAGGTCAATCCCGGATGTTGATCGGGCAAGTGAAGACGCCGACCGGTTGAAAAATTGTCAATCGCCAAAACGGTGTCATCACGCGCCAGCAAAAAATCAATAATGTGGGATCCAATCTGCCCGCAGCCGCCCGAAACAAATATTTTCATTGCGTTCGTTATTTTACAATTTTTAGTGTTGGAGCATTTTACGATAATAGTGGGCTCTATCGTGAAACTGTTGGTGCCAGAGTTCCAAACTAAATAATGCCCAATTTTTCCGCGAAAACCGATCGGCTCGGTCAAAATTCGCCAAAATCGCGTCCGCGTTAAAATACGGCCGATTGCGATTTTTGAGATTTTCGAAAGTATCGACGACGAGGTTCTTTACATCGCCACTGAACCATTCTTTCAGCGGCACTGGGAAACCCATTTTATCTCGCCGGTCTCGAATTTCACGCGGCAATACATCCCGAAATGTCGTTTTCAGTAGATGCTTCATATGACCATCTCGGAATTTGACATCAGCAGGAATTCGCGCAGCGAATTCCACGATCTTGTGGTCCAGGAACGGTACACGGCTTTCGAGTCCATGGGCCATACTCATGCGATCTTCGACGTGTAGTAACGCCGGCAAAAGACATTTGAAATCAAAATGCGTCATGCTGTCGAAATAAGCTTCTTTGGCAACGTTTTGGCGATTGTTAAATATACGTTTGAAGGCATCCAACGGATGTGCTCGCGGCAGCCCTGTCCAATCAATTTCGCCGTCCATGTCATTCGACCGATTGATCAAGCGGAAATACCGCTCGTCTAACGGTCCAAACAAACCGTCTCGCCAAAACTGGCTAATCAGCGGTTTGTATTCGCGCAGGATCCCTAAATTTGGAACAATGGATTCTAGCGTTACGACATAGTTACCATCCTGATAGGTGCCGTCGATCGCCGCTTTAATGCATTGTTCGAAGTAAGCTAGGAGATAGCGAGCGTACCCACCAAAAACTTCGTCGCCACCTTGTCCACCTATCACAACTTTCACTTGGCGCCGCGCCATTTCGGAAACCATGTACTGCGGAAACGACCCCGGCCCAGCAACGGGGTAGTCGAGGTAATAGATGACGTCCTTAATTTTTGCTTCGAAATCAGCTGCGTTGATATCGAGGATTGATAGATCGATACCCGCAGCGTCAGCGGAAATTCGTGCGTAATGACTTTCGTCGTAGCCTGGATACTCCGTAAATCGACCGTGGAATCCCAGCCGT
>JAQCEL010000175.1 GCA_027618655.1 Pseudomonadota bacterium | reverse complement strand
CTGATCGCTTCTTTTCCAATTCAGCCGCCTGGCGTTGTGTTTCCTGTTTGGCCTTGGCTAGCTCTTTTTTGAGTACCTCGGCCTCATTGGCCTGTCGCTTAGCCTTCAAGGCCTGTGCGGTGAGTTGTTCGCGTTCTTCATCCCACTTAATTTTCTCAGCATCGATAGTTTTTCGATGCTCCTTCTCGGCCTGTTCGGTGTACTGCCGGGCCTCCTCAAGTTTGATATTTGCCTTACCTAACTCGGCTTTGAGCGCTTGCGCCCTGATTTCAGAGTCGACGACGTCGTCATTGTTGCTAGCGCGCCGCCGCTCACGGGGTTGTTCAATTTCGGATCGGTGCGACGACGGCACTACTGCCGAAACCGTTATCGACGACTTTCGTGCTGCATCTGGTATAACCGTAAGGTCATCAAGGTCGAGGTTGGCGAGCCCGGGTTCTTCGTCGGTTTGTTCTACAGCGCCGAGCATCCCGTACTTGAGTAGCCCCCCGCGCAAACAGTGGACGTCAAAACCCCGTTCTGACAAAAGAAACGCAGCAACCGCGCTTCTCGATTCGCTATCAAAATAGACTATAAAATTTGATTTTTATCGAGTCGCTCTGCGTGCATTCGCAGCGTATTGAGCGGTTGATTAATACTTCCCTCAATCGCACCAGCAGCGTGTTCTTCAGGAAATCTTACGTCAATCCAGATGGCGCCATTTTCTGCAACGCGTCTTTCACCTTCGCTCAGATCGAGCATGTCCAGCAGCGGGGTTTTTATTAACTCAATGAAATCTTTCTTCGGTAGTCGCATCAATTCGCCATCAGTAAGCATTTTCACGTTCGCGTTACGTTGCGAATCTGAAACTAGCGCTTCCTCACCGAATGTCTCGCCTGGACCAAGTTCCGCAAGCTTGATGCCATTTTTCCCTCCAGAAGTTCTGCGACTAACTTCACAACGTCCGTGTTGGATGATGTAGTAAAAGTCTCCAGGTGCATCTTGTTCGACGATAACGTCGCCAGCCTTAACGGACACCGACTCGAGTTCCGTAAAGACCCTTTGGATATTTGCAGCCGGCACCCTCGAAAAGAGCTCAGACTGCAACATTCGCGTCATCCAATCGCCATCGTCTTCGGCGTCGATTTCGCTTACCGTGACTTTTTGTATATCGTCCGCGCCGTCAATCGCCAGCAATTTATCCATTAAGCCGCGATCGACCCTGAGGACCGTGACTCGGCTTTTTGCGCGAGCCGAAAGTTGTCGCGGCTGAAGTTGTGCTAAAGGATAGACACCATCGGAGGACCCACCATCAATTTTTTTGACCAATTGATCTTGAGTCAATAGTTCGAGTGTCCCGTCGAGCAGGGAATAGGCGAAGTTATCGCGGTCACCCTCACGAAAAACAAATTCGCGGGACCCGAACTTTAGAACCTCTGCCTGAGCCAACAGCTGCTGCTGACGTTGAGTCGACAGCGCATTGATCGGCACCAGCATCTGAAAGACGCTTTCAAATTGTTCGTCTATAGCTGGCATTGCGGCCATTAAGTAAAAACCTTCCTGCGAAGTAGCGAGTCTCGGTGCGAAACTTACCGCGCCCAAGCGTACATTTAAGCAATGCTAACGGCATCGCGCAGGCTTACTATAGGGTGTTTGTGATAATCGTCACGCAATTCTCGAAGAGCGAGTCTTGAACTGTGACCTTATCGCCACCAATCAGCGATTGGCAAACTCGTCCGAAACCTTCTGAGAAATGAATTTCCCTCTCAAAATGAACAACTTGCCATCACTGCCTGCCATTCGCACATACCGATTGCATCGGCTGTTATTATCATCGGACAGCGTAAACTCAATTGCCCATCGACCTTTAGGTCACAGCGGAACAAATTCCACCGCCGTCGGTTGAAAAAGCGGCTGAGGACGCAGTCCAAAATTCTATGCCACACATGTTCACAATTGCGCGTAGAATTCTACATCGAAAAATTTCAGACCGCGAGTACGACTGTTGGTGAGCGATAGCATTGAAAGATCCATCCAAAAGCGCATCTATGAATTGCAAATAGAGCACCGCGACTTGAATGTAGTGGTTGATAGACTGGTCGCCCAGAGCGACGTCGACCAACTAATGCTACGGCGATTGAAGCAAAAGAAGCTTTTCTTGAAGGACCAAATATCTAGGTTAAAGAGTGAGTTAATCCCTAATTTGGATGCGTAATATTAAATTTTTAATTCGATTGCGATGTCACTAATGATCGAAGACGACGAACACCTCAAAGCGCGCTTGCCGCTACTCATCCCAATAAATAACCTGCCGGCTGACCAGCAGGAGCAGATGCTGCGTTCGGCAGTTCTTCTCGATGTAAATAAAAAGGAATATGTCTTTCGACAAGGCGATCGCGATAATTGGTCGTTCTATGTCACAGACGGCTAAGTCGAATTGTACGCCGACGATCAGATGATCAAGCGGGTGGTCGGTGGTGAGGGCGCTTCATTCAATGCCCTGGCGCAACTGCAACCCAGGCAGATGTCTGCTCAGGCTAAGACCAAAGCCAAAGTCTTAAGGGTCGACCGGGGACTTCTAGACCGATTATTGAGCGTGGAAAATCCACCTGACTCCGAACGGCCTGAAATCGAGGTTACGGAATTGGAGACGAGTGCATCGGGGCGCTGGCTCACCGAGATGCTTCAGTCAGAATTATTTACTCATGTCCCACCGTCTAATATCCACCGTTTACTGGAAACTATCGAATCTGTCGAATTCAAGGCCGGTGACGTCGTGATCCAACAAGGCGCACCTGGCGACTACTACTACGCAATACAGTCCGGCCATTGCCAAGTAATTCGCGCGAATAAAGCCGGAAAGCCTATCAAGCTGGCCGAATTGGGGCCTGGGGCCCGATTCGGTGAAGAAGCCCTGGTTTCAAACGCAAAGCGCAACGCGACAGTCGAAATGCTCACGGATGGCGAGTTAGCTAGGCTTACCAAAGAAAATTTTATTGAACTCATTCGCAAGCCCGTATTGCGTAGCGGGACGCTGGATGAATGTCGTGCACTGGTGGCCGCAGGCGCAGTGTGGCTGGACGTTCGCTTCCCACAGGAACACCAAACAAACGGCTTAGACAATAGTTTGAACATCGCGCTCAGCAGTCTGCGGGCTTCCCATAAACGCTTGGATCGGGGCAAAAGCTACGTCGTGTACTGCGACTCTGGCGGCCGAAGCTCGGCGGCAGCCTTCCTCTTGGCTCAGGAGGGGTTTGATGTATGTTACGTGGTAGGTGGGGCGATTGACGAAATGACGTTGAAGAAAGCCCCGACGAAATCGCAAGACCCACAGGCTCTGCCAAAATCGTCACCTAAGATTGAGGCGCCTGCCATACCGACCCAGAACGATGAAACGGTAGCAGCTGATATCCGTGCGCAGTCATTAACAGCCGACCTAGAGAAGGCCAACTACCAGATCGAACAGGCGCGCCGGTTAATGTCAGAAGCTCAGGCGGCGAAAAAAGAAGCGGACCGCTGGGTAGCGCAAAAATTGCAAGAAGAGCGCGCGAAAATTGATCGGAAATCGATAGTTCTGGAAAAACGGCTCGAAGAGGCGCAGCGGCTTCAAGATGAGATAAAACGCCAACAATCACTCGCAACTGAGGACGCGGCGCGGCGCCATCGCGAGCAAGAAGAAAGACGATATGCATTGGAAAGAGAAGCCGAGGCGCGTCTCCAATCGGAAGAGAACCACATAGAAGAACTCTATCGAAAACAAGCTGAAAAACTGGATGCATTGGAGCAGGAGCGAGTACGATCCGAAAAAGAGCTGAAACAGGCCTGGGATGCGATTGAAGCGGAGTCTACGCTGTCCAAAGAGCGCCTAGACGCAGCGAAAGAGCTGGAAGCCGAACTACTGCGCATCTAGCAACAGCGCGCCCACGAGCTCGAAGACAAAGAGCGGGAGATACGCACCGCATTACAAGTAGAAATCGACGTTGAACGCAAAAAACTCGAGGCTGAGTTTGCTAGAACCGCCGAAGAAATCGAACGTGCGCGTCGCGACCAGGCTGCGGCACAAGCAGCACAGCGCGGCGCGGCAGAAGAGGCTCAACGAATCATCGAGGAATACAAACGCACTCAAGAAATTCATCATGCGAGGCAGAATGAGAAATTACTTGTTCAACGACAGGAAATCGAACGAGACGCCCAAAGGCTAAAAATTCAACTTGACAAAGCAGCGCACGCCCACGCGGAAGCCGAAGCAATAAAGCGCGAAGCCGAAGCTCAACTCGAGAAAACTCGTCTGCGCCAAGACGCGACAGAAGCGAACTTAAGAGAAGAAATATTAGCCATTGAAGCGCGTTCACGCGCTGCGACCGAACGCTTACGCAACGCCGTCGCTATCGAACACGACGCAGAAAACAAGCAACGCGAGAATGAAATGCGACTTGAAAAAGCGTACGGCACTGAAAACGAAATCAACTTGCTTTTGCAAAAGGAACTCGACGACTGGGTTGAAGAGCAAGAACGAGTCTTAGGGTCCACTGCGCGACGCGACGAGCTCGAAAAGCAACTGCAGCAAACTGAACGAATCAAAGAACGCGCTATTCAGGCGCAGCGTGACACGTTTAACCACGACAAGTCCTTACTGGACGAAATAGCGGAACGCCTAAGCGAAGACCACTGAAAAAAAACTCGATTTCGTCTAGCTACTAGCGCTACAGTTGCTCAATTGTGCGCATTGCTAATGCGACCTAGATCCCAGATGTTCGGCGTTCGACGGATCCGACTAAACGTTTCAATCGCCATTACCAAGCGGTTGCGAGCTGCGGACCTGCGTAATCTCCTGTATGAAAATAATTTCCTGATTTCTCAGAAAAAAATTGCGCTATTGTCTTCCTTGCTGTCGGCCGCAGATCGAGGAATTCCAGTCCCATCACACACCGCGGTTCGTCCGCAAGCGTCGTTAAATACGATAGCCGGGCACCAGCCGATAACGTGGTACTCCCATTAGCGAGTGGCAAAGCAATTGCAATCTGAACGATTGGTGCATTTCCATCACCGATCTTGCCACCTCTTGGGTGAAGAATTTGTGCCGTCGCGACGTTGCACCGAATTTGCACGCCCTTAAACGACATATTGACAAGTTCAGCCGAGCAATGCTGTCCATTCGCGTTTCGAAATGCGACAGGAATACCGAGCTCAATCCGGGGATGGCATCGATGGTCATCGAGTTTTTCAACAAGTTTCCACGCCAAAGGAGCGTCATCCACGCTCTGCGAGCTCACATTTTCCATGGCAGTCACCTTATTTCAGTTCTATAACATTGCGAGAAATCGTAGATTACACGATCGCACTAAGGCTGGGTCGAGTTCTCATTTTTTACCCGCAAATAGAATTCATCACAGTCGTTTACAAAAGGTGACGCGTTTATCCCTCGCTTGATGGTCGGGATCATCGGTGAGTACTTTGATGGATAAGAGTGTGTGCTACACCCTGTAAGGCAGCCGCGAAACCGCAACGGGAGCTATCCTCAAACAGTCGCCTTGCCCACTTTGCGAATGACCCTTGACAGGATAAATCCAGCCAGCCCAATAAAGAATCAATACAAGTGTTTTCAACACTGCGATGTCAAGGCATGGTCCGTTGTGCTCTCGATGCATTACAATATTGGCCCAAAGTGAATTTTTGAGAGGTTCCATGTCAAATAACCGATTTGCGGGCACAGACACCTACGTGGCCACCGAAGACCTGATGATGGCCGTCAACGCGGCGATAACGCTTGAACGCCCGCTATTGGTGAAGGGCGAGCCAGGTACCGGAAAGACGATGTTAGCTGAAGAAGTTGCCGCCTCGCTCGGAGCCCCTCTAATTCAGTGGCACATAAAATCGACAACAAAAGCGGCCAAAGGTTTGTACGAATATGACGCGGTGGCGCGCCTGCGCGACTCTCAGTTAGGCGACGACCGCGTAAGGGATATTCGCAACTACATCCTGCGGGGAAAGTTGTGGGAAGCTTTTTCAATGGATCAACAACCAGTTTTGTTAATCGACGAAATCGATAAAGCAGACATCGAATTTCCCAACGATTTACTCCAAGAGCTCGATCGAATGGAGTTCTACGTCTACGAAACCAAGGAGACAATCAAAGCGGTTCAACGCCCAATAATTATCATTACAAGTAATAACGAAAAAGAACTGCCGGACGCGTTTTTGAGACGGTGCTTTTTCCACTATATTCAATTTCCCAGCCCTGAGACCATGGACACCATCATTAAAGTTCATTTCCCGGACATCAAAAAACGCTTGTTGGCAGAAGCAATGGAGTGCTTTTTTGAACTTCGTGAGTTACCCGGGTTAAAGAAAAAACCGTCGACATCGGAACTCTTGGACTGGATAAAATTGCTTATCGCCGATGATATTCCTCCTGAAGCGTTGCGTGAAAAAGATTCGCGCAAAGCGATACCCAAGCTTTACGGTGCTTTATTAAAAAACGAGCAAGACATGCATTTATTTGAACGCCTCGTTTTTATGTCGCGACGATCCGGTGCTAACTGAGTTTTTTTATAATTTGCGCAAGGCGCAGATACCGGTATCAATTACCGAGTACCTGACCTTGCTAGGCGCACTTGATAAGCACTTAGCCGGCTACAGTGTCCAATCGTTCTACTATCTGGCGCGCGCAGCGTTAGTGAAAGACGAGCGGTTTTTCGACCGCTTCGATACCATCTTTAGCGACTACGTTAACGGCAAAGAATCGATTTTCGATGAAATCCTCGGAGAAGTACCACTTGAATGGCTAAAACAACAAAAAGAATTGAACCTCAGCGATGAAGAAAAAGCGCTAATTGAGAGCCTCGGTGGCTGGGATAAATTGATGGAGGCCTTGCGCGAACGACTCGCTGAGCAGAAAAAAGAACATCATGGCGGCAACAAAATGATTGGTACGGGTGGCACTTCTCCTTTTGGCTCGGGGGGATATAACCCTGAAGGGGTTCGCATCGGAAAAGAAGGTAAGCGACAGGGCCGGGCAGTAAAGGTCTGGGAACAACGAAATTTCGCGAACCTAGACGACCAAGTTGAGCTTGGTACACGCAACATAAAAATCGCGCTGCGCCAGCTGCGCCGATTTGCTCGCGAAGGAGCCGAGGAAGAACTCGATCTGGACGACACGATCAGCTCGACGGCGCGTAACGCCGGCTATTTAGACATAAAAATGGTTCCCGAACGACACAACACGGTTAAAGTACTGCTGTTTTTGGATGTTGGTGGTTCGATGGATCCACACGTAAAAATTTGCGAAGAATTATTCTCTGCTGCGCGCACTGAATTCAAGCACCTTGAATACTATTATTTCCACAACTTTATCTATGAATCAGTGTGGAAAGACAACCAACTCCGCTCGAACGTACGCGTGCCGACGACGCAGGTCATGAACACTTATAGCGCCGATCACAAAATTGTGTTCGTCGGTGATGCGACGATGAGTCCCTACGAGATCATGGCGGTAGGCGGAAGTGTTGAACACTGGAACGAAGAACCGGGTGCTAATTGGATAGCGCGAATGATGGCTTTGTACCCTTACGCTGTGTGGCTGAATCCACAGCCCGAAGACTATTGGGGCCACATTCCGTCGATCACGATGACGAAGGAACTTATGTCTAACCGAATGTTCCCGTTAACAGTAGACGGTCTCGAACGCGCGATGAAAGCGCTGAAGAAATCAAATTAGCTGAAGATAAATCATGCGATGGCTCGGACTAGCGCAATCTCCAATCGCGAGAATACTTGCCTGCGTATGGATATTCACACTACCGTTTTCGGCTAGTGCTGCACTCCAACCTGAGCAACTGGGGATCATAGTAAATGATGCCGATGAGCTTAGTGTCTCAATCGGTGAATTCTATGCCGAACGGCGAAATATCCCGAAAAAAAACGTGATTCATGTGAATTTTCGCTACGACCAGCCGGTCCTAGATTCAGCGACGTTCAGCGCAATATTTAAACAGGTAAAGGCTGAATCAGGCGACGACATCCAAGCTTATGCGTTAACCTGGACTCGGCCATATCGCGTCGATTGCATGTCAATTACCTCTGCTTTTGCTTTTGGTTATGCGCCCCGTTACTGCGCTAGCGGCTGTAAAGCCACCGCGCCGAATCCTTACTACGATAGTAGTAGCATTGCACCGATGACCGATTATCGAATGAGACCAACGATATCGATTGCGGCGACAACTTTGGAAAATGCAAAATTCTTAATCGAGCGTGGTATCCAGTCAGACTTCACAAAACCGAACGCGCACGCCTACCTAGTCGTTACAAACAACAAAGCGCGTAGTACCCGAGCGCCATACTTTCCCGAAACAAAACTTCGACTATCGACTCAGATCCCTATCACTATCGAACATAGTCAGGGTCTCTACAATAAATTCGACATCATGTTCTACTTCACGGGTATCGCGAATGTTCCCCATTTGGATTCGGTCGGATTTCTTCCTGGCGCGATGGCGGATCATCTAACATCCGCAGGCGGGCAGCTACCCGAAAGTAGTCAGATGAGTGCGTTGCGTTGGCTAGAAGCAGGCGCGACTGGCAGCTATGGTACGGTCGTAGAGCCATGCAATTTTCCCCAGAAATTCCCCCAAGCAGATGTTGCGATGAAGCATTATTTGGCAGGGAATACCTTAATCGAGGCGTACTGGAAAAGTGTCCGGTGGCCGGGCCAGGGAATATTTATCGGCGAGCCACTCGCAAAACCGTATGCTGTCCGAAACGCGATAGATCCGCGCACGGGAATGATAATACCTGTCGACGAGGGTTCAGAAGTTGTCGCTAAATCGCGCTAGTCGTTGGTGGCCATCGGCGGTATTTGTGGTCTTTCTGGCGCTCGGAATTCCTTGGTATTGGCCGTTCGTTGACCACACTATAATTCTCGGTATGCCGGGATGGGTGATAGTTGCGATCGCTGTCTCCGTTGTTGCTTCAACTTTCACGGCTTGGCTGTTGTGGCAGCCATGGCCTGGGGAATCGGCC
>JAQCEL010000174.1 GCA_027618655.1 Pseudomonadota bacterium | reverse complement strand
AACAAGACGCACGGCGCCGTGCTGGCCGCGCACGCCATCTCGCATGCCGTCGAGCGCGCCGGGGTGGAACCAGGCGAGGTCGAGGACGTCATCATGGGTTGCGCGACTCCCGAAGGCGCAACCGGATCGAACATCGCCCGGCAAATTGCATTGCGAGCAGGGATGCCAGTCACGGTATCCGGGATGACCGTGAATCGTTTTTGTTCGTCCGGACTGCAGACCGTCGCACTCGGTGCGCAAAGAATTTTAAGTGGCGAAGCAGATGTTTTCGTCGCCGGTGGCGTTGAATCAATTTCTTGTGTGCAAAACGAAGCTAATCAGCACATGTTGGTCGAATCCTGGTTGCAAGAACACAAGCCAGGAATTTATTGGCCAATGTTGCAAACTGCAGAAATGGTCGCCAAGCGCTATAAGATCTCAAGGGAAGATCAAGATCGCTACGGAGTCGACAGCCAAAACAAGGCGACGCAGGCCCGTGAAGACGGAAAATTCGACGATGAAATCGTACCCATCACAACGAAGATGAAGATTGTCGACAAGGCAACTGCAGTCGAAACCATTAAAGAAGTCACGGCGTCGCAGGATGAAGGGATCCGTCCCGGTACGACCTACGAAAGCGTCGCACAAATTAAACCTGCCGTCGAAGGCGGAGTGATTGCCGCCGGCAACGCCAGTCAGTTTTCCGACGGCGCATCAGCGCAAGTCATCATGAGCGATAAACTGGCTGCGCAAAAAGGCTTGCAACCCCTGGGTATTTTCCGCGGCTTCGCGGTAGCCGGGTGCGAACCAGATGAAATGGGCATCGGGCCGGTATTCGCAATTCCCAAACTTCTGAGCAAAGCCGGCATGAGCGTCGACGACATCGATTTATGGGAACTAAACGAGGCGTTCGCGGTGCAAGTCATTTATTGCCGCGACAAGCTAGGGATCCCAAATGAGCGATTAAACGTAAACGGCGGCTCCATTGCTGTGGGTCATCCTTATGGGGTTACCGGTAGTCGCTTGGTAGGTCATGCGTTGATTGAAGGCAAACGTCGCGGCGCGAAAAACGTCGTCGTCACGATGTGCATCGGCGGCGGCATGGGCGCTGCGGGATTGTTCGAAGTCTGCTAGAGCTCAATGGTCTTGCGGGTCTGAACGGCCCGCAAGACACAACAACAAACTATTTCGTGTCCACTACGTAATTTTCGCGTTGTATACAACGATACTTAATCGCCAAAACTGGCGCTTGCGTGCGAGTTGATAATCGCAAGAAATTCTTCTCCATAGCGATCTAACTTCACTTCACCGATCCCATTGATACTGCGCATAGCGCCTAGACTCGAAGGTCGCCATTCGATCATTTCAAGTAAGGTCGCGTCGTGGAAAACTGCATACGGCGGGATGCCTTGGTCTTTCGCGAGTCGGCTACGGCATTCGCGCAATGCCTGCCACAAGGCTTCATCGCCAGCGCTAACGGTATCGTGCGCGCGCCGTTTGTGTTTTGTTCGCGCAGCTGATTTCGTATCCTCCCGCAAACTTAACGACACCTCGCCGCGCAACAAAGGCCGGCTTTCGCTGGTAAGCACCAGTGCGCCGTAGCGTTCGGGATCCGCTGACACGAAGCCGCCCACCACGAGTTGCCGCAATATGGAGCGCCACTGTTGCGCGCTAGTGTCCGAGCCTAGTCCGAACGTGCTGACCGTCGCGTGTCCGTGCTGCGTCACTTTGTCCGTGGTTTTCCCAAGAAGTACGTCAATGACGTGCCCTGCCCCGAAACGCTGGCCGGTACGGTAAATGCACGATAGCAGTTGCTGAGCCGCTTTCGTCGCGTCCCAAGTAACCGGTGGGATCACGCAGATGTCACAATTGCCGCATCGTGCTGGGGATTCGTCGCCGAAATACGCTAACAGCGCGCGGCGTCGACAATCAGTTATTTCGCACCAACCTAACAGCGCGTCCAGCTTCTGCCGCTCACGTCGTTTATGGTTCTCGCTACCCTCGGAGCTGTCGACCATTTGCCGAAGTCGAACAACATCTTGCAAGCCATAAACCATCCACGCGTCTGCAGGATCACCGTCTCGCCCTGCACGCCCCGTCTCTTGGTAGTAGGCCTCAATGCTTTTCGGTAAATCAAGGTGAGCCACAAAACGCACATCGGGTTTATCGATGCCCATGCCAAACGCAATGGTCGCAACGATGACTGTGCCATCGTCACGCAAAAAGCGATCTTGGTTCCGTGCTCTAGTTTCTGCCGTCAACCCTGCGTGATAGGGATAGGCGCTGAACCCTATTTCATTAAGCCATTTCGCCGTGCTTTCAACTTTTGCTCGAGATAGACAGTACACGATCCCACATTCGTGCTTGCGATTTTCGAGAAACGCCGTGAGCTGCTTTTTCGCATCTGTTTTAATCTGCACCCCGTAATAAATATTGGGTCGATCAAAACCGCTGACAAACCGCCTTGGCTTATCAAGCTTCAGGTTCGTAATGATCTCTTCTCGGGTACGATTATCGGCCGTTGCCGTTAGCGCCATGCGCGGGACACCGGGAAACCACTCGCGGAGCATTCCTAAACTGAGATAATCTTGGCGAAAATCATGACCCCATTGCGAAACGCAATGCGCTTCGTCGATAGCAATTAAGCCAACCTGCACCGTACTTAAATGTTGTAATGTTCGTTCCTGAACTAAGCGCTCCGGGGCAACGTACAAGAGATCAAGATTACCAGCGCTGAGTGACTGCAATATGTGGTTTTGTTCATCGGCAGAAATTGACGAATTTAGATACGCAGCACGCACACCGATTTGTTTTAGCGCAGCGACTTGATCGTGCATTAGTGCAATGAGAGGCGATACAACGAGAGCGACGCCAGGCAGGAGCAATGCAGGAACTTGATAGCAAATAGATTTACCGCCGCCAGTCGGCATCAACACCAGGCAATCTTGCCCTGCCGTTACGGCTTCAATGATGTCTAGCTGTTGTCCACGATATTCGGGATACCCGTAGACAGAGCGTAGTATGTCGTGGGCTTTATCGCGGATTTCCAGTGATCGAGCGTCCGTCATGCTCATCGAAGGATCGTGGATTGAGGTGCCTCAGCCACCAGATCTTTTAAGGCGGCGAGCTTTTGTTGCAAGTAGCCCGGTAAGCTTTCTACAGGTTCCAACTCAAGTTCTTCGATATGACGTTTGGCAACAGCGTTCAGTGCGGCGCGTTCTTCGTCGCTGAGGCTATAACAAAGCCCTTGCCAACAAGCATGTTGCATGGCCTCCGAATCTTCAACGTCGTAGCCTTCCGGAGGCGCAAATTTTTGCGTCAAAATTAGGTCGAGAGCAATTTCTGCTAGATTTTCCATAGTTCCCCTACTTTGTTTGTCATCGAAAGTCGACAATCCTTAGACCGATGTATCGAGTGGCCCCCACGGTCGATCCCGCCCGGTCGTACTTGCTATTCAGATCCATTGTGCGAAGAAGCCGCGAAAACTGCCGCTGATGTTTACGGTTAACGGTGGCTCAATCCAAATGAATCCTCCAGGATGTAGACGCGTTGTCGCGACTCCAGCCCCACGCAAATTACCTAGTTGAACGACGCAGGAATCTAAGCTGACCAGTAGACCATATACTTCGTAGGTGATGTTCTGACTATTGTCATCAACAGCAACTTCGTAAACGCGAAAACGTTTGGACGCCCATAATTGAGTGTGGGTCGGTATAGAAACTGAATCCGCATTCCTCACAGGCGGACGCTTAAGCGCCTCGGCCCCGACCATGTGCATGACACCGGCGCCGATATTTTTGACCTGATGGATCAGGGGTTCAATGCGGTGTGCGCGGTCGAGAGTCCCACCACACGGCGCAACGGTCCGAATCGTGGCTTTATCGTGAAACGATTCTTCGACCTCCGCGTCGGCGATAACAAAATAGACAGTGTCTTCGCAATGACGATGAAACCGCGTGATATTTTCTGACGGAAGCTGGATGTCGTAGGCATTTACATAAGCATTACGTATATGAAACCGATGCCGAGGCTCATCGTAAACTTCACAATACTCGCCGCCTGGTTGATTGGTATTAGTCATCGAATTTATCTTCACTGTTGCAGAAATTGATGGGGGTCTGCGGCAGCAACACCGGCCAAAACAATATCTGATCGGCGAAAATATTCGAAGCGGCGAATTTCGTCGGCGCTCTGTGCGGTGCTGCCGAGATAACAGCCCAAGTCTGCGCTACGTCGTAGCGCCGCGCTGCCGAAGCCTACTCGGGCAGCGTCCCATTCGACTAATGTTCGCCCAAGATCTTGGCCATCTTGGCTAAAAGCCTGGGCAAGTGTCGCGGCATCCTCTGCTGCTTTAGATACACCAAGACCAATGTGAGGTCTTACCGTAAACGCAGCGTCGCCAATCAATATAGTGCGCTGGTAAATCATGCTGGCGCAGCCCAATTCTACAATGGGTTGTAGGAAGGGTTGCGGTGTAGCCCCCACGACTGCACGAAACTGTGGCGGGAGTAAACGTTGGGCGTCTGCACGCATTGCAGCGAGGATGTCTGCTCGAATTAACGGCGGGGGAATCCCTTCTACGTGATAGTTTCCGCTCGCATCAGTAAACACGGAAGCATAATCCTCCCCGATTGCGACCGGACGGTACCAGACCCAGTTATACCACCGATGTCCGCGGATTAAGCTATCGTTAGGACCCGCGACTGTGTAACCCAGCATATGTTCGCCAGGCGGTAGGTAAAACGTCATACGATCGTTTAGTTGGGCCGCGATGTCCTCGTGGAGCTCCGATTCAGGCAGCAAGCCGCGCCACGCAACATAGCCGCTGTAGCGAAGCTGCGCATGAGGTGCGACAAAATTTCTGACTGTCGATCGAGATCCATCCGCGCCAATTAACCAGTCGAATGTGTGCGTCGAGTCATCAGAAAAAGTCGCCTGAACGGATGATTCGTTGGAGCATACAGACGCTAAATTGGCGCCGTTGTGATGTTTATCGTTCGGTAAAGCCTTGCGCAGGAATCGATACAACAAGCCCCAGGAGGTGAACAGTTGCGGGGTTTCGTTTCGATCCGCGATGCGACCGTCTCGCGTCAGAAATAATCGGCCGCGAGACGTTACTCCCATTGCATCTTCAATCTCGATATCTGCTTGCTTGAACGCATCGAACAACGGCTGATGCGGTGTTATGCCCGCGCCGCGGGTCGCTAATTCGGCTTCGCTGCGTTCGAATACATTGACGTCATAACCTTTTCGCCGAAGAACCAATGCAGCCATTAAGCCAGCAATCGACCCACCAATGACCCCAATTGACCCGCGCGAGCTAACCATGCTTTTTACACATCAGGCGAAGTCACTGCCGCAGCGTGGTGGGTCCGCAGGAGATCGCAAGTAACGCTTAGCTTAGGTTCTTCGCTCTCGGACGCATCCAAATTTGATAAATCGATTTTAGTTGAAGAAGTTAAGTTCAATCCTTAGGCCGTCTGGGTCTTTAACGAACAGTTGCTGCAAGTCAAAATCAGGCACCACTCTATGCGTGTAGCTAATATTAAGGCCATCGAGTTTAGTCCGAAAACTATCGAAGTCGGCACAACGAAACGCAATGTGATCAAGCGCGCCGGTCCCGCCGTCGGTCTGTGTGTTCCGTTTTTCTAAATACTTCTCGTAGTTACCCGACCCATCATCACCCGCCAAATGAACGACCGCTCGACCTTCGAGATACAGCCAGTACCCGGGAAATCCGAAAGGCGGTCGAACACCGAGTTCGAGCCCGAGCGTTTCCACGTAAAATTGCTTGGTTACTTCGAGATCAGAAGCATAGACGAGGAAGTGATCTAATGATTGCAGTGACATGGGTTGCCCTCCGTCGAATCAAGTAACAGGTTAGCAGAGCTGCGTTTATCTCATCAAATTCGTGAACCGACGGCCGCCGTTTCCAATTTGCTATTGCGCGCCTATCTTACGGCGCTTCGCGAAACTAAACAGCGAATTTAAATAGGTCGAAGAAGTTATTGGTCGTTGCAGCAGCGAGTTCATCGACCGATAAACCACGTAGTTCAGCCAAAAATTCGGCTGTATGCTTGACGTACGCTGGTTCGTTCGGCCGCCCACGGTGAGGCACGGGAGCTAGCCAAGGCGAGTCAGTTTCAATGAGTAAACGATCAAGCGGCACCTTGGCGGCCACGTCGCGCAACGCGACGGCCGTTTTAAACGTGACGATGCCAGATATTGATATATAGAACCCCATGTCCATTGCCGCGCATGCGGTGTCCCAATCATCGACAAAACAATGCATGACGCCACCGACGTCGCGAGCATTTTCAGAACTTAAGATCGATATCACGTCGGCCGAGGCTTCGCGAGTGTGAATTATCAAGGGTTTTTTTAGCTGCCGCGCGGCCGCAATGTGGCGTCGAAACCGTTCGCGTTGCCACTCCAAGTCGCCGTCGCTACGAAAATAATCGAGTCCAGTCTCGCCGATCGCGACGATTAGAGGATCCGCTCCATGTGTTAGGAGTTCATCGACTGATGGTTCATGGGCACTTTGTTCGGTGTTCGGATGGACACCAACCGAAGCATAGACGTTAGCGTGTTTTTGAGCCGCTTCGCGCACCCCGGTGAATGATTCCATGTCCACGCACACGCACAGCATGTGCGACACCCCGTTTTGTTCTGCGTGCGAAACCACGTCAGCAACGCTCCGAGCTGGCGAGGCCACTAGTGGGAGATGGCAATGGGAGTCGACAAGTCGCATTTATTTTACGTTATCGATGCTTTCAGCGCGGCGGTGAAACAATCGCCAGGCTCAGTAGAGCTACATGGTGTGTGTTTGACGATCCGACTTTAGCGCACCGGCAAGCTGCGTTTCGATTTTGTTGCGAGTCGCACCATTGTCTAATTCACTGAACTGAACGCCGATGCCAGCATTACGATTACCCTGGGCGCCAGCAGGTGTAATCCACACTACTCGGCCCGCGACTGGTAATTTCTCTTTACTATCTGTTAACGTCAGGCGCATGAAGACTTCGTCGCCAATTTTGTAGCTTTTATTAGTTGGAATGAACAAGCCACCGTTCTTAATAAATGGCATGTAGGCCGCGTACAGCGAACTCTTATCGCGGATAGTCAACGACAATATGCCTTGGCGCGCATTTTTGCCATTTACGGCCATGTGGGTCTCCTCATTCCAACGGGTTTTGCGCAGCCCGCGCTAAGCCCAACCAAAGCGTCTCAGCCAAGTCGCCGTCTCGCAAGCCGGATTGCCGCGCGGCGAGAGATTTAGATTCAACCATTAGGTCTAGAAACGCGTATAAGTGCTTCAAGTTTAAATGATCTGAGAGGCCTTGCAAGCGACTATCTAAGGGCGCCATCGTTTGTTCGTAAAACGAATGTAGTTCGAATTTCGCGAAAATGATCTGTGTGATCATGGACCCTAGGTGGCGTTGCAGCTCCGCTAAAGCCAATCCCTTAAACTTTTTCGCCTCGACTAAAGCGTGGGAATGTCCATGAACGATTCTCTCGAAGGACTGGCACAACTGCGCATCAATTTCGAAGCCGTTGTTTGCGGCTAGCGCAAGGGCGCCTAGCGGAGCGCCGCCACTTAGCCTGACTAAAGCGTTAAGTCCACTTTGCGGTTGGTCTGGCAGTTTCTCTGCGAGCCAATCCAGCGCTACTTGGCGATCGACTTGGTCGCACGGCACGCGCACGCAGCGACTTCTGATGGTCATAGAAATATCGCTGTAGCGATGCGCTACTAGCAATAAAAGCGCTCCTTGCGGTGGTTCTTCAAGAATTTTAAGAATCGCGTTAGAGGCGGCACGGTTCATTGAATTGGCCGGGTGAATGAGGACAACTTTGGCACGTGCATAATGCGACTTTAGTGCGTAGAACTGCACTATTTCGCGTACCTGGTCGACTACGATTGCTTTACCCTCTTCGGACGGACGCAATAGTTTGAAATCCGGATGAGATCCGGCGGCGAGGAGATTGCAGCTACGGCAACCACCGCACGGGCGCTGTATGCTCGCTTCACAAAGTGCGTGCTCTGAAAAGGCAAGGGCTAATTCTTCGACGCCCAGGCCGTCGCTTCCGCTAAATAACAGCGCGTGGCCGAGTCGGTTACTTTCTGCACTCCTGAGCAAATGCTTCCATTGCTCAGACAACCACGGGTAGAGTGTCTTCATAAGAGTCGCTTGCGCACGATTTCACGAACGGCTCCGTGAACTTCCTCGATGCTTGCTGCGGCGTCGACGATAACGATTCGATCTGGGAACTGCTTCGCGCGTCGCAAATAGACTTGTCGCACTTTTTCGAAAAACTCCCGCTTCTCGCGGTCGAAGCGATCGGTTTGCCCGCGATTTTCAATCCGGCGAAAGGCGATGTCCACATCGAGATCGAGAATAATAGTCAGATCAGGCCGCAACTCGTTTTGAACCAAATTCTCCAGAATCGATATTGCGTCTGCCCCAAGTCCGCGTCCGCCGCCTTGATACGCATAACTAGCATCCGTAAATCGATCGCACAAAACCCATTGGGCAGCGTTTAGCGCAGGCCTGATTACCTCGCTTAGATGCTCAGCTCGGGCAGCGAACATCAGTAGCAGTTCGGTCATCGCGTCCATCGGCGGCAAGGTCGTCTCAAGTAGGATTGAGCGAACAGATTCGCCTAGCGCGGTCCCTCCCGGTTCACGCGTTAAGCACAGCGATTGTCCGAATTCACCCGCTATGGCGTTCGCGAGCAACGTACACTGCGTGGACTTACCGACGCCTTCAGAACCTTCCAGAGTAATAAATTTCGCGCTACTCATGGCGCGCGCCCGTGCGGCTTGAGTTGGTAGCGGCGCACGGCAGCGTTATGGTCCTTCAAATTGATCGAAAACTCGTGGCTGCCATCCCCTTTACCGACGAAGTACAAATAGGGTCCGGTCGTTGGATGTAGCGCCGCTTCAATTGACGCAGCACCGGGCATCGCGATTGGGGCCGGTGGTAAACCGTCACGCGTGTAGGTGTTATACGGAGTGTCTGATAATAAGTCGACTCTGCGAAGGTTGCCGTCGAATGATTCGCCTAGACCATAGATTACAGTCGGATCGGTTTGAAGTTTCATGCTGAGCTTTAAGCGCCGCGTGAAAACGCCGGATATGTCTGCGCGCTCTCGAT
>JAQCEL010000173.1 GCA_027618655.1 Pseudomonadota bacterium | reverse complement strand
GAATTGCCCCCGAAATACCCGCAGGATTTTTCGCCGTTCACTCGTGGATTATGGGATAAAGTTCGCCCTTACACGATGACATCTCAGGCTCGTGTGGCAAATCTTGAAAGAGCCGTGAGGTACCTTATAGAAAGTGATATCAAAGGCGATTTTGTTGAGTGCGGCGTCGGGGCCGGCGGCAGTATGATGGCCGTGGCGCTCACTTTGCAAGCGTACAACGTGACCGATCGGCGCATACTGCTCTATGACACCTTTGAGGGAATGGCCCGCCCTACTGAAGAAGATATCAGCATTCTTGGCAAACCGGCACTCCGGAAATACGAACGGAAAACCAAGGACGGCGAGTGCACCTGGCATAATTTTCCGATCGAAGAAGTTCAAGCCAATATGCGCAGAACGGGTTACCCCAGTTCTGCGCTGCATTACTTCCCTGGGCTGGTACAGGACACCTTGCCGTCGAATGACAGCGACGAAATCGCTTTGTTGCGGCTAGATACCAATCTTTACGAATCGACCGTCGTCGAGTGCCAACAACTCATGCCGAAATTAGCTGTCGGCGGGGTCCTGATTATCGATGACTACTTTCGCTGGCTAGGCCAACAAAAAGCCGTGGACGAATATTTGAAATCCAACGAGCAACGCATGCTGCTAACTCGGATCGACGATCACGCTGCCATTGGGGTTAAGCAATAGTCGGCATAACTAGAGCGCCATGGCGCGTACGAGCAAGCCGTGCGTTAGCTCTTGCTGCTCGACCATAACGCCGTGTCCGCTATTTTCTACGCGGTGCATTGAGCCATTGAGCAACTGTTTGGACATCTTTTCAGCGGCCCTTGGTGGCGCCATCTTGTCTCTGTCGCCTGATATGAATATTACCGGGCAAGTCAACTTCTGCGCCACGTTATCCCCGTTCGCGTAACAATTGCACGCGTTTAGATCCGTATACAACACGCCTGACGGGTTCCTCTCAAGCAGCCTTTTCACCGAATTTATGACGCTTACCCCGGCGCTGCGATTGCCACCGAGCTGAGTTCTAAAATCATGACCGTAAATCACCATCATATCGATCGCGCCATGATCATCATTACGCGCCGCTTCCAGTAACGCCGGCCCGACTGTCAGCGGATAGGAAAAGCCGAGCAAGATTACCTTCGCCACACGATCGGGAGATTGACCTGCACATTCGAACGCGACCAGTGCGCCCATGCTATGTCCAATCAAGGTGACGCCCGTTAAGTTGAGCTCGTTCAGGTAATCTGCAAGCCAGCCAGCTAGCGATTCGATGCTCTCCAGCGGCTTGCCGCGCGAGCGCCCGTGGCCAGGCAAATCTAGCGACAGCACGTTGTAGCCTCGGTGTGCGAAATAACGTTCGTAAACTAACCAGACGCTGTGGTCCATTCCCGCACCGTGAATAAAAACAACATAAGGTTTCCCCGTCGCATGCGCTTGGTGGCCGGTGCTCGCAAATACGGTCTCGCCGTGGATGTCAAATTGCATTGTCGATAGTCCTAAAAACGTTTCGATAATTTTATTTTTGCGAACGATTCAATGCGCGCGCGAGATCGTCAATTAAGTCACCTATATCCTCTAATCCAACGGACAAGCGAATCAATCCTGGAGAAATTCCGGCGTCGCGTAACGCACCAGCATCCATCCGGTGGTGCGTCGTCGATGCGGGGTGAATCACTAAAGATTTTGCGTCACCGACATTTGCCAGATGGGAAAAAAGTTCTAGGGCATCAATGAATTTACGTCCTGCTTCCACGCCGCCTTTAATTTCGAAACTAAACACGGCACCGCATCCGTCTGGCATTAATTTCCTACCTAATTCGAAATCCGGATGCGACGCGAGCCCGGCATAGGTGACCGTTTCAACGGCGTCATGCGTCGCCAAGAATTCGGCGATCCGACCCGCATTACGTACATGCCTTTCGATGCGCAGCGGCAAGGTTTCCAAACCTTGTAGTATGTAAAATGCGTTCGCTGGGCTTAGTGCTGCACCAAAGTCGCGTAGACCTTCGACGCGCGCGCGCGCATTAAACGCCGCAACGCCAAAATCCTCGGTGAAACTGATACCGTGAAATCCTTCGTAGGGCTCAGTGAGCTGTGGAAACTTGCCACTTTTCTCCCAATCAAAACGACCTGAATCGACAACGATTCCACCAACCGCTACACCGTGGCCGCCGATAAATTTTGTCAACGAATGCACGACGATATCGGCGCCCCACTCAAACGGCCGCATTAAGCACGGCGTGCTGAGTGTGGCATCAATCACTAACGGAATATTCGCATCATGAGCGATGGTCGCTAAAGTCGGAATGTCGAGGATTTCTCCACGCGGATTGCCGATTGTCTCGCCATAAATGACCCGCGTGTCCGGTGTAATTGCATTCGCAAAACCCGCCATATCATGCGGCTCGACAAACGTTGTGTGAATACCGAAGCGGGGCAAGGTGTAGGCCAATAAGTTATGTGTGCCGCCGTAGAGTGCGCGCGACGCAACGATATGGCAGCCCGCTCCGGTTAACGTCGAAAGTGCTAGGTGGATCGCAGCCATGCCACTGGCAGTCGCGACCGCCCCTACCCCACCTTCTAGCGCCGCAATTCGCTCTTCGACGACAGCCACGGTCGGATTTGAGATCCGCGAATAAACGTGTCCAGTGCGTTCGATATTAAATAAGGAAGTGGCCTGCTCAGTGTCTTCAAATACATATGAAGTCGTTTGATAGATGGGTGCGGCCCGGCTCCCAGTGACCGGATCCGGCTGCTGACCGGCGTGCAAACTCAGCGTGTCGAATCCAATATAACGTGGAGAACTCATTAACAATCATGCCTTATGCTTATATTTCGATTAAACGGAACGAGCGGAATTAATATTCGCTCGTTTTATATGCTACGCGCAAAAATTAACGCAAATCAACGCGAATCCCGGTGCAGCCTTCTGCCGAGCGCCACTATGCTTGGTTTAGTTCGTCGAGAATACTTTTGCTCGAACCGTTTTTCGGTAATCGTTGGGCTTCACCGCCATCGCTCTCAAGAACAAACGCGCAAAATGACCTTGATCGTGAAATCCCACTCGAAACGCGACCTCACCGATGGTCAGGTTAGTCGATTCGAGTAGATCTTTTGCCGCGCGCACGCGCTGCTCTTGAAGGTAAATTAAGGGTGACCTATCTGTCGCAATTTTGAAGCGTCGACTCAGTGACCGCGGACTCAATCCGAATTTTCTCGCGATATCTGGCATGACCATCGCCTGGCTCAAGTGGCGCTGCATCCACAATTGGATCTCAATAATCAGCTCGTCCGTATGCTGTATATCGTCGCCTTCAAGATAGCGATATTTTTCGTAGGGCCGCCGAATTTCATGAGAAAAATTTCGCTCAACATGGCTCGCAATCGCGCGACCGTAGAAATGCTCAATTAGGTGCACTGTCACATCGGCAAGCGCATTCACACTCGCCGCGCAAAAAATCGGCCCAGCCTGAGTAATAAAATAATCGCGTTTCAACATGACTTTCGGATAATCGTGGGCAAACCTTTCGAGGTAATGCCAATGTGTGGTGGCGGATTTCCCATCCAACAAGCCAGCTTCAGCAAGAAAGCAGCATCCCGTACCGACGGCGGCAAGCATCGCACCACTTTCAAACTGAGTGACTAGCCAATCCAGCATCGGCTGGTTTTGCTTGATCACCCGTCGAGGATTTCTCCACAGCGCGGGTAGGTACACCACGTCCATCGGCAAGCTCACATCAAAATTTGCTTGCGGGGTGATAGCAATCCCAGATTGCGTCGGGACCGGTTCGATTTGCGACGCAAATAATGTGGTCAACAGTGTCGCATCCGCTTTGTTGCGTCCAAACGCCGTTGATTCTGCCGCTCGCCACATCTCAAGCGGCAACATGGTGCTTGCTGCGAGCATATTTTGAGCCAAAACGAATCCAACACGCATGTCGATGTTCCAGGTTAATTCAACATTAGAGAGCCATTTTATCCAATATGGCCAGTGAATTGGCCTAATCAACCAATTTTTATGTAGCGTACAAGACTAGACTACTGGCTTCGCCGATTTGGCGAATTCGAGACTCATATTCATGACCAGACTTCCTCTCATTGTCGGCTTTGGCGGCGTCGGCCCGGCTGGCCGTTCCTCGTTCCACCATGCTTACCGACGTACGATTATCGAAAGCACGACAGGCCAAAAACGCGAGAGGACGTTCCTGGCGTTGGCAAGCATGATGAATCTGATTCATTTTGCGAATGGCCAATATGCTGATGCCGACGGCCAGGTTATCAGGCCGGATGCTGTAGAGGGTAAATACGGAGCACAAATTCTGCAGGGCACGCTGATTCGCCGAATAGAACGTAATTTGTTCGATCCGGATCGCGTCCCGGGCAATAGTGTTGTGCCGATTTGTAGCGACAATGCGCATCCAGGCCGGCTGGTCGTACGCAAACGCGACGTTCCGGACCCGCTGCCGAGCGGCTGCGAGGTGGTAGTGGTGGATGATGACCTCGTCGAACTCCGCGTCGACTCCTCCGCGGAATTAAGACTGGGCGGCTATCGCAAGCTCGCCGTGCAGTCAGCCGGCCAACTGCCGAGCGGATTCGATCCGGCAGCACTCTACCAATCGAGATTCCACCCACGCGGATTACAGCTAACCATCATCGCCGCCTCAGACGCTGTTCACTCCGTCGGAATCGATTGGCATACCATCAGCCAACGTGTGCGACCTGATGAAATTTGCGTCTACGCAGCAAGCGCGATGGGACAACTCGATTCTTATGGAACCGGCGGCATGACTCAGGCGCGCTTACGTGGCCATCGCGTTAGCGCGAAGCAACTGCCGCTCGGCCTCAACCAAATGCCGGCGGATTTCGTCAACGCCTACGTACTTGGAAATATTGGTGCAACGGGTGCAGCAGTCGGCGCGTGCGCGACCTTCCTTTACAACTTGCGAATCGCAGTCGACGATATTCGATCCGGCCGTCGTCGGGTGGCTGTCGTCGGCAATGCGGAAGCACCGCTTTTACCAGAAGTAATTGAAGGTTACGCCGCGATGAGCGCGCTCGCGACCGACGACAACTTGTGTCACTTGGATGGTTCCTTAACGCCAAACTATCGTCGCGCTAGCCGTCCTTTCGGAGAGAACTGCGGCTTTGTTCTGTCGGAGTCCGGTCAATACATCGTTTTGTTTGACGATGAACTCGCGCTAGAAATGGGTGCGCAAATTCACGGCGCAGTGTCCGATGTATTCGTCAATGCCGATGGCTTCAAAAAATCGATTTCTGCACCCGGACCAGGCAACTACGTGACTTTGGCAAAAGCGGTTGCGGCGACGCGCGCGATATTAGGGAACGACGCGATACGCAATCGAAGTTTCATCCAGGCGCACGGATCAAGTACGCCTCAGAACCGCACAACCGAATCATTGGTATTTGATCACGTCGCGCGCGCATTTGGCATAACGCAGTGGCCTGTTACCGCAATGAAAGGATTTGTCGGTCACTCATTAGCCCCCGCGAGTGCCGACCAAATGATCAGCTCTCTTGGAGTCTTTCGCGACGAAATCCTGCCAGGCATAAAAACATTGGATGCCGTTGCAGACGACGTCTACGACGAGCGACTTACGATCCCACTGGCCGATCTCGATTTGCGTGGACGCGCGGACGTCGCGTTTTTAAATTCAAAAGGATTCGGTGGAAACAACGCGACGGCGGCCGTGTTTTCTCCCGGGGTCGCGCAGGCTATGCTGCTGAAACGCTATGGCGCCGAAAGAATCCGCGCCTATCAAGACAAACTTGAAGTGGTCACAGCGACCGCAAACGAATATGACGAACGATGTATGCACGGCCCGATGCAGCCAATCTACCGATTCGGCGAGTCAATGATCGACGAAGAAAAAATCGAAATCGACGGCAATGAAATCCGTTTGCCGGGTTTTAAAAATTCCGTCGACCTACAACTCGTCAATCACTACGACGACATGGTGTGATCTTGAGCGATAACCGCGCACGTTCCGATGCAGACCACTGTTTCGTCTGCGGAACGCAAAATCCGATCGGACTCGGGATCGTCTTTTTTATGGATGCTGGCGTCTGCCGAGGAGAATTTTGTCCTTCAGAGAACCACGTTGGGTTCGATGGCATAACGCACGGCGGTATCATTTTTAGTGTGCTCGATGATCTGATGGCAAATTGGTTGTTCCTGCAGAAAGGCCGCGGATTTACCGCGAAATGCGAGATCCGGTATCGGGAACCGCTGTTGGTCGGAACGAAAATATCGGTCGAATGCCAGCTCCGGCGACGCAAGGGCCGTCTGCTACAGTTAGTATCCAAGGCACTACGGGAGGATGGTCTTGTGGTTGCCGAAGCTGACGCTAGCTTCATGATTACTGAAATCGGCGAAATCCCGTCCTGATCTTAATGACATCTAAACCCGAACAGCAAATTACAGAGATGGGATCCCGAACAGAGGGCATTGCGAAGCAATGTTCGAAATGTGGCGCAACGTTCGAATGCGGCGTTGCGCTCGACGCCTGCTGGTGCACGCAGCTTCCCAAGTTGCCCATCACTCTTCTCGACCAGAATGCAGATTGTTGGTGTCGGGATTGTTTGAGTTCGGCGTTAGATGATTCAAACAGCGGTTCGGATCGTCGACCTCGACGAGCAGAAAAAAATAACGTCGTCTGACGGATTCCAAACCTAAAATCTGGAACATTGGACTCGCATTTAGGTCCACTTTACAAAGCTGGCGCCTGGCGAGTATGGGGCCGTTGCTAGGAACACGACTTTCTAGTCAAAAGGCCTAGCCAAATGGTCCGCGAGATCCCACAAGGCGTTGGCCGCGTGGTCGCGTTGCAACGGCTCCCCATTGGCACCAGACAGGTTGCCGATCGGGCGGCGCGAGACCGCAGGATGGCTACTGGTTGCTAAAATTTGTTCGTCCAGGCGCAACACGGATTCGCGACTGGCCCGTCACCGGTTCGCAAGCCTGACGGGTTAAGTAGCAGGCGCCATCACGAACAGGAAGCGTGTTCAGCACACATTCATACCAGCGACGATATGATTGGTTCATCCAGCTGGCGGTACCCTTGTCCAGGGTAGTTTAGGGCAAGTTGTAGGGCATGACAGGGCAGGACATACTGATGATTCCTCACTTGGCAATTAATCGAACAGTGAAACGTCACGGATCCCTGCCGACGAAAACGCTATCGTTCGAGCACTGCATGAGTCGGATCGAGCAACTGTATATCGGAGACAATTTCGTTGAATTCGTTTTGGACTAAAACGCTTCTGATAGGGCTATTCGTCAGTCTGACCGCCTGCAGTTCCGCGCCCGAGAAGCCATCGATTGTGCCGGCGCCGGCGCCGGAGCCGCAATCACCACCCCCGGAACCACGTGCCGAGACGCAACCGCGCGACAGCGGGCAGCAGCCTTCGGATTCGGTCGATTCTCAAACACCCGCCGACCAACAAGCGTCGCAAACCTTGCCCGCTGCACCGAGCGAAGCACCTGCACAAGACGCCACCCCTGCAGCAAGCGCTGCCACGGCCGACGTCGAAATTCGCGACATTCCAGTGGATGAGAACGGCGATCCAATCGTACAACCGATCGCCGAAACAGACGTAAGCCGGAACAGCACTTCAACGGATCAGTCATCAAACGATAGCCGTAGTGATCCGAGCAGCGAGCCTCGATCTGGCGACAGCGGCGCTTCGAACGAGCCCAGTGATCAAGTCAGTGTCGAGGCCGTCGGCCCAGGCGTGAATTTCGGAGCTGAGACAGACCAGGAGCGCGCCGCAAAACTGAAGCAAAATCTTGACACGAAATTGGCCGAATTTGACGAATTAATGCGACGCGCGCGTGAAGACGCAGCGCGCGATGCTGCTGCCTTGCGTGGCGGACCAGCGGGCGGCGATGGCCGTGAGCCTGGGGCAACCGAAAATGGGCGCGGCGCCGATGGTCAATCTGATAGCGCATCGGGAATTGGCAATAATCCGGATCTCGTAGGACTTAATCGCGGCGGCAATGCCACCCGACCAAGCGGTCCGATACCGAGCGACATACCGAGTGCTCCAGACGATGACATCGTCGCGCGGCAATTACGCGAAGCAGCCACCCGCGAGAGTGACCCGGTACTACGCGAGCGGTTGTGGGAAGAATACAGAAAATATTCGAAAGGAATAAAGCATTGAACAATCGCCATGCCATAGCTTGCCCGATCGCAATTCTCACTATTGTCAGTTTGCTCATGGGCTGCAATTCTCAAACGACCCGTCCGACCGTAATGAAAACGCCGGAGGTAGTGTCGCCACCAATTCCCGAACATCTGTTGCTCGACGCGGGCATTGATCTCTTCGACCCCGGCATCGAGTATCTCGAAGAGGGGAAATCGACCACAACGCCGAGTGTGCGTAAAGCCGAGTCCGTACACGTGGCGCACAATGTCACTAAAGCCCTACAACGTACCGGAAACTGGGGCAGTGTTCGAATCGTGCCAGGCGCGCAAAGTGAGACAGATATTTACGTCACCGGGGTGATCGTTAAATCTGACGGAGAATCACTGAACCTCAAGGTGACGGTTATCGATTCGGCAGGCAACGCTTGGTATTCACGAACCTACAGCGATAAATTGAGCCAGTACGCATACGACAAGTCGCTGCGCAAAGACGGGCAAGAGCCATTCCAGGCGTTGTATGACGAAATCGCGCGGGATATGGAGCAATACGTACGAAGGATCGAACCTGCCGATCGCCAAAGATTGCGCCTCACGTCGAAAATGAGATTCGCTCAGCGGTTCGCACCCGCGCAGTACAACGATTTCATGGAGGTCGGGGCGAACGGAAAATATACGCTTAAACGCTTGCCTGCAGACGGCGATCCCGTCATGGCGCATTTGGAATCGATAAGAGTGCGCGACCAAATGTTTGTCGAGCGCCTACAAGACTACTACGACTCTTTTACGGCTCGCTTACATACGCCATACGATCAATGGCGCGAAGCGAGTTACCATGAAACGAAAGCGCTCCGAAAGCTGAAAAGCGACGCGACGGCGAGAAAAATCGGCGGCGCGCTAGCCGTCGTCGCCGGTATCCTTGCGCAAGCCAGTGGCAATAGTTCAGCTCGAACCGCGGGCGTGTTAGGCATTGGCGGCGGCGCTTTCTTATTTA
>JAQCEL010000172.1 GCA_027618655.1 Pseudomonadota bacterium | reverse complement strand
CGAAATTAGTATTTGTCTTGACGATCACGGGTCCCTGCCAAGGCACATCTCGAGCGAGTATGTTTTCGCTAAACAAGCGTTTCGAAATATCGACCACGGAGCCGTTAATAACTTTTGGATAATGCTTTAGAAGGGCTCGGTAAGGTGCTGTCACGACGGTCATGTTGACGTGCAGAATGGCCAAATCGCCTGGCGGTGGGTTCATGATGCCACGATGCCAGAGTACTTCGTGACCCGCTGCGGCCCAACGGATCGCGAACGCAGCGAGCATAAATGGGTTTGCAATCTGGAACTCATGCTCGAGGATGACGATACGGGCCATAAGGAAGTATTTAAGCAGGCTACTAATTTGTCTCTGTCTGAAGCGCCGGCTGGCGCTCTCGATAAATCGCGTGAGGCGATATTATCGCTCATCTGTTAGCAGAAGACTTAGCTTCAAAATTGATCAAGTACGTTGGAGATGATCGCGGACACGAAATTGCTAACTGAATGGGCCTCGATTAGTCTTAAACCTCCGAGGCAACACAGCGCCGCCGCAGCTGATTAGCCGTGCGTGCGGCGCGCGGGTTTGCAGCTCGGCGACCAGCGAAGACATAACGCCTAAGATTGGCCACGCTGTACCAGGCGACGAACAAAGTACTTATGCACAGAATCCACATTACTGGTGCGAGTCCCCGCACAGGCACGACTTTAATTGCTGAGGCGATGGTTGCCTGCTTCGAGATAGATTGTTTTTGCGCGCACGAGGCACGGATATTTACGCCGCACGCCGACGACGTGCGAGGTATTTTTAACTAAATCGCCCCGCGACATTTTGCTGACCCAGGCGGCACTCGAGCAATCGCCGCAATTGCATGTGATATTCATGCTGCGTGATCCGCATGACGTTATCGTCAGTCACCACAATCGCAATCCAAATCGATATTGGGCGGGTTTGAAATTTTGGAAAGCCTACACACAAGCTGCTCGCCCATTATTAGGACACCCGCGTTTCATCACGCTACGCTACGAAGAACTCGTGTCAGATCCGGATGCGACCCAGCGCGCGCTTGCCAAGCGCTTGCCGTTTCTAAAACACCGTGCGGCATTCAGCGCATTTCATGACGTTGCAAAACCTTCACCTGATGCGGTGATGGCCTTAGGTGGGGTGCGCGAAATAGCAAAGGAGCGCGTGGCAAATTGGCGCAATCATCTCCCGCGAGTGGCGGGCCAAATTGCCTTGCACGGATCGATCACGGGTGACTTAATTGAATTCGGTTACGAACACGATGACACCTGGTTGAGGGAAATCGACGGGGTCGTTCCTGATCTCACGCCCAGCCACTGGCCCGAGTATTTTACGGAGAATTCGCTCGCGCGTATGTTACAAGCGCCGTAAGTTGGCTGTAATCGTAATTCGACTCGATGGTGGCCAGCGTTTCGACCGGAGCGCTGGAGGATTGGATGCAAAGTACGAGCGGTTTACTACGCGCGGTGATCGTGTTTGTTTAGGAACGCAATGACCAGTGGGATCACTCGCTCTGGCTGCTCGAAGAGTACAAGGTGCCCTGCGTTTTCGATTTCGTGCAATGTCACCCGATCCGGAAAATCGCGGGCCAGCGCGCGGCCATTTTCTGGCGGGGCGACACGATCGTTGAGCCCCTGTATAACCATCATCGGCTCCGTCCCGCCCGACCACCACTCGCCAAGCGGTGTCCTTCGAGCGGCCTGTTCGTGTGATTTTCCCGCTTCACGCCAGATGGTGTGGGTGATCGGCGATGAGCGGGTGGTTCGATTGGCTAGGCCTGCGAGCGCCGGAAACAGGCCGCCAGCCGAAATCAAGCAGATGCTTTTCAGATGCTTGGGATAATCGACAGCAACACATCGTGCCACTCGATTGCCAAGCGCACGACCAATAAGGTGCGCAGGCCGACCGAGCGAATCGATGACGGCGGCGACGTCGCGTGCGAGATCATGCAGGCTAAGATCCTCGAGCGGACCAGTGCTCGCACCGACACCTCTAGGGTTGATTGCGATTGCTTGGAATCCGGCTTCAGCAAGCGCTCGACCGAGCGGCAAAAATTGCTCGATCCCCGATCCCCCGCGGCCCGGTAACATGAGTGCCGGTGTTCCTGACCCGAGCGTGCCATATTCGATAGCGCCGTCGACAGTCACGATCCATCGCTTCGTAAATTCTGCCGAACCGTATGCTGGTTGTTTGACGTTAATTCCAATATCCCTAGTTTGCGCGTTCAACAGCGACGTTTAGTCTAAACCACAGCGAGCGGAATTAAGACGCGACACTCGGAGAAGCCGCCCACGGCAACGCACCGCGAAGCATTCGGTATTCGATCATACGTCGTGTTTCGTGCGAGACGATTCAACGCGTTTTATTGTGCTTTCGCCGCCGCGGACTGGGCTAGAATCCTGGTGACAAATGGTTTTAGCCTAGCAGCCTGTCGGACTTAGGAACAATCTACTGCGCTGCTGGGACAACGGCCCAAAATCGCACATTTTTTGGCTCGTTTTCCCACCATGCTCGCTACGATTGCCTAAGTCCGACAGGCTGCTAGTGCAGGAATGACGACTCGGCCGCTGCATCTTGCGATCGAGCGTAAGTCGTAGTGATCCGTGCGATAATCTCACGCATCTTATCTAGGGCGTCTTCGTTGCTCACCTGACAAGTCCCTGCGTTGTAGTGACCACCACCGCCGTAGTCGAGACACAGTTCGCCAATATTCACGTCTGACGATCGATTTAGTATTGATTTGCCAATCGCGAAGACGGTGTTCTGACGCTTCAATCCCCACATGACGTGCATCGAAATATTCGTTTCCGGATATATCGCATAGATCATGAATCGATTGACGGCGTAGATCGTTTCTTCATTGCGCAAATCCAGTACCACAAGTTCATCGTAAACCGTGGTGCAACGTCTGATTTGCTGGCGGGCGAGTTCTTCATGTTCGAAGTACATTTCAACTCGCTCATTAACATCAGGCAGGCCCATAATGTCTTGGATCGAGAGCCTGCGGCATTTGTCGATCAAATCTTTCATGAGTTGGTAATTCGAGATGCGAAAATTATGAAAACGGCCGAGACCGGTACGCGCATCCATAAGAAAATTGAGTAACACCCAGCCATTGGGCTCGAGGATATCTTGTTGACCGAAACGCGCTGCGTCGCTCTTATCAACTGCTGCCATCATGTCATTCCAAGCGGCTGGGAATTTATCAGGACCTCCGTAGTATTCGTAGACTACTCGCGCAGCGGAAGGCGCGTTCGGGTCGATTATGTAGTTCTCCGCGATTTCAGTATTGCGCACCGTTTCACTGAGATGATGATCGAACACGAGATGCGCGCCTGGCACGTACGGCAAGTTCGTCGTGATGTCGCGGTTGGTGATTTCTATGATGCCATCCTGCATGTCCTTTGGGTGCACAAACTTGATGTCATCGATGATCCCCAATTCTGTCAACAGTACGGCGCAGACTAAGCCGTCAAAATCGCTGCGAGTGACTAATCGGTAGGTTTGTTCGCTCATGTTCGTGCTCCATTAATTACAGCTGCCGTGCGCTGCATCGATAGCGGTTCGACTGTTGCGGCATGGTTGAGCCGCGCCCGGAATACGGCGTCTTAGACCGTATCGACCGTATGCGGAATTTCTTGAAGATTGCACCTGGGATTGCGCGAGGAACGGCTACCAGGGTCTGGAATAGCGGCACGTTGTGCTGCGGATTTCGGCAGATGCAGCAGTAAAACCTGCTGGCATAGCTAAACCGGACCGTTTCCCGTCAATAGCGCCCCGAACTTTGATGATCTTTGGTATAAAGACGTGGAGCGATCGATTTAAATCGAATACCGAAGCCTGATCAATGTGGCCGGGACGACGAACATGCATAGCGCAAACTGCCGACACACGAATTACTCGAACTCACTAACATGGAGAACGCCTTGAACACTGAACACTTACTAACGGGGATTCGAATCCTCGACCTCACCCGCGTTCTTGCCGGTCCAACGTGCACGCGTTTGTTTTCCGAAATGGGCGCGGACGTCATAAAGGTAGAGTCGGCGCCGGACGGCGATATGGTGCGCAACATTTCAAAGATGCGTAACGAACGTAGCCTTTACCTGATTCAGCAAAACTTGAATAAGCGCAGCTTCTGCGTTGATTTTCGTAAGCCAGAAGGACTTGCCTTGATCCGCGAGTTGGTTCCGCATTGCGACGTTGTGGTAGAGAATTTTCGCCCAGGTGTGATCGATAAGATGGGGCTGGGTTACGAAGCACTGAAGGCCTTGCGCGAAGATATTATTCTCTGTTCGATTTCTGCGTTAGGGCAAAGCGGACCACTGTCACATAAGCTCGGTTACGATCCGATCGCTCAGGCTTATTCGGGAATCACTTCAATGATTGGTGAGCCGGACGAATTGCCAGTTTTACCAAGCGTGGGACTTGGCGACGTGAGCACAGGTACCCATGCGGCGTTCGCGATCGCTGCAGCATTGTTGCACCGGCATCGCACCGGGCGGGGCCAAGCGTTAGACATTGCACTGCTCGATTGCTACTACCATTACCACGAAGCTGGTGTACATCAGGTTAGCGCGAGCGATGGCACGATCGAACCAACCCGCGCTGGGCGCCATTTCTCCTACGTGTGTCCTGTCGGGATATTTCCCGTGAAAGATCGAAGCCTAGTGCTGGTTGCGTTTCTTCATCACTGGTCGGATCTGTGCGCGGCAATGAATCGGCCGGACCTTGCAGAGGATCCACTTTACGCACTTGATGCCGAGCGCGTGCTGCGACGCGACGAAGTAAATGGGATCATTACTGATTGGCTTGATACTTTCGAGGATGTGTCTGCGGCAATTACGAAGCTCGAAGCGCATGGCATTCCCTGTGCTCCAGTCCTAACCGTAAAAGAAACCGTGACCCATCCTCATTTTCTCGCGCGCGGTACCGTGCGCACCGTCACCGACCCCATCGCCGGTTCGTTCCAGATCCCGGGTATGCCGATTAAAACCTCGGAGTATCCGGCCGACAATCCTTACGTCGCGCCACGATTGGGCGAACATAACGAAGCGGTCATGCGCGACTTACTCGGTAAGAGTGATAGTGAAATAACGAGTCTGGTAAATAGCGGCGTGGTGATAGCAGGGGATAATTAGCGATCGTAGTTCGGCGCGGCTGCGAGACCTGTTGAGTGCGACTCAAGGTGCAGTGCGGATCGCCTTAGTCTCTTGCGGGTGATTTCGTGACAGGCATCAAGCGACGCACCTCGCTACATGCCTGTCCTCATCGCGCACTAGTCGAAAACTAGCCTCATAAAAACGAAATTCATCCATTGCATTTGCGCGTACTACGAGCGGTATTTCAATAGCCTAATTCAACCTCATTGCAGAAACCTTGGTGCGCTACCTCAATCAGCCGTCGGCGAGAATATGAGATCAGAACCGCCTTCGCGCACCACAAATTTGCCTTGAACTTCGTCACCGATTTTTAAACTATCACCGTTCCACCGACCCATCGCGCGTGGGCCTTCGACAAGATCGACGAGTACCAGGGTGTAAGGCACTTCCGTCACGAAAGCCGGGTGGTAAGGATGATGCGCAACCGTCCAACTGTGAATTTTTCCTTTACCACTCGCCGTAACCCACTTCACTTCATCGCTGTAACACCGATCGCACAAGAGCCGCGGATAGTGTCGCGGCGCGCCGCACGCGCCACACGATTGCAGCCGCAGTTGCCCATTTGCAACGCCATCCCAGTAGGGTTGTGACATTGCTGTTGGAGTCGGAACAGGTTTCGCTACAAGTTCGCTCATAAATCTTATCCTCTTCGCATATGGCGATGCCGCCGTCGCCCATGTCGCCGTAACCGGTGACGAGTCCAATTTCAGCATGACTCACTTGGGCGCGCCCTGCATCGCCGCGCAATTGGCGGACCAACTCAACAATATGGTTCAAACCCCACACGTGAGCTTGCGAAAGCAGGCCGCCATGGGTGTTAGTTGGCAGCGCACCGCCGGGTCGCAACTTGCCGTCCGCAACGAACGGACCTCCTTCACCTGCCGCGCAAAACCCCATCTCTTCAAATTGCTTGATCACCGCATAAGTAAAGCAGTCATAAACTTCTGCTACATCAATATCGTCATGCGTGACACCCGCCATTTCGAATGCCCGTCCCGCAGCTTTGCCGAGCCCGAGACTTGCGATGTTCGGTCGTTGGGTAATAGACGCTGGTGAATCCGGGTGACCGGTCGCAACGCCAGAAATATACACCGGCCGATGCGGCATGTCGGTCGCCCGATCAGCGGCGCTTACAACGACGGCCGCGCCACCATCGCTTTCTAACGAACAATCAAACAATCGAAATGGGTCGGCGATCATGCGCGAGTTGTGATGGTCTTCAAACGTGATCGGTTTTTTCATGATCGCGTTGTCGTTAAGCAAAGCATGTTCGCGCATCGCGACTGAGACTTCCGCAAAGTGCTCAATCGTGGTGCCGTAGAGTTCCATGTGGCGTCGCGCCATGGGTGCGTAAATTTGCGCTGGCGCTGCCATACCGGTGGCAAGTTCAAATTCTGTTACGTAGTGAAACTGTGGCATTTGATGAATGCGCGCTCCGGCTTTTGCCGACGCAGCGCTCACGTTACGCCCGAACGCAATGAGTACGTGCTTACATACGCCGCCAGCAATTGCCAACGTGGCGCATTGCAAGGCCATCGCCGGGCTCGCTCCGCCATGGGGTATGAGCGCGGAAAAGCGCAAATCGGGAATGCCGAAATTGTCGATAAAATCTTCTGCTATTCCCGTCACCAACCCGATCGGAATTACCCCGTCGATTTCTTTCGGGTCGAGACCGGCATCGCGTATCGCGATGAGCGATGCTTCGAGTTGTAACTCGAAAGCAGACTTTTCTGCCTTGCGCGTGTAAACCGTCTCGCCAACGCCACTTACGCACGCCTTGTCGGATAAGGACATAATTGTCTCCGGAGTCGTTCTTGATCTCGAGCTTAAGCGTTGATATAGCGCTCGGCGACTTTCAACCGATGACGCAGAATCAACTCTTGGTCTTGCAGATAGATTTCTTTTTTTACCCCAGACATCAACATCGTTTGGGTCCTTTCTAAAGTGCCACCGTTGTCGCGCCAATGCTTTACTGCATCCACGGATTTGTCCAAAGTATTAGCAGAATTGGTGACCAGATCGCGGCCGAACCCATCGGTGCTACGGCCAGCTTCGCCTAAGTGATGTTCAATTCTGGCCCAGCATTCGAGTGCATTATTGCCGGCGAATATAAACCCGTCGCCAAAACGGCCAGCGCGTCGGAATGCCGCTTCTTTGAAACCGCCTATCCAAATAGGCAGACGTCGCTTCGGTCGCGGTAAGATATTGCCACGATCGACTTGATCAAAGCGCCCATTAAAACTGACTAAAGGTTCGCTCCAATAACGCCTCAGCAGTTCAATCTGTTCGTCGGCGCGCGCACCCCTGGTTTTAAAATCTTGGCCTAAGGCATCGTATTCAACGTAGTTCCAGCCAACCCCGATACCAAGACGCAAACGTTCACCGCAGAGCAGATCCAGATCAGCAGCTTGTTTGGCGACGAGTGCCGTTTGGCGTTGCGGGAGAATGATCACCCCCGTGGCAAATTCAATGCGCTCAGTGATGCCAGCTAAGTAGGCGAACATGATGAAGGGGTCGTGAAAGGGATCCTTATCCGTGTAAGGGCCCCTAAGTTTCGGCTCGCGATCGTGAGGTGCGCCGACGACGTGATCGTAGGCGAGTAAATGATCGTAACCCAAGCGCTCCGTAGCCTCGCCGAAACGACGCACTGCGCGCGGATCGCCACCTAATTCTATTTGCGGATAGACGACACCGATCTTCATGTTTGTCCTCCTGTGTAACAGTCTGGCCAGTTAGCGTGGACCCGCATGTCGGGGTGCTTGGGACGAAGTTTGGACGGACTCCGCAACGCTGGTCGTGACGATTTCGCCGACCGGTAAATTAGCACAATTATGGTTTTATGTGCGCGTTGATCGCGACCCCCATGACCAGCGAATTTGACACGCGTTGCCAAGCTCGGACATTGACCTAAAAGCCAGATAAGATCCCGCTCTGGGCGTCACAATAAAATATTACCGCACCATGAGTTCCAAAGATTTTTATACGCAACTACACGAACAGCGCCTGTCAGTTAGCGGTTTGTTGGCCGAATCGCAGCACTTCCGATCAGTGCCTGGCGACTGGCATGTCGTCGTAACTGATATCAAGGGTTCAACGGAACTCGTCGCCTCGGTTCGTCATGAGACGATTAACCTGATTGCAACTGGCAGCATCATCGCGGCGTTGAATATTGCCTACGCAAAAAGTATCGAAGTGCCTTTCTTCTTTGGCGGCGATGGTGCCACTTTATTAGTGCCAGAGAAATTACTTGTCGAAATTCTCCATGCGCTCGAGGAACATTCCCGCAATACGATGCATAACTACGCGATGACGTTGAGAGTCGGATCAGTGCAAGTCGCGACCGTCATCGAGCAAGGACATTCAATCGATATCGCGAAGCTTGTCCGCAACAAGGCGTTTTCGATCCCGATCGTCATCGGTGGCGGGCTCGTGTTCGCCGAGAAGCTGATTAAATCTCGGCATGAAAAGCGCGATCCGATTGTGATGGATGACGAATCAAATCTCGATTTAACCGGTATGGAATGTCGGTGGGATCGGATCCGACCACCGCTTGAAACCGGCGAAGTCGTCTGCTTACTCGTGAACGTCTTGAACCAAGCAGTTTCCGCCTCAGTTTTGAAAGCCGTTATCGATTATATAGATGACATTTACGGCCCACGGCCGGCGCGCAACCCGATTTCGAAAGAACGCCTACAGCTCGATTCGAGCACGGCAGCGATCGGGAAGGAAACGCGCGTGAAGCTCGGTCGCTTCGATTGGCGCTATGCCATTGAGCACTGGTTTCGCACGGCGGTTATCGGCCCGGCGTTTATGCGCTACACCGCTGATGGCCAAGGCTATGTCGCCAGTGTGCCGGAGTTATCGGACACGCTAACGATCGACGGACGCATTAATACAGTGATCGCGGGCACCGCCCAACAACGGCAGCAACTGACGGCGGAATTGGATCGAATGGAAGCCACAGGGGCGATTCTTTACGGCTTGTATGCGACGTCGGCCAGTATCATGTCGTGTTACGTGCGCAATCGAGAAGATCAACACATTCATTTCATCGACGGTGCGGACGGCGGCTACACCCACGCAGCGACGATGT
>JAQCEL010000171.1 GCA_027618655.1 Pseudomonadota bacterium | reverse complement strand
AACCACTACGCTCCTCAAAATCGCACATTTTTTGGCTCGTTTTCCCGCCCTGCTCGCTACGATTGCCTAAGTCCGACAGGCTGCTAGTAAATTGCCTAAGCTGATAGCGTCCTCGTTGCGCCGTCGCTTCACTGGGACATCACCAACAGCAGGTTAACAAGGCATCAGGGATATTGCGCAGCGTCGACGTCCATGGTTTTTTCTCTTAAGCCGGGTAACTCCAAGGATCTGAGATTGCGGTTGGAGCGTGTGTCGAACCGGATTTGTTCTGCGGGTGCTATGGTAAGCTCCTGCTCAACGCGCTCGGAATCGAGCACCCGGATAAGGCTAACAAGGCGTCAGAGTGCATCAGCGAGGTACCAAATTATGGGGTGGTTGTCAGATTTGTTAAAGGAATACCCCGCGCTCTCAGTTGAGACAGAACGCCTCGCGCTGATGGAGGCGGAAAATAAAAAACGAAAAACGGAAAACGCTGTACTTCAAAATGAACGTGATGCCAAACAAAAGCGCGAACCTCGGGTCCCCGAGTGATACGCAGCATTCATTGCTACATCGATTTGCATTTCGTTGAGCAATGCATGCGGACTTAAAAGGACGAAGCACTTACCAAGACGTCTGTGGTCTCCATTAGAGATCGCTGTCCAGCATGTTCAATGCGCAGCTAATCGTTTCTTCGTGGAGGATCAGAAGTCGCGAGCATTGTCTGGCAATATCGAAACCAAGGAACTACTCGATCTCGCGGAATCCCGCTTCTATTACCTATAAGCCTGCACCCCAAACCTAGGAGGTGGTTTGTTTTCGCGCTAAGCTTGAACGCCATCACAGCCAGCGAGGTAACAATTGTGGCGGAAGACTTAACCGGTGCCTGTTTGTGTGGGGCAGTACGTTATCGTTGCCGAGGAGAACCAGAAAGCATGGGCTTGTGCCAATGCGACCGTTGTCAACGACAATCCGGTTCGGCATTTTTAATCGCTGTCGTGTATCCGCAAAATGCAGTGCGTATTGAGCAAGGTGATCTCAGCGTGTACACCGTTAACGATCCTGATGGTGCGGCACTGAGCCGACATTTCTGCGCGCTGTGCGGATCCGCTGTCATGATCACACTCGATCGCTACCCAAATATTCGTTCGATGATGGGCGGTACAGTTGACGATAAATCACGTCTCAAGCCAACTTTCAGCCTCTGGTGTTCGAGCGGGCAACCCTGGTTAGCGTTGCCGGAAGCGATCGAACAATTTCCAGAATACCCGGACGGCTTAATCGCTTAATGTAGTAGGCGACTGTAAGGCGAGGGCATTGAAACAGAATTTTACATATTCGTTTGAAATTTTAGGATATCGTCACGCTCGTAGGCGCCATGCTTGTTGATCACGGACGGTCTTTGTTCGCGTGCTTATTTAATTCGCAACATTTGAACTACCCGAGGTATCGACAGAGACACACAATGGCTGCATTTTCTCGCCTTAATATCACTAAAGCCTTGTCAATCATCGGACTAAAGAAGACATATATCGCGTTAAAAAAAGCCGATTCGTTGACGATCAACCGGTTGACGACCAGCGGCGATAACCTGGCCCTGGAGAAGATCGGTAGCGTCGAGGATGCGAATCCGAAAATTATCGGTCGGGTCGGAATGCCTGATCCGAAACTTGGGATTCATTGGACAAACAGCATGACGTTTTATGGGTCTTGGTTCGATGGTCTTGCCCTGAGTGATACCGATCATCGGATCCGTGACAATATTTTGTCGCTATCAAAAGATAAGCTGATCGATCAAGTCCAACGAGATGATAAATACGGCTTGATCGGAACTTACTACGCCGTGTTCCTCAAGATTATTAGCCTTAATAAGGGCGTCCCGATGATACTGCTCGATGACAGTCTGCTGTCGCGTGGTAGTTTCCCGGTGATTGTGCCGAGAATTGCAGACAAACAATTTGAGCGCGACCTCATCGATGGGCTACGCATCTCTCTGCGCAAGGAAGCCGTCGATTCGTCGATGAGTGACGTGAAGGGCTTAAGCGTAGACGAAGTTAGCGGTGACGTCAGCGACTATTTTCCCGCGCGAAACTCGCAGTAAAATTTAATTTCGTCGCACAACGTCGGCTATGCGAAACCGCTGTCGGCCAAAAATTCGATGATCCCTCGACTCACACCATCCGGATCGAAATACGGTTCGAAATTTGTCCCCCTCACGTCCACTACTTTCGCGTGTGGTAGCGCGGCAGCGGTATTTTGATGGCCGATGTACAACACATCATCGGGCGCGCAAATGAGTAAGGTCGGGCACTTGATACCTTGGATAAATAGGTCAAAGCGATAGTCCCACACGCACCGATAGATCATCCCACGCACTTTCCACGCACGCAGCGCCGCCGACAGCTCGTCGTTCATGTTGTCTAGATCGAGGTTTCCGCCGAGTTTGTAGATGTAGTCCCAGGTGATCTTTAGGTAAGCGGCGTCGTGCGATGGTCCGACCGAGCCGCTAAAGGTCTCACGAAATGGCACGGCTTGTTCTTCGGTTAATAATGTTGCCCCCATCATCATGCAAGTCTTCACTCGATCTGGATATAACGATGCCATCTCGGCCGCCATGGCAGCGCCCGTATGATTACCGAAAGTATGGAATTCTTGAATGCCAAGCGCGTCGATAAATTCGAGTGTGTACTCTTGCAGTCGGCTAATAGAATCAAATTCTGGCGGATCAAACGAACCGCCGAAGCCAGGTAGATCGAGCGCGATGCAGTGATGTTTCTCGGCGAGTTGCGTTAACGTTGGGAGGTAGGTTTTCGCGCCACTCACATTTTGATGCATAAATATGATTGGCGTTTGATCAGCCGGGCCACCATAGTAGTAATGGATCTGGCCGCTTGGTGTATCAACATAAGCTTTCTTGATCATGCGCAGAACCTTTTCTGTTGGTGGCTGCCGGTGCCTTGGGTTATCCCGAAGGGACGACGAAATTCTCAAAAGGGATTGTAGCCAATTTATTACGCTGCGTAATGCGGGGTGCCAAAGCTGGGTCGCACGCTGAGAACCCATGACGAGCGGCGAGTTCGAAAAGCTACCTCGCCAAAGCGTCGTCGCGAAAACGGCCAAGCAGTCGTCATCGTGTGCATGAAAACCTGCAGTAATGCTTACAATAGCGCGCGGCATTAGTGATCAAGAGCAAGAGCAAGAGCAAGAGCAAGAGGAGTTGACATGGATTTGAATGGAAAAGTATCAATTGTCACGGGCGGCGCAAGTGGCATCGGTGCCGCCACATGTCGCGCATTTGCAGCAGCCGGTGCAAAAGTTGTCGTTACGGATATTAATGCCGACGGCGCTCGGCGCCTCGCCACAGAAATTGACGGGCTCGCGATTCCTTGTGATGTAGCGGATGAGAATGCCGTCAATGCTTTAGTCCGGCAGGCTGAAAAGGAACTCGGTCCGATCGATGTGTTTTTTAGTAACGCAGGTATCGCTACGGGTCGTGGGCCGCTCGATACGCCAATCGACGTTTGGCAGGATCAATGGCAGGTCAATTTAATGGCTCATGTGTTCGCTGTGCGAGCGGTTCTGCCGTCAATGCTGGAACGCGGATCCGGATATCTGATCCATACCGCTTCGATGGCTGGGATCCTCACTTCACACGGGAACTTGCCCTACGCAGTAACGAAACACGCGGTGGTTGGTTTGGCCGAATGGCTGTCTGTTACTTATCACGATAAAGGCATTCGCGTGTCTTTGTTGCCACCGCTTGGCGTTAATACACCGATGCTAAATAACGGTGATTCCGCATTCGCGACGGTCGCCGCCGGGCCGATCAAAGAACCTGAAGAAGTCGCAGCGCAAATCGTCGCGGCAGTCGAAGCCGAGCAGTTTCTTATCTTGACCGATCCAATCGCGCAGACTTGGATGGAACGCAAAACTAATGATTTAGAACGTTGGCTGAAGGGCATGCGTCGTATGCAGAGCAAGATCGACAGCATGCGTTAAACGTAGGAAATTCTTATCGCGCGACGAACGGACCGTCGTACGATCCCGCTTTTTTAACTGCTTAATTGCGACGGAGGGAGAACCCGTGAACGCCATTGCTACTGCTTTGCCTGAGGAAATAGTCGCCGCAACGGACGGCATTTTGAACTTCGTCGAACATGAAGTAATTCCTCGTCACGCCAAAAATCACGCCTTGTTTGAGGACCCGCGAGCCGTTTATCGCGAGGATGGTCGCTTCTCTGACGAAGTCGTCGCCCTCATTCGAGAGGTACGCATGGCGTCTGCTGACGCGGGTTTCTATCACATGTGTGCGCCTGAGACGATCGGCGGGGCAGGACTCGGACATCTCGCTTACTACGTTGCCTGGGAAGCGCTATTTCATCGCTGCGGCCCACAAAACTGGTTGATGCTCTACGCGTTGTCACACTGGGCGTTCGGTCCGAGTCGCTTGTTAGAAAAAGTTACCGAACAAGCATGTGAACGCTTCATGCCAGGACTCATGGATGGATCAAAATCGATGTGTTTCGGTTTATCGGAACCCAACGCAGGATCAGACGCTTCAATGTTGAAGACGCGCGCGGTGAAAGATGGCGATGGGTGGCGCATTAGCGGTCGTAAAATCTGGACAAGCAACGCAGCAGTAGCGAATTACTGCGTGTTATTCGCGATCACGGACGCGGAGAAAGCGCGGACAAAGCAAGGCGGGATCAGTGCCTTTATCGTGCCGACTGATGTGCCCGGATTTAACGTGCAACGCGTGATTCGCCTGTTCGGGCACATCGGCGGTGACGAAGCTGAATTAGCGTTCGACGATCTGTATGTCGAACCGTGGCAGGTGGTTGGAGAATTGAATGAGGGATTCAAAGCGGCACTGTATGGCGTGTCGCTCGGACGCATTTACAATTCTGCGCGCTCGGTGGGTTATGGACGCTGGGCGCTCGAAAAAGCGCTTGATTACGCAAACACGCGTGAGGCTTTTGGCGCGACGATTGCGAACTATCAGGGCGTGACGTTTCCGTTGGCCGAATCCGCGACAGAATTACATGCCGCTCATTTGATGGGTCTAAACGCGGCAACTTTGCTCGACCAAGGGCACAGCGCAATCAAGGAGCTCAGTATGGCCAAGGCCTATTCCGTGCAAGTAGGCTTTCGTGCGGTCGACCAGGCGATCCAAGCGCACGGCGCAATGGGCTTTACCAATGAACTCGGATTAACCCATGCTTGGCACTCATTGCGGATTGTTAACGTCGCCGATGGCACGAACGAAATTCTCAATCGCACGATTGCACAACGCTTGCTCAAAGGCGATGTCGCTTTATGACCGTCCATCTGCTTAGCTAAATTATCAATCCAAAGGACTCGCGCAATGGAACATGAAAAAATTATGGTCGAGCTTGAAACGGGCCAATCGCTAGCCGTGGTCGTATTCAGTAAGACAGCGAACAAAATTCAAGTCGTACTAGGCGAAGGCGTGCACAGCATGAAATGTGATCTGCTACCGACGCGCAACGGCATGGCCTACGCGGGCAGCTTGAAAGGTCGTGAGCTCATCTACCGCCGATCGCAGAGCGACGTTCAAGCCGATCTGGATGCTGCGAATCCTGCGTTGCGGAAATCACGGCCACCGCAACATAAAGCCTAGCTTAAGTTTTATGCCGCGATTGGAAATCGCCAAACGGTGGGGATTGGGCTGGCACACGACGAGGAAGAGTCCTCGTCGCCCAGCGAATGGTTAGCGCCCTAGCCGTCAAATTTATCTAAATAACTAATGGTCGGCGGCGCGGTGAGAAACGGGCCAAGCTTATCCATTAATCCGGTTTCGGTGCGCCAGGCCAGATATTTTTCTTGGTGCCCACGCGAATCCCACAATTCGTAGAATAATACGTGGCCCGGCTTGTCCTGGTCTGTCCAAATGTCGAATGAAATGCACCCTGCGTAACTGCGGGTATCCGGGGCGATGCCTTTTATAAAGCCCAAAAACTCACCCTTACGCGCGGGATCGATCGAAAGGTCAATTGTTACTGCAGTTGCCATGCACTGCCTCCTCAGAAGAATTGTCTAGCGTGGATTTCATATTGCCGGCACAGTATAGACCGGAATCGAACCTGGCTCGGCAATAATCGGCTGCTAATTTGCAGAGCTTGGGATCTGGGAACGATCGATGAGCCCTGAAACGCGCCTTCGGGATACCTCGACCCGTTTCAAGGCGATCGTCGTGGGATCGCGTACGACCAGGAACAATGCCGGGGCGAATTGCCGAGAGTGCGAGCCCGATTACGGATGAGTGGACGTGATCACATGACCGATGGAATACTAGCCAGTATGCCCCTATGAGTAGAAAATAATGCCGCTAACTATTCAACCCACCGACGCGACCTTGGGCGCGACCATCACAAACGTTTCCTTAAGCTCATTAGATGACGCAAGTTGGCAAGCGATTGAATCTGCCTTCTATGAATTCGGCGTACTGATTTTTCCGGGTCAGCATTTGTCCGCCCAGGCACAGATCGCGTTTGCGCAACGCTTCGGTGAATTGGAGATTTTGGTCGAGAATCTAAAAACCATTCCCGTATCCAACCAAGACGGCACCGGTGCTTTAATCGATGAAGATTCACACCAAATGAAACTGTTGATGGGTAACGAAGGTTGGCATACGGACAGCTCGTACATGCCGCTGGCTGCTAAAGCCTCGGTTTTGTCCGCGCATGTCTTGCCATCTGCTGGAGGTGAGACGCAATGGGCGGATCCGCGTGCGGCTTACGACGCGCTCGACGAGGACATGAAGCAAAAGATCGCGAATCTCAACGCCTACCATTCCTATTTCGTGTCGCAAGCGAAAATTGGTCATAAAGTGGCTGTCGGAGCAGGTTACGGATTTTTCGAAGGTGAGCCACCGTTGCGACCGTTAACGAAAGTGCACCCCGTCACGGGCCGAACTGCGCTGTATATTGGCCGTCATGCAGGTCGTATCCCGGGTCTAGAGGATGACGAGGCAGAAGCCTTACTCAACAAATTAATGTCGCTCACTTGCGAACCGCCGCGAACATTCAAGCATACGTGGCAAGTAGGTGATGTGGCGGTTTGGGATAATCGTTGTGTGTTACATCGGGCGTGCCCTTATGACCATCGCGAGGTGCGCGTGATGGAACACACGCGCATCAAAGGTGATCCGGCGACCGAATCCGCTCTTAACGCGTAACCATGGATTAACTATCGCGCACTCAACCAATGAGAGCCGACTGACCACCGTCTACGGGTAAGCACACACCTGTAATAAACTTCGCTTCGTCGGACGCGAGAAACAAGGCGGCGTTCGCGACGTCCCATGCCGATCCCATGACATTGCCGAGTGGCACACTCGCGTTCCGTCGTGCGATTAAGGCATCGCGATCATGACCAGCAGCCACGTAGCCCTCGATGGCCATTGGCGTATTCATTAGTCCAGGCATGATCACGTTGGCACGGACCCCAAACTTTGCGCTGCCGGTTGCTAAGCTGTGCGTATAGGCATTCAAGGCAGCTTTAGACGCTTTGTAGCTCACTAGACCGACTTCGCAAATTGCTGCAATGGAAGAAATATTAATGATGCACCCGAAACCTTGTTTGCGCATGACTGGTAGCGCGTATTTGCACGTAAACATGATCGCTTTGAGATTCACGTTAAATATCTGATCCCATACTTCTTCTGTGATCGAGGTTGGACCACTATCGTGCGTGCCGATGCCAACGTTATTGTGCAGTATGTCCATTCGGCCATAGCGTTCAACGCATGTATCAGTGATTGATTTGCACTGCGCTTCGTCCGTTACTTGCGCAACTAGCACGCTGCCGGAGCCGCCGCGCTCGTGAATCATCGCTAAGGTTTGCTCGGCCGATTCGCCATTGCGATCGACGAGTAAGACTTTTGCGCCTTCTTCCGCGAACCGGATCGCTGTTGCGCGCCCGTTACCAATCGTCGCGCCAGGAGTCTGCCCAGCACCAACGACAACTGCGATCTTATTTGCTAAGCGATCCATGTTCACCCCCGGCTTTTTCATCCTCGCTAGCAACTATCGGGGTCTGAATAATCCCCTCGAGTCGGCTAGATAGGACCCTATTGAATTTCAGTTCCGTGCAAGCTGGCTGGAAATTCATACACGGCATGGCCGTGCAATATGAGTGAGCGTTGCAGTAAAACTGTCTCGTTAGACGCAAATCAGTTTATCAGCTTGATGCCGACAGGCTCCTAGCGCCAGCATCACCTAGCACTATTGAGTGAGTCGACGAACCGTACTATAGAAAGAATAACGCTGGTTTGCTTTGCTGCTATGGATTGGATCGCACAGCTGCTTGGTGGATCTTCTGGCCGCCACGCTCGACAATAATAATTTCCAGAGCTTGGCCGCTCGATAATTTTTCAACGTCACCGTCAATCACGTTCGTAATCATTTCCGGACCTTCTTGTAAGCTAACAACCCCAACGACGTAAGGTAGCCGCTCTGCAAAAAACGGGTGATAGGGTTTGTCGAACACGACAAAAGTACGCACCGTTGCATTACGTGAAGCAGGTTTCCAGCACAGCGAATCCGCACTTGCTCGACATCGCAAGCAGGTCTGAGAGCGTAAGTAACTCGCGCCACAAGCGCAGTGGGCCACGATAAAACGGCCTTCATCGATCGCATCTCAAAATGGTTTGTCTTCTATCGCCACGATCCTTGCCGGGGCGCTCGGATACCAGCAGCAGTTGAAGAGTTTGTACGACTGTATGTGCCAGCCGTCATTTTCCGCGTGGTCGAAAACGATGTCAGCATGCACGGGGTTGCGATGCAAAAGAACCAGCACATTTGTTTGGTCGCGCAGCTCGCAAATCGCGATCCACGCGAATTTCCATATCCTGATAACTTGATCGCCAACCGATCGCCGAATCGGCATCTCACCTTAGGTACCGGCATTCATCGCTGTCTTGGTTTGCATCTCGTGAAGGTCGAACTCAGGGTTGCGAACCAACAATTGCTGCGTCGAATACCTACTTTCGCGCTCGACCCGCAGCGGAAATCGCGCTGGGAGTGTGGGCAAGTGAGCGGTCTGAACGAGGTGCCCATTGTTTTCCCGCGGGGCGGTGGCGTACACCCTAATTTGACACCTGCGCAAGCCATGGCGTTAAGCAAGTCATCGACCGATTCAGATTGTACACAGAAGCTTATGGTCAAGACGTGGGGTGCTGAGCGTCTTGTCATCATCATCCGAGCTTGCAGCGCATCACCTGCCTAACAAGATATCCTGATCGGTGGCAGTCAATTCCAATTCAGGTATGAGTCTGGGCGAGTTCG
>JAQCEL010000170.1 GCA_027618655.1 Pseudomonadota bacterium | reverse complement strand
GCTCCAAAAATGGCGAGCCTGGATCTAGCAAGGTATCGACCCTATCGCGAGGTAACAACTTGCCACGACTTAAATGTCGCTCCCGCGATTTTTCGTCGCCGCCTCGGGAGACCGAAGCGGCGTTGCGTCTCAGTTCTTCAACTAAGGCCGACATCGCTGCCGTGTTCTCAGCAAATTCGGCTGATCGAATATCGATACTTGAATCAATCTTAGTCATTACTAGCTTCCATTGAGGTCATACGAATGTCCAACGGGTGTTCCGACGACGCGTAGTTTATTCGAGGGCGATGAGGATTCTTAACCACAAGTAAATGCATCTCTCGAAACTTCATGTATCAGATTACATATTTATTTTAAATATTTAATATTAATGATTAATTTTTCTTATACATTTTTTAATTTTTACGCGTAAAACAGGATACGCGTGGCGCTGTCTGCCAGGTTCAGGCCACGCCGGTCAATAATTTCCTTAGCCTATGCCAGAGAAAATTCTAAGCGTTTGCCGCGAACCGTCAGCTTAAGTCGCACTCTGTCGCACGCTCACTAGATGCGCATGACGCCTAACCACTTGGGATAGTGTAATTCCTTAAGGTCGTAGAATCGTAGTGCTTAGAGACGTCAGTCCGAATGCTTGAACGGCCGAGCGAGACCTATCACGCGGTTGACGTTAACCTCGATTAGGAGACATCAGACGATGCCTGTCAACGCTATCGACTGGCAAGTTCCGGATTCCAGTGTTCGGCAGATCTGCTACCTTAGTTGCGGTCACTCGCAGGAAACAAAACGGGTTTATTGGATGAAAATTTACAGATGAAATTAGCGATAAGTGTTGGTGCAATCGACAATGAAAATTTGCAGGACATGACGAATTTCGTCGTACACGCTGACAAGCTTGGCGTCGATTACGCTTGGTCGCACGAAGCCTGGGGAACCGATGCCGTCAGCCCCTTGGCTTACTTGGCAGCTAAGACGCAGCGCATTCGACTCGGCACGGGCATCATTCAAGTTAGTACACGCACCCCGGTCATGATTGCGATGACTGCATTAACACTCGATACCTTATCGCAAGGGCGGTTTACCTTAGGTCTCGGCACGAGTGGGCCACAGGTCGTCGAAGGTTTGCATGGCGCCGCGTACACTGGTGCGCTGAGCCGCTTGAAGGAAACCGTTGACATTGTCAGGCTGGCATTGCGTGGCGAAAAAATTGAATATCGGGGCACCTACCACGAACTCCCCCGACCGAGCGGAGAGGGAAAAAGCTTGCGACTAGATTGCGCACCCAAACCAGAGTTGCCGATTTATTTAGCGACCTTGGGGCCGCGCGCGCTGCGCTACACCGGCGCCGCTGCTGATGGTTGGTTAGGGACGTCATTCTCACCTGAGCACGCTTTCGCGCACTTAGATTACATCGCTCAAGGGGCGGACGATGCTGGGCGACGCCTCACGGAGGTCGATCTGCAAGTCGCCTGTCACGTATCGATTGGACAGGACGTCGAACGCCTCATCAGCGAGCGCAAAGCTGCGGTGGCGTTTTCTCTAGGCGCTATGGGATCGGTGAAAACAAATTTTTACAACGACGCTTACCGTCGTGCGGGTTACGATGAGGACGCAAAAGCTGTGCAATCTTTGTGGATGGCAGGTCAACGCGACGCAGCGCGAGCGCGGGTTCCCGATAAACTCGTGACACTTTTCGGCGCGGTCGGTACCCCGGCGATGATTCGCGAGCGCTTTCAAGCGTATAAGAACGCTGGCGTGAATTGTCTCTGTGCGCGATTCGAAGGCACTAAAGAATCAGAAAAATACGGCGTTCTCGAACAAGTCTGTGAGCTCGTCGCAACGCTCGATTGAGCGCGCGTTGTTTGAACAAGGCAATGGAGGGTATGCAATATGCGAATGGGAATGTTCTTACGAAATTCTGGACCCGCATCAACGCGATCGACGATTACTGACTGCGCCAAAGCTGCAGACACCATGGGCATCGATGATTTATGGGTACTCGACCATATCGCGATACCGCCCGACGAAGCCGAAGGATCGGGTGGCCGTTACGTTGACCCGCTGGCGACGTTAGCGTTCGCGGCTGGCATGACGAGCCATGTTCGGCTCGGTGTTTCCGTGCTTATCGCACCGTATCGGGCGGCATTACCGACCGCGAAGTGGTTGGCGTCGATTCAAGAACTTTCGGGCGGACGATTATGCGTCGGCTTCGGTGTTGGATGGATGGCAGCCGAATTTAACGCGCTAGGCGTCGATCGAACGCGCCGCGGCGTCATAACGGATGAGACATTACGATTTATTCATCAATGCTTCGCCAACGATGAAGTTGAGCTCAATGGTCAACGATTTCTATTTAAACCGCGACCCCAGCGGCCGACAATATTAATCGGCGGCGCGCCTGAAAATGCGATTCCGAGGGCTGCGGAACTCGCTGACGGCTGGATGCCGATGAACTTAGACGCGGCACAGATACGTGAACATGCAACGGATCTGAGCGCGAGAATGAGCGCCGCGGGCAAGCCCAAGCCAGAAATTATCCCATTAATTCATCTACCGCTTGATGATATCGGCGCCGCCGCCGAACGCCTTCGCGAACTCGGTGAGGCTGGCGCAACAGGAATCGATCATCCGGGACGATACAGCGATGTGAACGAGTTCAGCCGTAATGCAGAAAGCTTGCTCGAGGCGAAAGTTCGCGCTGGTTACTAGCTGATTCAAGGTCCGGCGCCGCGCGACGCAATCACCGTCAATGATGGAGAAAGTCATATGATCAAGACGCAAGACCTACAATCACACGCGCTCTTCGGCGGGGTGTCCGACGAAGGCTTGGCCATGATTATTTCACTGTTCAAGCAAGCGTCTTACGAAAAGGGCGCCTACGTCGTTAAAGAAGGTGAGCAAGGCAGTCGAATGTTCTTTATTCGACAAGGCAAGGTCGAGGTTTTGAAAAACACGGATGCGACGCCGCCAAGCCGCCTACTCGCGATATTGAGCGCGGGCGACACCTTTGGTGAAATGGAGCTGGTCGACGTACAACGTCGTTCAGCTTCGGTTCGGGCTTTGGAGCAGCTTAATGTCTGGACCCTAAGTAATGAGGATATGTATGAAATCTACGTGCGTGATAAGGACGTATTCATCATTATTCTGATGAACATTGTGCGTGAAATTAGCCGCCGGTTGCGCAAAATGGACGCCCTTATCGCGAGTAGCATCTACGGAAACGCAACCGCCTTAGCTTAACTAGGCCACAAGCTGACACCCATTTTGTCACACCAACCACTAATCCCCTTGGGCGGAGTAATTGCACCTACTTCGTCGAGCGCGCTAGCCCTAAGCCGGACCCGACCGGTATAATTCGTGACCTCGTGCAGCGGGTTCGCCCCTAAGCTAATCATTAGCGCCAATCCAAGCTAGAAGGAATTCGATAAATGGCTGACGTAGTTACTTATGACCGTGACGGTGATATTGCCGTTATTACCGTTGACAATCCGCCCGTCAACGCATTGTCTCTGCCCGTTCGCCAGGGTTTAGCCGCAGCCTTCGCCCAGTTTGAGGCTGATTCGAAAGCCAAAGCCGCGGTGCTAATTTGTGCAGGCCGCACGTTCATCGCTGGCGCCGATATTACGGAATTTGATAAGCCCATTGAGGAGCCGTGGCTACCGAAAGTCGTCGCGCAAATGGAAGCGTGTTCAAAAATCATTGTTGCCGCTATTCACGGCACGGCACTAGGTGGCGGCTTTGAAACTGCGATGGCGTGTCACTACCGATGCGCAGTACCGACAGCAAAAGTTGGCCTCCCAGAGGTACTCCTTGGATTGCTGGCTGGGGCGACCGGGACCCAACGTTTGCCGCGCTTAATTGGCGTTAAAGACGCACTCGACGTCATGATATCGGGGGCGCCAATGCCTGCGGACGTAGCGCACAAACGCGGGGCTATTGATGAGATTATCGAAGGAGAACTACTCGATGGTGCGAAGGCGTATGCCCGTAGACTGCTCAGCGAAGGCGCGCTACCCCGTCGAATCAGTGAAATCGTGATCGACCCAGCGTCATTGCCAGACGGATTCTTTGCCGACTATCGCAAAGACATGGCGCGCGCAACGCGCGGGTTTTTCGCCCCCGAACAAATCGTCAAATGCGTCGAGGCTGCCGTATCGCAACCCTACAGCGAGTCGGTTTTACGCGAAATTGAATTATTCATGGAATGTATGGCGTCGACCCATTCCAAAGCCCAGCGGCATCTTTTTTTCGCCGATCGTGAGATCAGTAAAATACCGGATGTCCCTAAAGATACGCCGGTTCGAACACTCGAAACCGTCGCCATTGTAGGTGGTGGGACGATGGGTGGCGGAATCGCGATGAACTTTGTCAACGTCGGCATTCCGGTATTACTTAAGGAAGTAAATCAGGAAGCGTTGGATCGCGGGTTGAAAATTATCCGTGGTAACTACGAAGTCGTGGTGAAGAAGGGTCGCATGACCGAAGCCCAGCTTGAGAAGCACATGTCGATGATCACTGGGACCTTAGATTACGACGCGCTCGCTGATGTCGATATTGTGATCGAAGCGGTATTCGAAAATATGGCTCTCAAGAAGGAAATTTTCGCGACCTTAGACCGAGTTTGCAAACCCGGCGCGATCCTTGCGTCGAATACCTCGACGTTGGATATCGATGAGATCGCGGCGAGCACTAAGCGTCCGCAAGATGTGATCGGCTTGCATTTTTTCGCTCCAGCTAACGTGATGACCCTACTTGAAATAGTCCGTGGCGAAAAAACCGCTAAAGACGTGATCGCGACTTCTATGGCGATGGCCAAAACGATTCGGAAAGTCGCGGTGCTTGTCGGTTGTTGTTTTGGTTTTGTCGCAAACCGCATGTTCTTTCCCTATATCCGCGAATCCCAGTTGATGATCTTGGAAGGTGTCGCGCCGGAACGAATCGACCAAGTTGCGTTCGATTGGGGTATGGCAATGGGACCGAATGGTGTTTCGGATTTATCCGGCTTAGATGTCTTGGAAAAGGTCCGCAACGAATGGATAGACCGACCTGACGATCGCGTGTTCTTTCGGATGATCACCAAGCTTGTCGAGCAAGGCCGCTTGGGGCAAAAATCCGGCGCCGGGATATACAAGTATGAAGGCCGCAACGCCGTTGCCGATCCAGCCGTCGCCGCCCTTGCCAAAGCTGAGGCCAAAGCGCTAGGTGTAGCCCAAATCGACATCAACGATGAAGAAATCATCGAACGCTTGTTCTATTCGATGATCAACGAAGGCGCGCTGATTCTGGAAGAGGGCATCGCACTGCGCCCAAGCGACATCGACGTGGTCTACGCAAACGGTTACGGGATGGCGCGTTACCGGGGTGGCCCGATGTGTTATGCGGATACCGTGGGGTTGAAAAACGTCCGCGACGCGATGCTGAAATATCGCAAGCGCTACGGGGATCTGTATTGGACTCCCGCGCCGTTACTCGAGCAGCTCGCCGATGACGGCAAGACGTTTGATCAGTGGAGTCGCGAACGGGCTTAGCGTTAATTCTCGCGATTCGGCGGCCACGGTAATTCGTGGTCGCCGGCTTTCGGAGCTCGCTCCTCACGGTAGGAGTACGCATCAGCCAAACCCGGACAAGCCATCCTGGCTTAACGATTACGCTGTCTTATCGATGATCAACCCCAAGTCTTCGATCATTTTATCGCGCATCATAAATTTCTGAATTTTACCCGTGACCGTCATCGGGAACTCGTCGACGAAGCGAATGTACGCGGGCACCTTGTAGTGCGCAATTTGCTCGCGACAATAATTGCGAATATCGTCTTCGCTTGGTGACTGACCCTCGCGCAATTTTATCCAGGCAGCGACTTGTTCGCCGAATTTTTTATCTGGCACGCCGAATACTGCAACATCTTGAACCTGCGGATGACGATAGAGGTACTCTTCAATTTCGCGCGGGTAAACGTTCTCGCCACCACGAATGATCATATCTTTAACGCGCCCAACGATATTGCAAAACCCCTCTTCATCGATGATTGCAAGATCGCCTGTGTACATCCACCCGGCCGGATCAATCGACTCCGCAGTTTTTTCTACCTCATTCCAATATCCGCGCATAACGCTATAACCGCGCGTGCATAATTCGCCTTTTTCACCGCGTGGCACGATTTGACCTTCTTCGTTGACGATTTTTACCTCGACATGCGGGTGGATCCGACCAACGGTTGACACGCGTTTATCCATTGGATCGTCAGTACTACTTTGGAAACTCACGGGGCTGGTTTCGGTCATGCCATAGGCGATTGTCACTTCACGCATATGCATCTCGTCGAAAACCCGCTTCATCACTTCTACCGGACACGGCGCACCTGCCATGATGCCTGTTCGCAAGGAACTCAGATCATAATTTTTAAAATCAGCATGGTCGAGCTCGGCGATAAACATCGTGGGTACGCCATGTAGCGCAGTGCACTTCTCCTCAGCGATCGCACTTAGCACGGAGGCAGGGTCGAAAGCCTCATCCGGAAACACCATCGTCGAACCGCTCGTCACGCACGTGAGGACACCCATCACCATACCGAAGCAGTGATACAGCGGTACTGGAATACACAGGCGGTCGGATTGCGTAAAGCGCATTGCTCGACCGACAAAGTAACCGTTATTGACGACGTTGAAATGGCTTAGCGTCGCGCCCTTTGGCATGCCCGTCGTGCCACTCGTGAACTGCACGTTTATCGGATCATCTGGTTGCAAGGTGGCCTTGATCGCAGTGAGCTGCTGCGAGTGCTCGTCTGATCCGGATGCTGCGACTTCGTCAAATCGATACATTCCCTGGTGTGCTTTGTCGGAAATGCACATGACGGATTTCAAGTGAGGTAATTTTGTGCTCGACAGTGCGCCAGGACGGCACTGTGATAATTCCGGCGCGAGCTTATTGATCATCTCAACGTAGTTGGAACTTTTGAACTGCTCGGCAAGAACTAAGCCCTTGCACTCAACTTTATTTAGCGCGTATTCAAGTTCGCCAATTCGGTACGCTGGGTTTATGTTCACTAGGACAATTCCGGCCTTCGCTGTCGCAAATTGAGTAACAACCCACTCGACATTGTTTGGCGACCAAATGCCGATCCGATCACCTGGTTCGAAGCCCAGCGCAAGCAGGCCTTGGGCCATGTTATCAACTGAAGCATCCAGCTCCGCGTAGGTCCAACGGATGTTTTGGTGACAAGCGACTAATGCTTCGCGCGAGCCCCATTGTTCGACGGCATCCTCAAGCGCCTGCCCGATGGTCAGGAACTTCAACGGGTCCGCACTGGTACCATGTACATAGCTCATTAACGTTGACGACATGTAGGGATCCTTTTTCGCTCCAGATTGCAGATTATCAACGTTCCAGTTTTTCAGTAACGCTGTCGAGTTTGTCTTGCATCGATTGCGCACGATCAGTGCGTGTGCCGATTCTCATGCTAGTAGAAATTCGCGGCGCACCCATCTCGTGCACTTGCAAATGGCATTGCTTCACCACCGCCATAACCGCGTCCCAGTCACCTTCGATTACAGTTCCATAGGGGTGTAAGTGCGAATTCAGGCCGGCCGCCTTGATAATGCGCTCGCATGCGACGATATATTCAGAAACCGAAACGCCGACCCCTAAGGGCGCAACACAGAGATCAATCATCACGTCCATTGGAGGTTCCTATTAAAATTCCAAGTGCTTCGGCGTGCGCGGGTAGGGGATAACATCTCGAATGTTCGTGACCCCAGTTACGAACATGAGAAACCGCTCGAACCCTAAGCCGAAGCCAGCGTGCGGGGCGGAGCCGAAACGGCGAGTTTCGAGATACCACCAATAGTCTTCGTGACTCAGCGAGTTTTCTTCGATGCGGCGATGAAGTTTGTCGTAACGTTCCTCGCGTTGGCTACCGCCAATAAGTTCGCCGATATGCGGAACCAACAGATCCATCGCGGCGACCGTTTTGCCATCATCATTTTCGCGCATATAGAACGCTTTGATTTCTTTAGGCCAATCGAAAACGAACACCGGCCGACGAAAATGCGTTTCGGTCAGATAACGCTCGTGCTCGGTTTGTAAGTCGGCTCCCCACGTCGGTTCGTGCTCGAACGACACACCGCTCGCGCGTAAGATATCGATCGCTTTCGTGTATGGCAGCCGAACGAATTCAGATTTTTCAACTTGCTCGAGCCGAGCAGTCAATTCTTTGTCGACGAACTTCTCGAACAACGCAAGATCGTCCGCGCAATGCGCGCGAAGATACTTAATTAAATAGCGAACCATCTCTTCGGCAAGATCCATATCATCGGCCAGATCCGCAAATGCTATTTCGGGTTCAATCATCCAAAATTCTGATACATGGCGGGACGTGTTCGAGTTCTCTGATCGAAACGTCGGACCGAATGTGTAGACGTTGCCGAGCGCCAAACAATAAGGTTCGACCGCGAGTTGCCCGGAAACGGTTAAGTGAGCTTCTTTAGCGAAAAAATCCTCGCCAAAATCTATCGCCCCATCGATCTTCGGAACGGATGCCAAATCAAACGTCGTAACACGAAACATTTCACCAGCGCCTTCGCAGTCCGATCCGGTAATTATCGGCGTATGGACGTAGTGGAATTCGCGCTCTTGAAAGAATTGATGGATCGCAAAAGCCATCCGAGAGCGGATGCGAAACATCGCACCGAATTTATTTGTGCGTGGTCGCAGATGAGCGATGGTGCGCAAAAATTCGTCAGAATGACGTTTCTTTTGCATTGGGTAATCTGCTGGCGCCGCTCCGATAAGTAGCATGTTCGTGACCCGAATTTCCCACTTTTGTTCTTTGCCGGGAGACTCAACGAGATCACCTTCAACCGCGACCGCGGCGCCCGTTCCTATGGCTTTAAGCTCGATGTGAGTTTCGCCGTCCGTGTCTAGGATCGCCTGAATACTAGCGAGACAGGATCCGTCGTTAATCTCAAAAAACGAAAATAGCTTGGCATCCCGTCGCGTGCGCACCCAGCCGCATATTTGAATTGCGGATTGCGCGCTCGTAGCGCCGAGCAAACTCGCGACGGATTGGCGATCTTTGAACATACCTTATTTATGAATCTGCTTCGTAACCTAGATTCGGTCCGAGCCAGCGCTCCGCTTCACGGGTATCCATACCCTTACGTTTCGCATAGTCTTGTACCTGATCTCGATTTATCTTGCCGACACCAAAATAGCGCGATTCGGGGTGCGAAAAATACCACCCGCACACCGCCGCAGTAGGTACCATCGCGAAACTCTCAGTGAGCCGCATCCCGACATTTTCTTCGACTTGCAGAAGTTCCCACAACATCGGTTTTTCCGTGTGATCAGGGCAGGCCGGATACCCAGGCGCCGGTCTGATCCCTTGGTATTTTTCTGAGAT
>JAQCEL010000169.1 GCA_027618655.1 Pseudomonadota bacterium | reverse complement strand
CACCCCGTTCCAGCCAAAGCTTAAGGCGCCCGTGACGACGCTGATCGCAATCACCAGGACCAATGGCGAGTCCGGACCGAGTAAATTCAGCATGACCAGGGCGGCAGCGCTGCCGAGTCCGAGCATCACGAGCGTGCGCCGCGCACCAAGCGCTTTGTCGGCAACCCATCCCATGACGATTCTCAATACGGCACCCGACGCTTGCGACGCACCAAACACCGCACCAGCCACTTTAAATTCAAGTCCGACTTTCTGTACCAAGATGATGATCAGAAATCCAAGAACGATCGCTTGCACCGAGGTTAAACAGAACGCTGCTAGCGTGAGGCGGCGGAGCGCCGTGTCGTTTAAGATCTTTTTTATCGCATGCCACGGCGAGGCGAACGCGAGTCGCGTATTTGGATCGCGATCGTCATCGAGTGTTGCGCGTAGCGGCTGGATCGCGATCGCTGCGAACAACGCAATCCCAACGGATACACAGATCGCGCCACGCCAACCCACCGCTAGGACCATCGCTGGGACGAGTAAGCCAGCGACGAGGCCGCCGAGCGGTGCACCGCTCTGTTTAAGGGAGAATACGAAGCCGCGCGCCCGAGCCGGTGTTACTCTAGCCAGCACATGTGCGCCGGACGGCGTATTCGGGCCATAGCCCATGCCAACTAAAATGGCCGCTAAGTACAGCATCCACAACGATCCGTTTAGCGCGATCAGCAAACAGAGCGCAGATATGCTCATCCCAATCTGGTTCGCTCGGATACCGCCGAAGCGCCGAATTAAACTACCGCTGGCGGCTGAAAATACCATCGCAGACCCAAACACGAGTGACATAAAAACGCTGATGTCTTTGGCCTCGACGCCAAATATTGGCGCGATTTCCGTTGCCATCACGGGGACGGTGAGAAACAAAATGACCGTTACCGTTTGCGTGCCGAACATCGCGCCAATTGGCCAAATAAGCTCGGCGAGCGTGTGCGGCTGAGTGGGGCCTGGCAGAGTGGGGGATGACATCAGGTTGCGCTACGGAACAGCGCTACGGTTAGCGTCGGTTTTTGCCTCGTTCGCGTAATGCATTGCGCAGGGCCCTCAGCTAAGCCGTGGTGAACTCGGCGACAGTCTCAAGATGCAAGCTGCGCTTTGACGCGCGGTACCACTTCTCGAAATAACCGTTCCAAGCTAGGCGCCATTTGTTCTGCGCGTAGTCCGGGTGGTACAGCCATGGTCGTTATATCCGTAATGTTGAAGTCATTAATAAATCGGATGAGCTCTGCGACGCAATGATCCGCATCACCGATGATCCAAGTCTGGGGAATAGCCTCTTTGGGATCGCCAAATCCTTCACCGCTTTCTTTGAAGAATTGTTTATACAATTCCATTCGATAGTGCTCAGCAGCGCGCACCATTGCCCAATCCTTTTCTTTGTCATCAGTGACGAGGATGCTGCGAATAATTCCGATCCGGTAATCACGGACGTCACGGCCGCTGCTCGTTAGCGCCTCGACCCATGGGTCGTAAACCTTGCGCTTTGAACCTTGCGGCAAATAATGCGTGTTGTAGTGCGCTGCACGGTGCGCGCCACCAGTTGACATAGCCGCAATCCACAGCGGCGGCCCACCGATCTGGACAAACCCAGGTGTTACTTTGACATCCGTGAAATCGTAACGCTTGCCGTGATAGCTAAATCGTTCGCCGCTGAAGCAATGTTGCAGAACTTCGATACCTTCGTTCATCATCGACACGCGGCGTTTTACCGGGATCCCGAAGCCACGAAATTCATGCGGCGCGTAGCCCATGCCGAGACCGAGTTCGATCCTGCCACCGGATAGGTTGTCGAGCACCGCGAGATCTTCGGCGAGACGGATCGGATGATTGAACGGCATGAGCGCAATGTTCGTACCGAAGCGGACGTGTTTTGTTAACGCCGCCATGGCACCAGCAACCGGTATCCAACTCGGTAAATAGCCATCGTCCACAAAATGATGCTCAGTAAACCAAACTAAGTCTGCGCCGAGTTCGTCTAGCCATTTTACTTGCTCGAGAATTTCGCCGTAGAGCACCTGATCACGAACCCCTGAGGTGGGCGGATTTCGGAAGTCGTAGGCAACGCCAATACGCAGTTTGGGCATCGTTTAGGGTCCTAATTGGTGTTTTAGCTTGTGGGACGCATCAATTCGATGGGGCGACGAATCCTTGACCTAACATCAATGTCGCATTGCTCGTCGCATTGATGCGCATTTGTTTGACCGGCACGTAGTCTGGGTCGGTGTACCAATTCATCGCCGCGGATTCCGATGCGAAGCGCAAAATTACGCACACATCGCGCGGCTCGCCCTCCAAAGTTTTCGCTGTGTAATCGGCTGCCACGATCTCGGCCTGGTGTTTGATAAGAAGCGGAATCACAGCGGCGACATAGGCGTCGTAGCCTGGTCTATCCTCAATATCTAAATTGACAGTTACATACACAGCCATTTTGTTCACCTCGTGGATAATGATTTGACGTCGTCCTACGACGCTCGGTGCGGAAGATTTTTATGCAAAGCCCTTAACCAAATTTGGCATGCCAACGCGCATGACATAAACAACAGCATGAGCATTGCGAGTTTGACAGCGTTTTCATGATGGAACAGGCCGATCACATAACCGCCGACCGCGCCCGACATTTGCTGTAAGAGGCCGGCTGCGCCAGCCGCAGCACCCGCTAGCGCCGGCACGACGCTCACGGTCCCAGCCAAGGTGGATGGCATCAACAGTCCCTGGCCTATGCCAAGCAAAATGAGTGGTGCGGCGATCGCTAAAGGGGACGCTACGTCGGCGAGCGCTAGCACTAGGACGGTTGCTATGCCGCCCAGGCTAACCAATTGTCCCGCGAGCATGAGTTCAGCGTCGCTGTGACTTTTGATTAAACGACTGGTTAAAAAGCTTCCGGCAATGTACGACAAAGGTACGACCATAATGAAGAAACCGATTGACGCTGGCCCGACCCCATAGAGAGCGAACACGCCGGGTGCACCTGCGAGGTAGATGTAAAACGTTCCAGTGCTAAGCGACAGGACGCCAACGTAGGCGACGAATTCCGGGATCTTGCGTAAATGATTGTATGAATCGAACATTTCCCGCAACCAATGGGCGCGTCCTTTGCCAGATAACACATCGCGCGGGAGGCTCAGCCAAGTCGTTAAGAAAAGCGTCATAGACAAGGCGGTAACCAAAACAAAATTCGCACGCCAATTTGACAACACATGTAATTGCCCACCGACGACTGTGGCAATTGGTGCGCACATGCCCATCACCATTCCGATGTAGGCCATGATGCGTGCGCGATCCCCACCGGTAAAATAGTCTTGAACCATCGCGCGCCCAAGCACCATGCCGGCGGCTGCGCCGGCGCCCTGCACGAATCGTCCAAGCGTAAGCGCTGTTAAGCTTGTTGCAGCCGCGCAGGCAAGCGAACCCAAAGCCGCAATGAAAAACCCTAACAACATTAATCGCTTTCTGCCGTAACGATCCGACAACGGCCCGTAAATGACTTGGGCGACGCCATAAGCAATGATATAGCTACTGAAAGTCAGCTGAACGCTAGCCTGCTCGGCTTGGAAGAATCCTTGCCACTGGGGCATCGAAGGTAGGCAAATCGTCATTGCGACAAGGCCAAAACCAATCGCGCAAAGTAGATTAACGAGTAGGAAACGACTCGGCTTCAGGCGTTCTGATTGATCAGGTGGTGGAGCTGTGGGCACGGCGAGGTCGTTCGATTAGTTTCCTTGGGTGCCAGTATGTTACTCGATACGGGGCTTGGCCGGCTGAACACGGTGCCAGTCTTTCGAATATACTGCCAGCGGAATGACAACTGCTAACGGAGGCTCATTATGACAGCTGATCAACTCACCGAAATTGAAGCAATTAAGCAATTAAAATCGCGTTACTTTCGACTCATGGACACCCAGCAATTCGACGATTGGCATACGTGTTTTACCGACGATGTCACGGCACATTACGAAGGCGCGCCGCGGGCAGCCGATAATCTAGAAACTGATATTAAGATCGCGGGCTGCGCCGATCTGGTCGCTGGCGTACGCGGTCTAATGACTGGGGCGCGATCAATTCATCAAGGTTATATGCCGGAAATTCAGCTGACTAGTGCAACGACGGCGACCGGAATTTGGTCGATGTACGACCAAGTTAGATTGCCCACCTGCATTTTTCAGGGTTGGGGTCACTACTACGAAGAGTATGTGAAAGAACACGGCGCTTGGAAAATTAAAACGATCCATTTAACGCGGTTACACACCGAGGAAGATTGGATTTAGTTCAGTTTTTTAAATCCCAGAGATGATCCCTTGATCGCGCTCGGTCTCGGCATCGAGCGCAATTTTAAGGACTCATGCGACCAGGATTCTTAAGGTCCGAAAATACGGAACAGCAACGATAGGTCGCTCGCTAGGGCGTTGGCGCCCAGTTGTATATTTGCGTGACACTGCCGCCCATTAGCAGTGCGCGCTCCGCGTCAGATAATTCATCGGTTAGGAGGAACGCATTTACTGCTTGGTCGTAAGAGAGCAGTTCGGCAGCGCGGGTCCAATCAGTTCCCCACAGACAGCGCTCGAATCCAAACGCATCGAATATCCGGCGCAACGGCACCCACAAGTCGCGATACGGAAAAGGTTCATGCGACAGCGTACAGGCGCCGGAGATCTTTATGCTCACGTTATCGTAGCGGGCCAATGCAAGCACGTCGCTCAAGTCCGCAAAAGGCTCGTCTGGAACCGGCGGTTCAAATGGTTGGCGTAGACCTAAATGGTCGAGAACCATGCGCGTATTCGGATTTCGTTTTGCGAGTTCGCCAAATAATTCAAGTTGACCCCAACACATCACATTGATCGGTAGCCCGTGTTTCGCACCGGCGGCTAGAACGCGATTGAGGCCTGGGTCTTCAGGCCGCGACGCAGGTCCTTCGATTAGTACGATCCGCGCGCCAACAACGCCAGGTGTGCGTTTCCACTCGGCAATGTCTTCCCGAACAGACTCGCTCTGGTGGTCGAACGGTTTGATAAGCCCAAAGCGGCCCGGATGCTGTTGGTAGACATCTAACGCATAGCTCGCGTCGTAACGATACATCGTCCAAGGCGACACGAGCAGCGCGCCGTGCACCCCGACTCTATCCATGGCGGCGACCATATCATCGCCGGTGACTTCTGCGGGTCCATGTAAGTTTCCGACCCAGGGTCGTTCGGGACTGTTTCTCGCGTAGGCGTGAACTTGTGAATCGATGATCAGCGTTGGCGAATTCATCGGCTGATGGTGCCTCGCAGATCAGCGCTTGGCAAGTCACTTTGCCAGCCAACTAATCGACCCAAGCATAGCTAACCGCTCGATCGTGTGGTAAAAGTAAACGCAAACAAAGACAGGCTTACCGGTCTACATGGCGACGTGCGGCAAGCTTGTCGAGGCGCGAGAACTTTGCTTGCGGCCGTCCCGGCGAGGCCGAGTGAGACGTCATCGCGTCGCCAGTTGTGCGTCGGTTTAGGTGCCACTATGAGAATTTGCGAACTAATGTTGAACGAGCAAGCGCGGCGGTTTGGGTTACGCCGTAAGGCGACGTGTTACCAATTTTTCGACTCCAATGACCTCGATAATCAAGGCGTGTATTCCTAGTGCCTAGAACCCCAGCGGGCGAAACTCGCGCCAAGATTCATGATTATGTTTGCCGATCCATACTGCTTGGCGCGCCGCCGTCCGTACGCGAGATCCAAGAGGAATTTGGCTTCAAATCAACGGCAACGGTACGCGAGCATCTTGATGCGCTGGTCGCGGGCGGCGAGTTAGAGCAACTCTCAGGTAAGGATCGTGGTTATCGTATTCCAGGTGCCTTTGTGCCTGCGTTAGCGCCTGTCTTAGGGCGTGTTCACGCGGGAAATCTATCTGAGGCCATTCAATATGCCGACGGCTATGTGGCATTAGATCCGAAGCGGGCCGCAACAAGTTTTGCGTTGACCGTGGTCGGCGAGAGCATGGCGGGTGTCGAAATTCATGACGGTGATGTGGTGTTGGTCGATCGGGCAGCATTGATCAGGAACGGCAACGTCGTCGTCGCGTTGTTGGGTGACGAGGCGACGATTAAGACGTTTGAGAAAGTCGGCAACCGAATCAAATTGAAAGCACACAATCCCGACTATCAGGACATCGAACCCAAGCCTGATGGACCTGAGTTTAAGATCCTAGGTAGAGTCTACGAGGTACGCCGGCAGCTATGATCATGGACCCGTTTGCGAAACTTAATTCCGCGCAGCGGCAAGCGGCGACGTTCGGTGCGGCCAGACGAGACGGCGGATGGGACAGTTCACCGCTATTGATTATCGCAGGCGCGGGAACCGGCAAGACCACGACCTTGGCCCACCGGGTCGCGCACTTATGTCTAAACAACGTGTCTCCCGAGGAAATCTTACTCTTAACGTTTACGCGGCTCGCGGCGCGAGAAATGGTGCAGCGGTCACAGCAAATGGTTGCCGCCGCGCTGCAGTTTAAAAATTCCGCCTCGCGGACCGGCATGCCAACGAAAATCGATTGGGTCGGCACATTCCATGCGGTGGGAGCGCGACTCATACGCCAGTATCACGAGACCTTAGGGTTGGAAGAATCGTTTAGCGTGCTGGACCGCGGCGACTCGGCCGGGATCATGGACTTCGAACGGCAGGCGTTAGGCTTCCATAAAAGCAAAGATCGCTTTCCGCAAAAAGCGACTTGTCTCGATATTTATTCGCGCACAGTGAACGCTCAATGCACGCTCGAAGCGACGCTCAAGGAATCGTTTCCGCATTTTGCCGACTGGCACGACGAACTTAAAACGCTATTCGCTGCCTACGTCGAGCGGAAACTTAAACAGCAGACTTTAGACTACGATGATTTGCTGCTGTACTGGTTTTATCTCGTTGAAGATCCCCGGATTGCCGCCGACATTAGCCGTCGCTTTGAACATATTCTCGTCGACGAATATCAAGACACTAATCGTCTTCAAGCAGAGGTGATTCGCCGGATCCGTCCGGATGGATCCGGACTTACGGTGGTCGGCGACGACGCGCAATCGATCTATAGTTTTCGCGCAGCTGATGTCGAGAATATTCTCGATTTTCCTGATCAATTCCCTGGCGCCGAAGTGATCACCTTGGATGACAATTATCGCTCTACCCAAGAAATTCTCGATTGTGCGAATACCTTAATGTCGCAAGCACAGCGCGCGTTCGACAAAGGATTGATTGCGGCGCGTGGTAAGGGGCATCGTCCGATCCTGATTACCGTTGAAGACGAACAAGAAGAGGCCTTGTATCTATGTGATCAAATCCTTGAACGTCGTGAACAAGGCGTGCGTTTATGGCACCAAGCCGTGTTATTTCGAAATTCGCGACACACGATGCGCCTCGAAGTTGAGCTTGGAAAACGAAATATTCCGTATGTGAAATATGGCGGATTGAAATACATGGAGTCAGCGCACGTCAAAGATGTTATGTCGGTGCTAAGTTGGGCCGACAATCCTAGGAACGATGTCGCTGGCTTTCGTGTCCTGCAGATCGTTGACGGGATTGGACCGGCGACCGCTCGTAGGGCTTGCGATCATCTGGGCGCGAACAATTTGGACTTTGCGTCATTGGCGTCGCTCGGCGGTGTTCCATCAGGGACTCAAGCACACTGGGCAATGATCGCGGACTTAATGCAATCACTGTCGGCGAGTTCTTGGCCGGGCCAACTGGAACAAATCGTCACGTGGTATCAACCGCATTTGGAACGCATTTACGATCACGCTTTTCCCCGTGAAGGCGATTTGGAGCAGTTGCTGCAGCTCAGCAACGACTACTCCTCGCGCCGTTCGTTCCTTACCGAATTAGCGCTAGACCCGCCAAGCGGTAGTGGTGACTTGGCCGGTCCGCCGCATATCGACGAGGACTACCTGGTACTCTCAACCGTGCATTCAGCGAAAGGCCAGGAATGGGACACGGTCTATGTCCAACACTTTAGCGATGGAACTTTCCCTAACGAGTTTGCGGCCGGCGACAATAAGAAACTAGAAGAAGAGCGTCGTCTTGCCTACGTCGCAATGACGCGAGCGAAAAACCGACTCGTGCTCGTGAATCCATTTAAATATTTCATCCCAGAGCAAGCGAAATACGGCGACAAGCATGTTTATGGAACAAAGAGCCGATTTTTGACCGATCCGGTGCTGGCAACGATTGACCAGACTCATTGGACAAGCAGATCGCACAATGAGACACGCTGGGATCCGACGGTTCGGGTCGATTTAAAGAACCGCGCTCGGGCTATGTGGACCTAGTAACGTATCGGATCAAGGATAATCAGCGCTTGCACATTGCAACTTCGATGGCGGATTTTGTGCCGTAATAATTGTTCGGCCGGCGCAGTCGGGGCTGATAGATTAAACGCGCGAAACCAGTCAACTGCGCCAAAACTCTAACTGCGAGAGTTGCCGGCGGTGTTGACCAGCAATATCTTGCTGGCCATACTCAACCCGGCCGTGAACCGGACACGCGAGTATAAAGCGGTGCTGGACGGTGAACGCCGACCAAATTCCACTGCGCAGCGACGTCAGGTCGGAGCTTGGAAATGATAAATAATAGGGAGTGATCACGACGCATATTAAAGCGTTAGCATTATTGTTAGTTGCAGGAACTTTCGTTGTTACCGGCTGCAGTAAAGAAGCAGCAGACGACGCAGGTGCGAAGATGGAATCTGCCAGCGATGCCGTCAAAGAGGCGACCAGTTCAACCATGGACGCTGCCAAAGATTCCGCGGCGAGCGCCGTCGAAGTGACGAAGGAAGCTGCGAGTTCGACGATGGAGGCAGCTGCAGATGCGGCCGATGAGGCCGGCGACATGGCTCACAGCGCAATGGATGGTATGACCGATGCGGCGACCAGCGCTGCAGACGGCGCTGCCACCATGGCCGGCGATGCAATGGACGGCGCGGCTGACGCAAGTGCCGCCGCAGGCGAGGCAATGGCCAACGGCGCGGAAGCCGGCGGCGACATGATGTCGGGCATGATGGAAAAAGCGAAAGAAGTCGCGACTGATGCAGCTGAAGCGCAGGGAGATGCCGCGATAGAGGCAGCCAAAGAGAAAGCCGCAGGAATGATGAAAACGCCGTAGTGGGTTCGCGATGCGTTTGATCGGGAAGTTGATAACGCTTCCCGATTAACGCGTCGACTTAGTTGTAATTGTCGGGACCCGATCCGTCAGATGCCCTCAGAGCAGACGCTCGACCTAGCGTTCGTGAAGCGACCGTTTTCGACCCACTAGAGACTTTCGCACGGCGACAAAGTGAGCTAAAAGGGTCGCTGTTGTCCCGTAACTCTCCCGCCACTCGAAACGGTCTGAAAATCGCACCGAAGTGTGG
>JAQCEL010000168.1 GCA_027618655.1 Pseudomonadota bacterium | reverse complement strand
TTCATTGTTCAATGAGTCAAGTTATTTTGTGACAAATCCTTAGGGTCATCGAGTCAAACGATTATGGGGCAATGGAACGGCATTGCACTCGACAAGCCGCTGATACGAGTGAAAGAAACGGCTGAACTCATGCGCGAAATATTCGCTGGGAAGAAGACAAATTTCAACGGGAGCGCGGTGCGTAGTCATGGCTACCGCCAAGTGCCCCTCGATAACCCGCCGCTCATCCATCTCGCGGCGTTGCGCGCGAACATGATCGAAATGGCTGCACAAATCGGCGACGGCGTGATATTCAATTTGTGGCCGCGACAAGCATTGCCAAAAATGATGGACCATGTGCGCATCGGTGCAGAGCGTGCAGGTAAGCATTGGCGAGAGGTGGAAATTGTCAATCGCGCGATGGTGTTATGTACGGAAGATAAGGCGCGTGGTCGTGAGATATTCCGCGCAGCATTTGCACCGTACTATGCAACGCCGGTGTACAACAATTTTCTCAGTTGGGCGGGTTATGGATCGGCGGCCGACACGATAAGCGCTGGTTGGATGGAAAAGGATCGCGCAAAAACCGGCGGAGCATTAACCGACGAACTGATCGATGAAATCGCCATTATCGGTAACGAGGCCGAAATCCAAGCGCGGATCCGCGCAGACGCAGCCGGTGGCATACATACGCATATCATCGCCCCATTAGCCGGAACGAGCGCCGAAATTCAACGCACGTTCGAGGCGTTCACCGCGGCGAATTTTAGTTTTTGATCCGCGCGTATTGCGCGACGCGATCATTGTAAGAGCGCCAGAAATGTCTCGCGTTCTCCCCTATACTCTCGGCCATTGCGTGCGCTGTTCGGCGTCGTTTATACGAATCTTTAGAAGGAAGTAAGGCATGAAAATTGGACTAATGATGGGTACGGATCCACGCTCTGGCTCGGTTGAGGCCGTGGTTAATATGGCGAAGAGAGCGGAAGTCGCCGGGTTTTCCACCTTGTGGATGGCCAATATTTTCGCGCTGGATGCGATCATGAGCTTGGCGACCGCCGGGCGTGAGACGAGTCGCATTGAAGTAGGCACAGCGGTTACCCCTACGTATCCGCGCCATCCAAGCGCCATGGCGCAACAGGCTGTCACCGCGGCGAGCATGACTAATAATCGTTTTGTGCTCGGTATCGGTTTGTCACACAAGATGGTGATCGAAGATATGTTAGGTATGTCGTTCGATAAACCGGCACGCCACATGAGAGAATATCTCGACGTCTTACTGCCACTGTTACGCGGCGACGTCGTGAACTACGACGGTAATGAATTCAAAGTGCACAATACGCAAATCGCGGTTGCTGGTGTTAGTAACGTGCCTGTGGTGATTGCGGCGCTGGGCCCGGCGATGCTGAAGCTTGCCGGCGAGTTAAGTGCCGGTACGAGCACTTGGATGGTTGGTCCTAAAACCATGGAAGAGCATATCGCGGCGCGCATGAACGCTGCCGCGTCGGCTGCTGGGAAACGCGCGCCAAGGATTATCGGCGGATTCCCGATCGTGTTAACGAAGAAAGTTGACGAAACCCGTGCGGGGCTTGCCGAGCCGTTAGCGATCTATGGGCAATTACCGAGTTATCGCGGCATGCTCGATCGTGAAGGTTTAGCACACCCGCAAGACATCGCTCTAATTGGTGATGAAGCTGTGTTGCGTGCTGGGATCGATCGCATTCGGGATTCTGGGGTCACGGATTTTAACGCGGCAATCGTCGCGTCTGACGATGCAACGTTTAATCGAACGTTCGATTTTCTTGCGAGTCTGAACTAGGGCTTCGGTTTTAAATTGCGGGACATGACTAGACGTGGTTGCAAAGTTTTCCGCAACTGCTAGGTTCCTTTTAAGCTGCTAAGCACCTTACTCATCCTGCCGATCGCTGCTTCCACGGCATCCGTCGTTTCAGCGGCATAGCACAGGCGAAAAAAGCCAGGTTCATTGATCCGACATGCTTCGCCTGGCGTTAGGTTGGTATTCGCTCGCTCTAGAATTTTCCGCCACAAGCGACGCTCCGCGGGCCAGCTTGCTTCATCAAGGTATGCGCGCAAATCACAAATCAAGAAAAACGCCGCGTCGGCGGCAAAGTAGGGGATAGCATTCGCTTCAAGCGCGCGGATCACTCGCGTATAGGCCGCAGCCAATTTTGCTTGCGACTCGTTGATGAACGTGGCCACGTTGGCATCGTCATTGATTAATTCAGATAGCAAGTGCTGCGTGTGGCCCGAGCATGCCGCCCAATACGCCAAACTCGAAACCGCATTGATCACTGCCGTGTTTTCGCTGATCAGTACGCCGCAACGTAATCCACTGGCGCCGAAATCTTTAGAGAATGCCCAGACGATATGGATCGATTCGCCTAATGCGGGACACGTTTGCGCGACGCTAATAAAATCGTTGGTACCGAAAACGGATAGCGCATAAATCTCATCGATAATCAAATGGATATCGTGTTGCGCGGCCCAATCGACGATCGCTTCGATCTCGTCTCTTGAATAGACCGTACCGAGCGGATTGTTCGGCGTAGTAAACAGCAACGCTTTGACCGGGCAATCCGCAGATGCCAGTGTGTTGCTGAGAATCGCCGGCGACAGTTTGAATCCATCATTACTTGAACAATCGGCGGTGACGATCTTTAGTTCATCTCGCGTTTCAAGATCGAACCAAAAGCCCGCATAACTCGGTGTCGGAACAAGCACGCCGTCGCCAGGACTGGCTATCGCATAACACAGCATTTCCAGAACCGTGCCGGCTCCGGCTAAGACGACGATCTGCTCAGCAGAGAACGTGCGGCCAAGAAAACTCCGCCCCATGAAACGCGCCAATCGTTCGCGGAATAACGCGTTGCCGTGCATTGCGTCGTAACCGAGCACGCGCGGCGGTACGTCGATCTCCGCGAGTCGCGCGTTTAAGGCGTCGTTGTGAAGTTTGTTTTCAGCGATGCAAAGACTCACGTAAGCATTGGGGTTGCGCTCCCGATGCCAGGGTTCGCCAGCGCGCTGAAAATGCTCGCGGATATATTCCGGTAACGGTGGCGATTCGATCAATCGCCGGCCTCGATCAGATAACTTAGGCATGGTCGACTGCTTTAAGTCTTCGCTTCGTCTGCGTACAGCGATTGATGGAAGCGGTTCATGCCGCGGATCCAACGGTCGTAATCCGCAGTTTTGCGCTGCATATACGTCACAACTTCAGGATGGGGAAGGATTAAAAACCGCTCGTCGGCCAGCCCTTCGATCACCGATTCGGCTAACACTTCCGCTTCGATCATGCCGTCGGCCGCGGCGGCCGCGATCCCCTTATTATTCATTGCTTCACCGGACGTCATCGCCGTGCGTACTGCCTGCGGGCACAACAATGAAACTCGGATGCCTTGATGCGCGTAAGTTAATGCGATCCATTCGCCTAAGCCAACGGCAGCGTGCTTTGTTACCCCGTAGGCAGCGCCGCCAATTTGATTCAGCAGTCCGGCCGCGGAGCACGTATTCAAGAGATATCCGCCGCCGCGTTTGACCATGCGCGGTACGAGGTGCCGTGCAGCATACATATGAGACATGACGTTCACGTCCCAGATCAGTTGCCATTCGTCATTCGGCGAGTCGAGACTGTCTGCTTTGGCAATGCCGGCGTTGGAGCAGAATAAATCAATCGGGCCGATGGTATTTTCGGTGGTCTCGATCACGCGTTGAATATCGGCTTCCCTAGACACATCGATTTGTTCCGCCGTGCCATCCACCTCGCGCGCGACCGCCGATGCGCCAGCCCCATCTAGATCGGCGACCACAATGTGCTTGGCTCCAGCCGCTTTGAAGCGGATTGCGAGCGCTTTACCTATGCCATTCGCGCCGCCCGTGATCACAACGACTTTGTCTTGTATTTCCACTTTCGATTCCCATTGCGCATCAAAAACTGATGTTGCATGGTACTTGACGACGATTGCGAACGCAGCCGATTCCTCACCCTGCAAGACCGAGATTTAGTTTGCCGATATCGCGTCCGAAATACCGTTTGACGGCTGCCGGAAGTGGTGGCAATACTGGCTCTCAGTAACGCGAATCACACGCTTTGAATTTGAACGAGGAGAGTCATATGTCCCTACGCCTACCGTTGCGCAACCGACACTGGCAGAGCTGAAAGACGCCGCAAAACAACTGCATTTCACCATGAATGAGGACGAACTCGCGCTGTATGGCGAATTCATGAGCGGCATGATCAGCGACAGCAACTTAATCGATTCGATGCATCCGACTTCCGCACCGCTCAAGTATCCGCGTGGTCCATTAGTGCGGCCGGAAGGCGCAGACAATCCCTATAACGCATGGTATTGGAAATGTCAGATCAAGGGTGCCGAGCGCGGCAAACTGCACGGCAAGCGGATTGTCATCAAGGACAATATCGGCGTTGCAGCGGTGCCGATGATGAATGGTTCCGGCGTTTACGCAGGCTTTGTTCCGGATGAAGATGCCACGGTCGTTACTCGCGTGCTTGATGCAGGCGGCGAGATTCTCGGCAAAGCCGTGTGTGAAAACTACTGTTACTCCGGCGGTAGTCACACTTCGGCAACTGGGCCGGTACGAAACCCGCACAATCCCGACTACATGGCAGGTGGCTCATCAAGTGGTTGTGCGGCATTGCTTGTCGCTGGCGAATGCGACATGGCGATTGGTAGCGACCAAGGGGGATCCGTGCGCATGCCAAGTTCGTTTTCTGGTTGTTATGGAATCAAGCCAAGCTATGGCTTAGTGCCTTACACGGGGGCTGCACCGATCGAGCAAACGATTGATCATTTGGGACCGATGGCTAACAACACAGCAGATTGCGCGACCTTGCTTGAAGTGATCGCTGGCTACGACGACGGCCGGGATCCACGGCAGAATGCAGCGCTCGTATCTAAGAACTATGTATCCGAGCTAGAGCGCGGCATTAAAGACTTGCGTATTGGGATCGTCAGTGAAGGTTTCGGACACGCGCGCTCCGAAGCCGATGTCGATGAGATGGTGATGGATTGCGCGAAACGCCTCGGCAAGGTCGCGGCAAAAGTTGCTCAAGTATCGATCCCCGAGCACTTGCATGGCGGTGCGATTATGTTGATCAGCTCGCTCGACGGTACGCTGTCGACATTTACCGAACTTGGCCCAAACGGACCGAATCCAGGTGGCCATTCGATGCTCGAAGCGATTCGGTTCTATTACGACGCACAACGCGATCGCGCGGATCTCATGCCGGTCACGGTAAAAACCGTCTTACTGTGCGCACGCATATTGCGCAATCGCTACGGCAACTACTATTCGGCAAAGGCACAGAATCTGCGCCGTGATTTACGCAACGCGTACAACCAAGCGTTTGCGAACTACGATCTTCTGATCATGCCAACGACGCCGATGAAGGCACATAAGATCCCGCCAGCTAATGCATCTCTCGCGGAAATACTCGGTTGCGCGCTCGATATGATCGGCAATACGGCGCCGTTCGATACGACCGGCCATCCGTCGATGAGCGTGCCGGCAGGTATGTCGAACGGACTCCCCGTCGGATTGATGTTGACTGGGCGTTACGGCGAAGATGATGTTGTCTTGCGCGGTGGCCACGCCTTTGAACAATTGACCGGATAAGGACGGACGGTGAGTCGCGATAACGAAGCTGATGGTCGAACGGCGCGGCAGTGCGTAGCGTGCATGCGCCGGGTTGCCGGGAGTAATTGATTTGCTAAGTTATCGTCACTCCTTTCATGCAGGCAGCTTCGCCGATGTACTAAAACACATCGTGCTGATCGAGATCCTTCAGCATCTGTTGAAAAAAGACAAGGCGATTCATTACATCGATACGCATGCTGGAGCGGGGCTATTCGATTTAGACAGTGAACACTCAACGAAGCTCAAAGAATTCGAGACTGGTATCAATCGAGTCAAGGAAGTGGATTGGCCAGAATTGATGACGTATTTCGAAATAATCCGGTCTTTTAATGGTCCAAGGAAACCGGATTATTATCCCGGTTCGCCGATGATTGCGCTGCGCCTTTTACGCGATCACGATCGCGCATGGTTCTACGAGCTACACTCGACTGATTCGCGCTTGCTAAGCGAAAACGTCGCCCACGACCGGCGCGTTAAGGTCATGAGCAGTGACGGATTCGACGGCTTGCTTAGCTTGCTGCCGCCTGTGTCCAAGCGCGCTTTGATCGTGATCGACCCGGCTTATGAAATCAAATCGGATTATGCGGAGGTCGTCCACACATTGCGCGACGCACACCGAAAATTCACGACCGGAACGTATGCGCTTTGGTATCCAGTGATCGAACGTGAGCGCATCGAGCGGCTAGTCAGGGCGCTCGAGGCTACTAAGATCCCAAACATTCAACGCTTTGAATTGTGCGTGCGGCCCGATTCACTGAACGACGGAATGACTGGCGCGGGGATGATAGTTATCAACCCACCTTGGACATTAATGGCGACTATGCACGTGCTATTACCGAGGTTAGTCGCGGTACTCGGTCAGGAACCCGGCGCGGATTACAAGGCGGATACGATCGCGGCTGAATAGTCTCGAAGTCGGCACATTGAATCACCTAAACACCTGTGCAGTACAAGCGCCCGAACCTTGGAAATGGGCAGGGCACAATGCAAAAGCTTTGCGACAATAATTGTTGCTAGCACACGCTTCAATTGGGAGAAAACATATGATTACAAATTCGCAAAGCGGAACCCAAGTCGACGAAATCGCCGCCGGCATCTACAAGATCAGCACCCCGATCCCGGCCACCGCGATGCCCGGCGGATTTACGTTCAACCAGTACCTCATTAAAGACACATTACCATTGCTCTACCATACCGGTCCGCTGAAATTGTTTCCGCTCGTGCGGGAAGCCATCGAAGCAATTATTCCCTTAAGTTCACTGCGCTACATCAGTTTCTCGCATTACGAAGCCGATGAGTGCGGATCCTTGAATGATTTTCTCGCCGTAGCACCACAAGCCGAGCCGCTATGCAGCCACACCGGAAAAATGGTGAGCGTCGACGACGTCGCTAGCCGACCCGCCAAAGGCCTTGCCGACGGGGAAGAATTAAGCCTCGGTGAGCACCTTGTTGCGTGGATCGATACACCACATTTTCCGCATGGTTGGGAGTGCGGACATTTATTTGAGAAAACCACGCGAACGCTATTTTGCGGCGACCTTTTTACCCAAGGCGGTGACGATCACCCGGCCTTAACGAGCGAGGATATTCTTGAATCGAGCGAGGCGATGCGCGGCGCCATGGATTATTTCTCCCACACCGTTCATGTTGATGCGCTCGCCAACAAGCTCGCCGCCACGTCCCCGCAGATCTTGGCGGTGATGCATGGCGCGGCGTGGCAAGGCGATGGGGCGAAGCTGCTTCGGCAACTCGGTAAACGCTTAGTCGCGGACAATAAATAACGACGGCGAGCCTTAGCCCAGCTAAGCGTATTCGGCGATATACGGGGCTGCAGCATCCATAACCGCTAAGGCAGTTTTTGGATCTTCCGACGGTAGCCACACTATCGTCCGGTCGACCCCTGCGGCGGCATAGCGGTCGAGTAATTCGCGATTTACTTCGCTGGTCGCAAACACGGTGATGCTAATTGATGACCGGGCACGACCACTCGCAGCGTACAGTTCGTGGAACTCTCGACTTGCACGCTCTACGGAATCGTCTTGCGGGTCGACGAGCAGCCAGCCATCGTAATTTTCCACCACCCGCTTCATTCCGGATTTTGTGACTGCGCCGAATAGAATTGGCGGGTGCGGATCTTGTACGGGTTTCGGGTATACCCAGATCGGATCGAAGTCGACAAACTCGCCATGAAAACTTGCCAGTTCTTGCGTCCACATCAAGCGGATCGCTGCGACTCGCTCGCGGAGAATTTTCCAACGATTTTCGAACGCCGTGCCGTGATTGCGCATTTCCTCTTTATTCCAGCCTGCGCCAACGCCGAACAGCACGCGACCATTAGACAGATAGTCCAAGGTCGCAATCGCTTTGGCGACCACAATCGGGTCGTGTTCGATCAGCAAACAGACGCCGGTTGCGACTTTCAAGGTTTTCGTGGCCATCGCCGCTGCGGTGAGTGAGACAAACGGATCCATGAAATGTTTGTACTGTTCCGGAAGATCGCCGCCGAGCGGGAATGGAGATTCACGACTGGCGGGAATATGCGTGTGCTCTGGCAGCCACAAAGATTCGTAACCGCGCGCTTCGGCTTCGCGCGCAACGTCATCCGGTCGGATACCGTATTCCGTATTGTAAGAAACGACACCAAAGTGCATAAGTTATTTCCCTTTTTTGAATGAAAGTTGCAACGCGGTCATGTGGCTCCTTGCATTGCGGTTCGAAAATTAGCTAGCGAACGTTGTCACGAAATTTCGGACTTTCATCGTTTTAACGCTGCACAGACAATGTGATCACGCAATGACATTACCACCAGAAGTGATGTAGGCAAGACTGATCAAGTCTTGGCATTCGCCATAGCCAATCGCACCGTCTAGCTCCCATTCCATCAAGGCATGATAAACACACAAGCCAGGCCAAGCGTTCCACTGATTGTGAGCAATCGATTGGCCCGTCATATGGAACGTTTGTCCGCGCACATCCGTCACGGTGATATCCATTGTCTCTTGCATTAGCCCACTGCGCTGTGCGCTACCAACGGCTGACTTAATACCGAAGACCGCGCCATTTTCCATGACATAACCATGCATGAACTGACCGTAGGCGTCGCCGAGCGCATGCGGATCGAGCATGAAAATGCAGTGAATGGTCCGATCCTCACCCCAACTCGAGTGAAACCAGCTCATGTTATTAATGTTGCATTCCGCCCGCGCACCCCAACTATGGTCCATGGTCGAGACGCAATCGACTGGATAGGATTTCCCGTGTAGGCGGCACTCCCCGGTCACGCGCGCGGTCATATCAAAGTGGCCGTTTTTATATGCGTCACTCCAAGTCGCAACACCGCTGTTGGCAAGCGGATCCATGTCTGGGTCGTGGATGTCATAGGGCTCCATTAACCCGCGGAAGTGCAAATGCAATTCGCTATTGTTGTAGCCTAGGTAGTCGATTCGATAATCGCGATTGCCACCATTGTCCGGCAGTACTTGGACGCTTAAGCCATTGGCGAGCGAATAGTTATCGAGATCCTGATTCTTCGGTATGGGTAAATGCGTACGACCGTCAGTGTAAAGTACCCCCTGATGATTTTCGGATCTGCCGGCCCAGATGTGAATAAACGAGGTCATAACGCCTAAGGTCGGACGGAACAGGGAGTAAATATTGCCGTTGAGTTTCGCGGCGGGAATATGAAATGAGAAATAATTCGTTTCCGACCATAAAGGGTCGTTCGGATCCTCAGGTGGATGAAACTTCATGTCTGCAGGTGTGATCATGTCAGGCTCAATCGCTAGCTAATGTCCTCGAAGCATAACCACAGCAGTGCTCTTGCAGCAATAGACACTAGCAGCCTGTCGGACTTAGGAACAATCTACTGCGCTGC
>JAQCEL010000167.1 GCA_027618655.1 Pseudomonadota bacterium | reverse complement strand
GCTTGCATGCGTTACTCTCATCTCAAGTTGGTGTTTTTATATGCATGTCCTTTAAGTGCCTATAAGTGCTCTCTCTTTAAGTGCTCTCTTTAAGTGTTAGGTGTTAAGTGCGGCGGATTCATCAACTTCGAGCTGAATGTCATTATCTGCCGAGTCAAAATATTTGCTGGCGAGAGTTACCCGCCACGGAGAAATCAGTGTCAAATACAGCGTTCACGCATTTGGTCTATTGATCTCCGTATCCCGGTTTATAATGCGAGCGGATTTGATTCATGGCCGCCTCGGCGGCTCATGGAATCTCGGCGCCGACTCGCTAAAACAGAATCTCTGTCGCGACAACATAAAAAGGGCATAAATCGATGTACGCATATAAATCACCGTGGATGACCGAAGAGCACGAAATGTTTCGCGACACCGTGCGTAAATTTGTTGAAACGGAGTTTGTGCCTAACCGCGAGCGTTGGATTGAACGAAAGCATATGGAACCCGAGTACTGGCAGAAGGCTGGGGAAATCGGCATGTTGTGCCCAGACATTGCTACGGAATATGGCGGTGGTGGCGGCGACTTCGGGTTTGACGCAATCACTTACGAAGAACTCCAGCGCGCCTGTGTTTCGAGCTTTGGTAACGGAATTCAGAGCATCGTGGCACATTACTTGGATGTTTACGGAACGGAAGAACAAAAACTTCGCTGGCTTCCTAAGATGGCGACCGGGGAGACGATTACGGCGATCGCGATGACCGAGCCAGGCACCGGCTCCGATCTGCAAGCCGTAAAGACCTCTGCGCTACGGGATGGCGACGAATATGTCCTGAACGGATCGAAAACCTTCATTACCAACGGTTACAACGCCAACCTAATCTGCGTTATTTGCAAAACCGACCCAGACGCTCGAGCCAAGGGTATATCGCTGATCATGCTCGAGCCTGACCAAGTCGAGGGCTTTAGTCGCAATTCGCCACTTTCGAAAATTGGCATGAAGGGGCAAGACACTTGCGAATTGTTCTTTGACGACTGTCGGGTTCCGGTCGGCAACCTGCTTGGTACCGAAGAAGGACAAGGCTTTTATCAATTGATGGCTCAGCTACCGCGGGAAAGGCTAATAGTGGGTCTCGGCAGTGTTGCGATTATGGAAGCGGCTCTAAATCTGACTATCGAGTACACCAAAGAACGTCGCGCGTTTAACCAAGCCATCATCGAGTTTCAAAATACGAAATTCAAACTGGCGGAGAAGAAAACGGAAACAAAAATCGCTCGGGTGTTTATCGATCACTGCATTGAACGCTTAAACGCAGGTGAGCTAGACGCCGAAACAGCGTCTATGGCTAAGTACTGGTGTTCGGAAACCCAATTCAATCTCGTCAACGAGTGCCTGCAATTGCACGGCGGATATGGCTACATGATGGAATATCCGATTGCGCACTATTTCACGGACTCCCGAGTGCAGATGATCTATGCGGGAAGCAACGAGATAATGAAGGAGTTAATTTCTCGATCGCTGTAATTTGTTCAGCGCTTGCACGACTCACGGCCCGTCGCGGCACGCAGTGAACTTGCTCTTTGCGTGCCTAGATGGGGCTCTCCAACCCTCAACATTCGCCTTGTCGATCGTTGCAAATGAATGACAACAGCAATTTATTCGCGAAGTTCGCCGTCAATTGGCGCGAGAGTGCGACCTTTCTAAGCACGCCTGAAGGTGCCCGCTACACCTACGAAGATGTCTGGAGGCTAAGTGCACAGGTCGCGCAATCGCTTCGGGATATCGGCCTTGTTCCCGGCGAAAGAGTGTCGGTGCAGGCAGAAAAATCGGTTGATTATCTGTGGTTGTTTCTGGGTTGTCTGCGCGGCGGTTTTGTTTTTCATCCACTCAATCCAGCGTATACGAGAGTAGAACTAGAATACTTTTTTAGCGACGCCGAACCGGCGCTGGTGATTTTCGATTTAAATAATTCATCACAAGCCGGCGCAGTAGCAAACAAGGTGGGTGTACCACGTACTTTAACCCTGGGTAAAGACGGTAGCGGAACCTTTCGCGACGGTTATCAGAAAGCTCACGCAGACTCGACGGTCCTGCAATGCCAGGCAAGCGATATGGCGGCGCTTTTGTATTCGTCCGGGACTACCGGGCAGCCGAAAGGGATCCCGCTAACTCACGGTAATATTTCAGTTAACGCCACGGAGTTACGAGACGCCTGGGGCTTCACTAAAAGCGACGTGCTGCTCCACGCGTTACCGATGTTCCATACGCATGGCCTATTTATCGCACTCAATTGCACGTTTATGAGTGGCTCGGCAGTGCGCTACTTATCGCGTTTCGATCCCGATTCGGTGATCGATGAGTTTCATAACGCAAGCGTCATGATGGGCGTTCCAACGTACTACACACGGTTACTCGGCTCTAACCGATTGAACGCTGAGGTTTGCCGCTCGATTCGCTTGTTTACTTCGGGCTCGGCGCCGCTGCGTGAAGATACGTTTATCGAATTTGAAACGCGCACGGGACATCGAATTGTGGAGCGCTATGGCATGTCAGAAACAGTGATATTAACCAGTAATCCACTTGATGGACCGCGCAAGCCTGGAACTGTCGGCATCCCACTGCCGAGTGTCGAGTTACGCATTGTCGATGAGCGTGGCGTAGCACTACCCAATGACAATGTCGGACGTATTCAAGTACGCGGGCCAAATGTCTTCAGTGAATACTGGCGCAAGCCGGAAAAAACTGCTGAGGATTTTACCAGCGATGGTTTTTTTGATACGGGCGACCAAGGTCGCACTGATGCGGACGGCTATGTCTCGATTGTCGGGCGAGCCAAGGATCTCATTATTAGCGGCGGGCTAAATGTGTATCCGATTGAAGTCGAACAGACGCTTAACGAATGCGACGCCATCGTCGATAGCGCAGTGATCGGCGTGCCGCATAATGACTTCGGGGAGGCAGTCGTTGCCATCATTGTGCTCGACGAGAATGCGCTGTTCGACGAAGATCAGATCCGGGCTTTCGCACGCGAGCGGCTGGCAAGCTTCAAGTTACCGAAAAAAATAATCACGGTTGCCGAGTTACCGCGTAATACGATGGGTAAAGTTCAGAAAAACTTACTTCGCGATGAGTACAAAAATATACTGGGATCAAGCTAATCGGTGGCGAGGTATTATTCGCTAAGAAACACCGAACAGAACATTCACTGAGACCATACAATTCGAGTGATCTTGAATTCAACGCTAACGTCAAAAATTAAAGAGGACGCAACAAATGGCCGGCTTATATTACGAAGAATTTGAAATTGGTCAGACTTTTGATCACCCCATCCGCCGCACTGTGACGGAGACCGACAACGTCCTATTCACGACGATGACGCATAACCCTGCGTATCTGCACTTGGATGAAGAGTACTGCAAAAACGAAACAGAATTTGGTCAACGCCTCGTTAACAGTTGCTTCACCTTAGCACTGATGGTCGGCGTCACCGTCTACGATACGACCTTGGGTACGACGGTCGGCAATTTGGGTTGGGATGACGTTCGCTTTCCGGCACCAGTTTTTCATGGCGATACTTTGCATTTCAAAACAGAAATTAAAACCAAACGCGAAAGCAAATCGCGACCAGATAACGGCATCGTGACGTTTTTGCACACGGCCTATAATCAACGCAACGAAGTCGTCGCGACTTGCACGCGAAATGGTCTGATGCTGAAGAGGCCGAAAGCATGATGCCGCGCACCTGGTTATTCGTGCCAGGCGACAGCGAAAAGAAACTGGGCAAAGGCGCCGGCGCTGGCGCGGATGCGCTGATTATCGATCTCGAAGACTCTGTCGCTGCAGCGCGTCGCCCGATTGCGCGCGAATTGACCTGCGAATATTTACGCAACGCGGATCGATCAATTTGCCAGTTGTATGTGCGGATCAATCCCCTAGATACGACGGACGCCTTGCTCGATCTGACGGGCATCATTGCCGGCAAGCCAGACGGACTGCTATTGCCTAAAGCTGAAACCGTCGAAGACTCGAATCGATTGAGTTATTACTTAGACGCGCTAGAAGTCGCTAATGGGCTCGAGCAAGGTGCGGTGAAAATTTTCCCGCTCGCAACGGAAACCCCTGGCGCGATGCTCACCCTGGGCGGTTATCGCAAGGTCAACTCGCGAGTCTCGGCGCTATCGTGGGGCGCCGAAGATTTGAGCGCGGCGATTGGGGCATCGACGAACCGCGATGACGATGGAGAACTATCCGCGCCGTATATACTGGCTCGCTCATTATGTTTAATGGCAGCGCACGCAGCCGGTGTACAGGCGGTCGACACCGTGCACCCTGATTTCCGCGATGACGCAGGCCTGCAACGCTCGAGTAAGCATGCGCGCCGCGATGGCTTCAGCGGCAAGATCGCGATCCACCCTAATCAGGTCGCGATCATTAACGAGGCATTTACGCCGAGCAAAGATGAAATTGCGCATGCCCAAGCAGTGATTGATTTGTTCGCGGCAAACCCGGATGCAGGAACCTTAAGCCTCGATGGAAAGATGCTTGATAAACCGCACCTCACCCAGGCGCTGCGAGTCGTCGCTTTCGCGAATATAGACAGGAGCTAGACAATGGGACCACTAAACGGGATCCGAATAATTGAGTTTGCTGGCATTGGTCCTGGGCCGCTTTGCGGTACCTTCCTCGGTGATATGGGCGCAGACGTCGTGCGTATTGATCGCGCAGGTCCAGGCGGACGCACGGCGCCTGGCGCCGGTAGTCGGAGTCGGCGCTCGGTGGCGTTAAATTTAAAAGACCCAGAAGCGATCAAGGTCGCGCTGCGACTCATTGAAACTGCAGACGGAATGTTCGAACCGTTTCGTCCCGGAGTAATGGAACGTCTCGGTCTCGGCCCCGATGTGTGTCTCGCCAGGAATCCCAAACTAGTCTATGGCCGTATGACCGGCTGGGGGCAAGACGGACCGTTGGCTAATGCGGCCGGTCACGACATCAATTACATCGCGTTAACGGGTGCCTTGCACGCGATCGGCACCAAGGCCGCAGGACCCATTCCGCCGCTAAATTTGATCGGTGATTTCGGCGGCGGGACGATGCTGCTCGCATTCGGTATGGTGTGTGGACTTTTGGAAGCAGCACGTTCTGGGAAAGGGCAAGTCGTCGATACGGCGATGGTCGATGGGGCTGCGATGTTGCTCGGCATGATCTACGCGATGAAAGACAACGGGATGTGGACGAACTCGCGCGAGGACAACATGCTCGATGGCGGCGCGCATTTCTACGGCTGTTACGCAACAAAAGACGCGAAGCATATTTCCATTGGTTCGATTGAGCCGCAATTCTACGCGTTACTACGCGAGAAGATTGGATTGGACGATCCGGCGTTTGACGCGCAACACGACAAATCGGCCTGGCCCGACTTAAAGTCCAAATTAGGCGCCGTGTTTGTGACGAAAACTCGGGACGAATGGACCAGCATAATGGAAGGCACGGATATCTGTTTTGCTCCGGTCTTAGATTTAGATGAGGCGCGCGTACATAAGCATAATGTCGCGAGAAGCACGTTTGTCGAAGTCGATGGACTTTCCCAACCTGCGCCAGCACCGCGTTTTAGCCGCACGCCGGCCAGCGTGCCGTCAGGCGCGCCCGAGGTAGGCGCGCATACCACTGCGTTGTTGCAAGACGCGGGCTACACGAGCGAAGAAATAAATCAATTGCGCGGATCCGGTGCGGTCGCATAAAAGGGGATAAGTGATGGATAAGAAAGTATGGAGCGCGAAGAAGAAAACGGTCGAAGCAAACGGACATAAAATGGCCTACGTCGAAATGGGCTCCGGTGATCCGATAATATTCCAACACGGAAATCCGACGTCTTCTTATTTGTGGCGCAACATCATGCCGCAGCTAGCCGATCTTGGTCGTTGTATCGCAGTCGATTTAATCGGCATGGGCGATTCCGATAAATTGCCGAACTCGGGCCCTGATCGCTATACATTCAAAGAACATCAGTCGTTTCTCTACGGCGCCTGGGATGCCTTAGGAGTAAAAAACAATGTCACTTTCGTGATCCACGATTGGGGAACCGCGCTTGGATTTGACTGGTGTCGCCAACATCCGAAAGCAGTAAAAGGTGTCGCCCACATGGAAGGCGTCGTGAAACGGATCCCTTGGGCAGATTGGCCGGCGGCAGCGACTGAAATTTTTCGCACATTTCGCTCTCCTGCCGGTGAAGACGTGGTGTTGAATAAGAACGTTTTTATCGAAGGCGTTCTTCCGAACTCAATCATCCGAAAATTAACCGTTGAAGAGATGGACGCGTATCGCGCTCCATTTTTGAATGCAGGAGAAGATCGTCGCCCGACATTAACGTGGCCCCGACAGATCCCGCTTGGCGATGAGCCTGAAGACGTTTGTCAAACCGTCGATGCATACGGTGCCTACATGAAAGGTGCTGACATGCCCAAACTTTTCATAGCCGGAGACCCCGGTATGATCATGAACGGGCCTGCCGCGGAATTCGCGCGCAGTTGGAAGAATACGAGCGAAGCCACCGTAAAAGGCCTGCATTTTTTGCAAGAAGACTCACCGGACGAAATCGCTGCCGCCGTTAAAGCATGGATGAAGGGGATCTGATCGCGCCGCTCAACCGTCTGATGCATCTGCCTAGGCGCTTCTGAGCTCGTGTTTCTCCTTGTTGGCGGACTGCTTGTGCTCGCCTGCGTGCAGATAGCGCACAATCTTGCACCAATACGCGGCGCATTGATCAAACGGTTCGCAACGGGAGCGTATCTAATTGCCTATTGCGCGGTGGTCTTGGTGGCTCTGGCGTTAATAATTGCTGGAAAATCGCGCGTGCCGTTTATTGCCGTGTGGTGGCCACCGGCATCCCTGAGGCTGTTCGTCTTGCCATTGATGTTCGTCGGGTTTGTCATCGCTGCGGCCGAAGTCGTGCCATCGAACTTGCGTCGTTGGCTTCGGCAGCCGTTAATGGCGGGTGCGACCTTATGGTTTCTAACGCATCTACTGTTCAACGGTGACTTGGCGAGAATGACGCTATTCGGCGGCTTGGCGTTGATCGGTTGTTTATCCGTCGCGTTAGGGCTGCGCGAACCCTTCCAAAAACCGGCTCCGCTCCCGTGGACGAAAGAATCGCTGGTTATTGCCATCGGCGGGTGTTTGTTTATGGTTCTGTTTTTCTTGCACAACACGTTATTTGGCGTCTCGCCAACCATGATGCCTGGGACTTTTTTTTAACCTTCAATGAAACATCCAACACTGACAAACAAGATCCCCATTGGAACTTTCCGTGAAGAAACCTTGGTCGTCACAGATGAGCTTACTGTTGGATATCGAGTTCCGAGATTGCCCATGGTGTTTGCGACACCGCAAATGATTTTCGCGATGGAGATAGTTTGCGAAGCATCGATAGCACCGTTGCTGCCCGAAGGTGCTGTCTCTGTCGGCACGCACGTAGATGTCCAGCATTTAGCTGCAACCGCAGTTGGCGCAACAGTAAGGAGCACTGCGACCGTCACAGCAATCAGTGGTCAGTTCGTTACGTTCGAAGTTCTTTCCTATGAGGGAACGAAAATCATCGGTCAAGGTTCGCATACGCGTGCCTGCGTTGATCTGGAACGATTCATGAGTGGTGTTAATCGTCCCTAATGCCGTCGTTGCGTTACGCTAAATTTAGGCAAAACCCCCAACCGCCAAGCTTCTACTATGACCTATACTAACTCGATGAGTGATTTACGCGGGAAGTAGCAATATGAGTGCGCAGAACGATATTAAAAAAGTGACTCTGTTAGATCTCCAAAAGCAAAAGAAAGCAGGCACGAAGATTGCCTCTCTCACGGCTTACGATGCCGGTTTTGCCACAGTGCTAGATAATGCGGGAATCGACTTTATTTTAGTCGGAGATTCCCTTGGGATGGTGGTACAAGGTCGTGAAACAACGATCCCGGTGACCATAGAAGACATGATCTATCACACGCAACTAGTCGTGCGTGGATGCCGACGCGCAATGGTGATGGCCGACATGCCCTTTATGAGTTATTCATCCGCACAAGACTGCATGCACAACGCCGCGCGTTTAATGAAAGAAGGCGGCGCCGAGATCGTGAAACTTGAATGGGGAGAATTAGAGATCTCAATGGTTTCGCGGCTCACAGATTGTGGGATTCCGGTGTGCGCGCATCTTGGCTTGACCCCGCAAGCGATTCATAAATTTGGCGCTTATCGAGTGCAAGGACGCGAAGACGATGCGGCGAAAAAGATGATTGACGATGCTATCGCACTCGAAGAAGCGGGTGCCGATATCTTGTTACTCGAGTGTGTACCGATGGCGTTAGCGGCTGAAATAACCCGTAATGCGAGCGTGCCCGTGATCGGAATTGGGGCGGGCGCAGACGTTGATGGCCAGATTCTCGTTCTCTACGACATTCTGGATATCTGGCCGGGTAAGCGTACACGATTTTCGAAGAACTACATGGCGCAAGCGGGCTCGATCCAAGGTGCAGTCGAGTCGTTTGTCAACGAAGTCAAACAAGAACAGTTTCCGACGCCGGAATATTCGTTCGAATAACGCGCAAGCAAAGCGATGGACCGAAATCTGCAACGTCTGGTTGACGCTCTCACCCTCGAACGGTTGGAAGAAAACCTATTTCGCGGCGTCGTTACGGATACGCATGTTAAGAGAGTCTATGGCGGCAAGGTCCTCGGCGAGGCGATAAACGCTGCCCAATCCACGGTTGAAAAAGATCGAACGATTCATTCCGTTCACTGTTATTTTTTACGCGAGGCGGATTCCAATAAGCCAGTTATCTATGAAGTCGATCGCAGTCGCGATGGCGGAAGTTTTTCTGCGCGGCGGGTCGTTGCGATCCAGTATGGACGGCCGATTTTTACAATGGATTCGTCCTTTCACAAAGAGGAGTCGGGTCTCGAGTACCAAGTGGCGATGCCTGACGCGCCGCCACCTGATGAGGTGGAGCGGTTGAGCTTTAAGGATATCGATTTGACTAAAGCGCCGCCTAATGTACAACGATTCGTTAATATTTCTGCGCCATTCGAGATCCGACCGATCGAAAACTATACGGCGCAATTGCCAGTTGGCACAGAACCGATCCGCCGAGTGTGGATCCGCGCCGTCGAACCGTTACCGGACGACTTCGAATTGCATCGCGAAGTCCTTGCTTATTTTTCTGACTACGGGCTACTCAGTACCTTATTAATACCTCACGGAATACGCATCAACGATCGCAGGCTACGCATGGCGAGTCTGAACCACGCCATGTGGTTTCACCGTCAGTTCCGTATTGATGAGTGGCTGTTGTACGTTTGCGAAGGGCTTTCATATGCACATTCGCGCGGGCTAACGCGCGGGCGCTTTTTCCGTCGCGACGGCACGCTGGTTGTATCAGTAGCGCAAGAGGCACTGGTGCGACTGGTAGAAGATGATGGATAGCGCAAGCGTGCGAACGCTTTCTGGTGGACATCTGCGTTGCCCGCGCTAGCAGCCTGTCTGACTTAGGCAATCGTAGCGAGCATGGTGGGAAAACGAGCCAAAAAATGTGCGATTTTGAGGA
>JAQCEL010000166.1 GCA_027618655.1 Pseudomonadota bacterium | reverse complement strand
ACACTCTTCCTTTCCATCAACCGTCGACCCAAGCCTGTTGCCTGAATCCAGCCCCTATCGGTCCGGACCGAACTCGCCCAGACTCATTCCTGAATTGGAATTGACTGTCGTTAAACCCTTAGCATCCGCTAAGCAAGACAGTAGACACGAGCGGCGAAGGGATCCTTGGCGTCTGGCGTGTGGAAAAAGGTTTATACTTAAAGTACTTTGAGGCAGCGGTTCTCGTTCGGCCGCTTGCCGTTCAAAACGACTTAGATGCGTCTCGCAATCATAAGCAGGGGCGAATGATTTTGAGCGCGCATCTCAATAACGCTGTTCGCTAGTGAGGCACGTAATGACTCCCGACGACATAAACCGCCGAAAATTCGTTCGCAACACCGGCCTCGGCGCGCTCGCGTTCAATGTTGGGGGCATCTTAAGCTTGTTAACGCCACGCGAAGCCTATGCGAACGGCGTCGAATTTAAGTTGCTCAGTAACGCGGACGCCACCTTGCTCGCCGACTTTGCAGATCACCTCCTACCTGGTGCTGCCGCTGCAGGTGTTGCGCACTTCGTCGATTCTCAGCTAGCCGTGGATCCCCAAGAATGCTTATTGATGTGTAAGTACTTCCCGCAAATCAAAGCCCCGTTTGCGACGTTCTATGCGAGCGGCATCGCGGCCTTGCGAGACCAAGCGCAGGCCAAATTCGCGAAACCGTTCGCTGGATTAGACAAGACTCAGAAGAACGCGCTCACCGATCTCATTTGGCGCGGTGAAGTAGCGAACTGGGACGGTCCACCACCACCGCTTTTCTACATGATGGTACGCAGTGATGCAGTCGATGTGGTTTATGGAACGAAAGAAGGATTCGATGAACTGAATATTCCGTATATGGCCCATATCATGCCGACGGAGAAATGGTAATGGCTGACAAAGTCGATGTGCTCGTGGTGGGTTCCGGGGCCGCGGGCAGCGTGTTCGCGGCGACCTTGGCAGAATCCGGCCGCAGCGTCCTCGTTTTAGAGGGCGGTAAATCGCGAACCTTGGGTGATCTGTACAGTTCACAGATATGGGCGCGGCGTTTGAAAACCGGCGCGGCGATGGTTGAAGAAACCGGTCCGCACCCGGTTTGGTACAACTTTAATTCCGGTCACGGTTTTGGCGGCGCGGCCATGCATCATTACGGCGTGTGGCCGCGTTACCATCCTGAAGACATGCAATCACACACCTTGTACGGTCGCGGACTCGATTGGCCGTTCGCATACGACGTCCTGCGTCCGTACTACGATCAAGTTCAGGAAGACGTCGGCATTTCCGGTGACGCCGAGTTAGAGATTTGGCGGCCGCCAGGCGCGCCCTATCCGTTGCCACCGATCCTTGTGAATCAACACGGTGAAGCGTTCGCGAAGGGGTTTAAAGCAATGGGCTTGCACACGAGCCCGATTCCCATTGCTGTGTTGTCGCGTCCGTATAAGGGTCGGCCAGCGTGCATCTGGGATGGTTGGTGTGATGCCGGTTGTCCGACGGGTGCATTAGCCAATCCGCTCGCGGTTTACCTGCCGCGTGCGATCGCGGCCGGCGCGAAGCTGCAAAGCGAAAGTACGGTCACCCGGGTGTTGATGAATGAGCGCGGCGACCGCGCGATTGGTGTTGAGTATTACGATGGCCAAGGTGTTCGCCATGTACAAGAGGCCGAATGCGTCGTGCTCGCCGCGTTTACGGTGGAGAATCCGCGCATTTTATTAAATTCAGCGAATGCGGCGGCGCCGTCGGGGGTCGGCAATTCGAGTGGCTTGGTGGGTCGCTATTTATTGAGTCACGCAGCAGTGATGGTCTATGGCATGTTTCCGCAAGAAACGAATAGTTTCTTCGGCGCGACCGGTGGACAACTGTTCAATCAAGATGCATTTGCTAAGGATTCAGACGCCGGCGCCTACGGCTCTCGTCAGTGGGAAATTGGTTTGGCAACGAAGCCGAACGATTTACTCGGTATCGCCATGAGTCGCCCTGACATCTATGGTGAGGCCTTGCACACATTTATGCATGATGCTGCGCGCCATATCGGCGCGATGGTTGGGGTTTGTGAAGACCAACCGAATATTGAAAATCGCGTCGAACTGTCGAGCGAAAAAGACCGATTCGGTTTTCCGCTGGCACGGACGGTTTACGAGTACTCGGCAGACTGTCTCAAGTTGTGGGAAATTGCTGCGCAAGAAGGCGTGAAAATTACCCGTGCAGCAGGTGCCACTGATGCGTGGCACGGGCCCCTTGGCGGCCAACACATTATGGGCGGCACGATCATGGGTGCCGATCCGTCGAAGTCGGTGGTTAACCAATATTCGCAAGCCCACGACGTGGGTAATTTGTTTATTGGCGGTGGCGGCGTCTTTCCAACCAGCTCCTGCGTCAACTCTACGTTCACATTGCATGCGACGTCGTTGATGTCGGCTCAGCATTTACGCGACCAATGGTCGGTAATTTCCGCCTGATAGCGTTACGCAGAGTGATTGCCTTCATATGAACGCCAGCACTGTTCACGCCGTGTTCGTCGAAACGTGTGCGCGTTTCCCCAAGCGTCCGTTCCTGCAGGTCGTTAAAAGCGTCGCCGAACATTACGCGATAGACGCTGGCGAAATTTCATACCGCGAGGCCGAGCGCACAATCGAAGACCTCATCACGCGCTATCGACGCGCAGGTTATGGCAACGGACATCGGATCGCATTAATGCTCGGGAACCGACCCGCATTTATTTTCCATTGGTTCGCACTCAATGCACTTGGCGCGAGCGTCGTGCCGTTTAATCCGGAGTTGAGTGCCACTGAACAGGCCTACTTAATCGATCACAGTGGCGCGTGTTTGTTGCTCGCCGTCGCGGAGCACGAAGTTAGCATGCGGGCCGCTATTGCCGAATGCAGTAGCGCATTAGCGGTTTGCGATATCGATGCGTTTGATTTGCTACCGCAAGCACGAGAGGTAGCGCTGGTCGAACCACCCCACGAACAGACGGAATGCGCGATCCTATTTACTTCAGGTAGCACCGGCCAGCCGAAGGGCTGTTTGCTGTCGAACGAATATTTTCTTGAAATGGGCCGCTGGTATCGAGATATCGGTGGCCTGTGCGGCTTGCAACCCGGTGTCGAGCGATTAATCACGCCGCTGCCTCTAACCCATATGAACGCGATGGGTACTTCACTGATGGCAATGGTCGTCACGGGTGGCTGCCTCGTGCAACTCGATCGTTTCCATGCGAAATCTTGGTGGCAAGCAGTGCGCGAAGCGCAAGCTACGGTGATCCACTATCTTGGCGTGATGCCGGCAATTCTTTTGCAGTTAGCAATTGATCCGAACGAGAAAATAGCTTCCGTCAAATTTGGTTTTGGGGCAGGGGTGAATCCAGCGCATCACTGCCCGTTTGAACAACGCTTTGGATTTCCCTTAATAGAAGCCTGGGCGATGACCGAAACGGGCACTGCGGCCTGCGTTATTGCCAATCATGAGCCGCGTCACGTCGGTCAGTCATGTTTTGGTAAGCCGGATCGCTCAAAGCTGGAATTTCGCTTAATCGATGAAACCGGCATCGATGTCGCCGCCGGCGAAGCGGGTGAACTGCTCGTTCGCGCGACGGGTCCGGATCCGCGTAAAGGTTTTTTCAGCGGATATCTGCACGATGACGCAGCAACCACAGCCGCTTGGAAAGGGGGGTGGTGGCATACGGGTGACGTCGCGCGCGAATTAACCGACGGCAGTTTATGTTTTGTCGATCGGCGAAAAAATATTATTCGACGCAGTGGCGAGAACATCGCGGCCTTAGAAGTCGAAGCCGTATTATCCCGACACGCGGCGCCCGCCGCGTTGGCCGTGACACCCGTGCCCGATGAAATTCGCGGCGACGAGGTGATGGCATGCATTGTTCTGAACGCTGGTTATTTACCCACTGAAGCAACAGCTGTCGCGTTGTTCGAGCACTGTCTTGCGGGGCTCGCATATTTCAAGACACCGGGATACGTCTTGTTTCTCGATTCACTGCCACTCACCGCAACGCAAAAGCCGAAACGTAATGAAATCAAAGTGCTGGCTCGGGAGAACCTCGAACGGTGTTCTGCGAATGTAACTTTGTTTGATTTCCGCGAACGCAAACGCAGGCCAAGCGCATGAACAATGTGTTCGCTGGGGTCGTGCTCGCTGCACCGGTTAGTTTCGGCTACACGCGCTACAGCGAGCACGGTGTGCCGTGGTTTGCCGGCAACGCGCTTGCCGAAATGCTCCGCTTGAGCGGCTTAGAAAAATCATCTATCGATGGACTCGCGATCGCGAGTTTCTCGTTGTCACCGGACACGCCAGCAAGTCTCGCGGAGTACTTCGGCTTGGAACTGCGTCTCCTCGAAGCGTTGCCGTTCGGCGGCGCCTCGGGTGTTATTGCGGCACGCCGCGCGGCGCGCGCAGTGCAAGCAGGTGATGTTGAAGTCGTAGCCTGCATCGGCGCCGACACCTCGAAGCCGGGTACGTTTTCGCAGCTGGTTGCAAATTTTAGTACGGCAACCATGGATGCGAGTTACCCCTATGCGGCGGCCGGTCCGAATTTACCCTTTGCGCTATTGACGCAAAGTTATATGGATCGATATGGGACGCAACGGGAAGATTTCGGTCGCATCTGCGTTGCGCAGCGTTACAACGCGAACCATTGCGACTACGCATTACTCGGCCAGAAGCCGCTCGATTTAGCCACTTACCTCGCCGCCCGTTCAATCGTTCCGCCACTACATCTTTTTGATTGTGTCATGCCGTGTGCCGGGGCAGATTCGTTCTTGGTCATGCGCGAAGAACAAGCACTCTCACTCAACATTCCTTACGTTTACATTAACAGCGCGTTCGAAGCATTTAACGTGTTCTCTAGCGATCCCGTGCAATTACGCTCGGGCTGGTCACGCTATGGTGCAGCGCTATACGAGCAAGCGGACACGACACCCGCTGCGATCGACCTCATCGAAACCTATGACGATTACCCCGTGATTGTGATGTTGCAATTAGAAGGCATGCAGTTATGCGACGAAGGACAAGCGGCGCGCTACGTACAAGACCACGAATTACGTTTTGACAGCGAAGGCCCGGCACACAATACGAGCGGCGGTCAATTGTCGGTCGGGCAGGCAGGGGCCGCCGGAGGCTTTCTTGGTATCGTCGAAGCGATCCGACAGATCACTCGTTCGGCCGGGCGTAATCAAGCTAGCTCCGCGGCCAGCGCACTCGTAACCGGCTTTGGCATGATCAATTACGACCGAGGGCTGTGTAGTAGCGCGGCGATTTTGAGTGCCGGTCGTGTCTGATCTTCCGTCACGACCGAGAACCCTGATGGGCGAGAAGCTAAGTCAGGCACTGCTTGCTGGCCGACTCGAACTGCCGACCTGTCAGCGTTGCTCGAACGTTCAATACCCGCCAAGCGAAATCTGTCGACATTGCTTGAGTGACGCGCTTGAAGTGACCGCGTGCGATCCGGCCGGTAAGGTGATCGCCTGCGCGCTCGTGCATTACAGTTTGGCGCTAGACTTTGATGTGAATTCCCCGTGGCCAATCGCCTCCGTGAAAATGAACGCGGGGCCGGTCGTTTTTGCCCACGCGCTGGAGTTTCTTAAACGGGATACGGCAGTGACCTTGGTGCCGATCATTGATTCGATCGGCGACGGCGTTTTCGGGGCGCTTGCGAATGTGGCCGATCGCGACTTACTGCAAACGAGATTCAATAGAACAATATGAGCGATAAACCTAGCGCCGTGATCACGGGTGGAAGCACCGGGATCGGGCTTAAAATTGTCGAATGCTTGTTGAATGACGGTTACGAAGTGATCAATCTCGCGCGGCGCCCTGTGCCAATAGAGCATACCGATATCAAGAATTACTCAATTGATCTTTCCGATCGGACGGCACTTGAAGCGGTTTGCCTGGAGCTAGCGCAATGCAGCGCACAAACGTTTATTCACAACGCGGGATTGATCAAACCTAACTTCCTGGCCGCCGTTGATCTCAACGATCTCGATACCTTAAACCAATTGCACTTGGGCGCGGCCATCCAAATCGCGCAGGCACTCACCCCAAACATGAAAACAAAGCGCTTCGGACGCATCGTTTTAATATCATCACGCGCCTCAGTCGGCATGGCGACGCGCACGAGTTACGCCGCAACGAAAGCGGGACAGATCGCCATGGCTAGGACTTGGGCATTGGAACTGGCGGCGTTTGGCATCACAGTCAACACGGTATCGCCGGGACCCATCGAAGCGACTGAAATGTTCCATACCGTGGTGCCGGAGAACAGCGATCTATTAGCCGATCTAGCAAAGAAAATACCCGTGAAACGATTGGGGCTGCCGCAAGACGTGGCGCGTGCGGTCAGGTTTTTTATCGCTGCGGAAAATAGTTTCGTCACTGGACAAAACCTATTCGTCTGTGGGGGTACGAGCATCGGGTCGATCTAGAAATGGGATCAGCGCGAGTGGTTTACTTGTGAACCGCTCATCGATTCACGTAGCGGATCTGTAGACTTGCGCCGAGACTTTCCCTACCGCGTTTGCGTTCCGCCGGGCGTCGGAGCTAAACCGGGAACCGCTGCCAAGCCTCACGGATTTTTTTGAAAATTTTCCCCGTTTGAGTAGCATTGCGCGCCCCCCTAATTGCATAATCGCACTGCGCTTCAACTACCGCGGACCTGAACAAGCAGGATCGCTTAAACGTGCGTCCTGTCGCTCATGCAAGGTCTCGTGAAGATAGTAATCAGTATTTGGCTGCTGAGTGGCGCATGTAATATTTGCGCTTCGCAAGGAAAGTCAAACCTCGGTCAGGACCCAACGCGGCCGCGCTCAAGGCTCGATCTTAGGGTTGAGTATCAGCAAATTACGAGTGATCTCGAACTTGTTAAGTTAACTGCTAGAGTCGACCATCCGATCGCCCTCGATAATGGTTGGAAACTGAATACACGCATTAGCCAAGGGTTCTTTTTTAGTGACTTGCCAGGTCCGGATAATCGCAACGGCAATACGGACGAAGGCTTTAGCGATTTATTAACCCAGGCATTTTTTATTCTGCCAGCCAAGGGTAAGACCTCGTTCGGATTTGGCTTACGCGCGATCTTTCCTATTGCGACCCAAGATCAATTCGGCACCGGAAAATATAGTTTAGTGCCGATTGGTTTCGCGTCGTATTCTCCCGACTGGCTCCCAAAGGGTAGCTTTGTCGGAATGGGCGTGCGCAATGAATTCGGCTTCGGCGGCGACGACAACCGCGAAGATATTCGTGAGTTACAACTCGTACCGATCGCCAACATTCAACTGCCGGGTAACTCTTTTATCGGTTTCTTCCCAACCATCCGCCGCGACTGGAGAAACGAACACGATTTTTCATTTCCGTTTGACGTCGAAATTGGCCGCGCTATTGGCCAAGGAAAAGTGGCTTCCCTACGTTTCGAAAAGCCGATGATTGAAGATCGGCATCGCACGAAATGGAGTTTGGAAGCGCGCGTGACGTTTCTATTCTAGAAGCGGTCTCGACACTGCGCGACCGCGTGGCATTTTTAATCCAGCAGACCAGTCGCTTGGCCGCCGTCAACAAGTAGCCCAGTGCCGGTTATAAATTTCGCTTGCTGCGAACAAAGAAACGCAACGGCAGCGCCGAAATCGTCCGGATCACCCGTTACCCCGACCGGAATATTATGTGCTGCGGCTTCTTTCGTCGAGACGATCTTTTTTACTCTATCCGTCCAATGTGTGCCGGGTTGACAGGAATTAACGGTCACGCCGTCGGCGGCGATTTCGCGCGCGGTGATTTTTAGAAAGCTGGTTAAACCAGCGCGTGCAACGGAGCTCGCCAACAACATCGATATCGGTTGTTTCACCCCAACGCTTGTAATCGCACAAACTCTTCCCCAACCTCGTTCGCGCATGGCAGGGATCGCTGCGCGACACATTTCGATCATCGCGAGACAATTCATGTCCAAGGCGATCCGATAATGTTCTGGCAGCGTTGTCGCGAACGTTCCCGGTGGTGGTCCACCTGCGTTGGTCACGAGAATGTCGATCTGGCCAAGTTGTTCAATGGCCGAGTTGATGAAAGCGACTGCGCCATCAGGCGATGAGACATCCGCTTCGATCGCGATTGCGCCATGGCCGATGGCCTTAATCGCTGATTGTAATTTTTCTGAGTCGCGGCCGCAGATGGCCACTTTTACGCCTTCGGCCGCTAGCGCTTTCGCTGCACCAAGCCCAAGCCCGGCAGATCCTGCGGCGACGGCTGCGCATTTCCCGTTAAGTCCGAAATCCATAGCTTTTTTCCTGCGATTTTTGAGGCTGCGATATTGTACGCATCAATTGTCACCTAGATCTCCCTAATTACTAACGGGTCGCCTGAAAAGTAAAAGGCCTCCGGATAGGTGCGCCGGCCTCTGCACGTTTAGCGAGCGATCCAAGCGTGTTGGTGTTTGCGAATTGCGCGCCTTGAGAGGCCGAGGCCTTAGTTGCTTACGTCTTGCGTGGCGGGAGAAATTTCCGGGATCGGAGCAGGGCGGGATAGGTAGTAACCTTGGGCGTAATCGATCCCAAGCTCGTTCAATGCATCCAGCGTTGCTTTGTCTTCAACCTGCTCAGCAACGGTCTTGATGTTCATTAACTTCGCGACCCGATGAATCGCTTCCACCATCGCGTGATCGATCGGATCCGAGGTCATGTCGCGAACAAAACTCCCGTCAATTTTTATCTGGTCGACGTGCAAGTTCTTGAGATAACCGAATGATGATAAGCCGCTGCCAAAGTCGTCCAACGCAAATGTGCACCCAGACTGTCGCAAGGACGATATAAAATTCTGGGCCGCATGCAAATTCGATATCGCCGCAGATTCCGTGATCTCGAAACATATACGGGTGGCATCTATTTGAGATTCGCGTATTCGCGACACGATGTAATCGAGAAAGGCGCTATCGCTTAGCGATTGGCCGGATAGATTGACGTTGTAAACGAATTTATCGTGATCGCTCGCCGCGGCTATGATCGAACACGTTTTATCGAAAACCCAACGATCGATTTTGCCCATCTCGCCGTAGCGCTCCGCCGCCGGAAGAAATGCGCCAGGGCTATGCACCGTGCCGTCACGATCGACTAATCGAAGTAGTAACTCGTAATGTTTGGGTTCGTCGGATTCGAGGTCGAGTGGGACAATATCTTGGCGATATAGCAGCAATCGGTCTTCAGCTATCGCTTCTTGGAGACGATTAACCCAACGCATCTCACCGTGTAATTCGGCTAACTCGGCGTCTCCCGTGTCGAATACGCGGACTTGATTACGTCCGGCTTCTTTCGCCGCGTAGCATGCACTGTCGGCGGCGCTCAATAAGGTGGCGATATTGCCACTATTTTTCGTGATCGGTGTGACCCCGATACTGGCGCCTATTCTAAATACGTTACCGTCCCAGGAGAATCGAAACTCTGCAATCGCGTCTTTCAATTTTGTTGCGATTGATGCGGCTCTATTCAGTGAACAATTTCCCAACAACAATCCGAACTCATTTCCCCCTAAACGTGCGAGTGTGTCGCGTTGACGAACTTT
>JAQCEL010000165.1 GCA_027618655.1 Pseudomonadota bacterium | reverse complement strand
GGTTACTTTGTTAACGGGCGGGTCGGTCGTCACATTGAGTTGTCGTACTAATAGTTCCTCGGCCACGATGTCGCCAGCCTTACCGCTCGGACCGCCGGATTTCGGCCGTAGCAAATTTGCGCGCGTTCGCGCCAGTATTGTTCTAGCTTGCACAACCGCGTTACTTGCGTCTTTAATTGTATTCTCAGCCATCACTGGGAAGTTAGCATGGGCGGCACGCGATAACAGGCTAAGCTGCTAGCATATTTCGAAGGCGGCGCGGAACTTCCGAATTTCCATATAGGCGCCTCGGTGTTGATAATTGTTCTCGGCCGTCAAACATTAGCGAAATACGCATGATTCTGATTTTGTGAATTCCGCAAACCCAACGCGTTTTACTCGCCCGATGCGCGACATGGGACCATGAGTGGAAGAGTTTTTATATGACTGAATTACTAAAAATATGTGCTTTAGCCGACTTGAGCGATACTGAGCCGACGAGGGTCGTCAGTGATTCGTTTCCGCCACTGGCGGTTTATCGATTGGCCGATGGTATTTTCATCACCGACGACACCTGCACCCATGGCAACGCAAGCCTGGCTGAAGGGTATCTTGAAGGGGACGTTATCGAGTGCCCATTCCACGGCGGTGCATTCGATATCAGGACGGGTGAGCCGACCGCGTTTCCGTGTGCTGAGGCGCTAAGAACTTATGTAGCAATCCTCCGCGATGGATTCATTTATATCGACTCGGAATCGCTAGCTTAAAATCGCCGGCTAAGCTCACGCGAAATCGTTCGATTGCGGGAATTGGACGAAGATTTCTCGACCGTTAAGCGCCTCGGCTGATCCACAGAGCGTGCGTACGGGAACTAAATCCGGCAAGCACAGCGCGCCGGGAATTGATTCCATGCAGGTGCGCGGCTGGTCCCGGCGAGCTACTATGAGCCGCTCGAGATATGAATCAACTAGGGAGACGTTATTGTGAAATTAGAACCGTTAATGGAATATCACGCCAACTTAGCCGCACCGTTAGAAGTTGGCGTCGCATCATTTGGCAATCGCGTGATCGTGGAAGTGACGGGTGGAGAATTCGAAGGCCCGAAATTGAAAGGGAAAATTCGCAATTTGGGCGCCGCAGACTGGTTGATTATCGACAGCGATGGGGTTGGACATCTCGACGTGCGCGCGACGCTCGAGACGCACGACGGGGCAATGATCTATTTACAATACTTTGGCAACGTGGTCATGAACGAGAAGGTGCAAGCGGCGCTCGCGGGGACCGGCGATTGTGATTATGGTGAAACCACGTTTTTCACCGCGCCGCGCTTGGAGTGTGGTGACGAACGATACAAGTGGGTGAACTCGGTGGTCGCCGTTTCAGAAGGTCGGATCATGAGCGGAAGAGTCGAGTACAAGGTTTATCAGTGCGTTAATGACTAAGCTATTTTGGACTCGCCGTGTCTGCCTGTCGCGGCGAAGATTTAGCGGCCACTTTGCTTGTGGTCGAAGCGAACGATAATGAGCCAATAGGGGTGAAAAAATGAATGTTAAGCAACCGACGGACGACGAACTTCGATTTATCGCCGCCGAATACAATCTCGATCTAAGTGATGCCGATTTGGCATCCTTTCAAGGCCTGATCGCGGCTTCGCTACCTGCTTATCAGCGTATCCATGAGCTCACGGAACCTAAGCTCGAAGTGAAATATCCGCGCACTGCGGGCTACCGACCTCAGCCAGAAGACAATTTGCTGAACGCCTGGTACTACAAGACATCGATTAAAGGCACACCGTCGGGGCCCTTATCCGGCAAAAGGATTGTTATTAAAGACAATGTTTGTGTCGCTGGTGTGCCGATGATGAACGGCACTTCAGCGCTTGAAGGTTATGTTCCGGATGTGGACGCGACCGTAGTGACTCGGATCCTGGATGCAGGTGGAGAAATCGTCGGCAAAGCAGAATGCGAGAGCTTATGTTTTTCCGGCGGCAGCCATACGAACGAAAATGGTCCGATTCGAAACCCGTACAATCCCGCACACACCACGGGTGGTTCTTCCGCTGGCAGCGCGGCATTGGTTGCGAACGGTGAAGTGGATATGGCCATCGGTGGAGACCAAGGCGGATCGGTAAGAATTCCTGCGTGCTGGTGCGGCATTTACGGCATGAAGCCGACCCATGGCCTAGTACCGTATACGGGCGCGTTTCCGATCGAAATTACGATCGACCATTTGGGTCCGATGGCGAATTCCACAGCCGACTGCGCTTTATTACTCGAAGCCATCGCCGGCAAAGACGGCGGGCTCGACCCGCGTCAATACGATGTTAAGACGGCGGCCTATACCAAGGCCTTAACCGGCGATGTTAAAGGTCTGAAAATTGGCGTGGTCGAAGAAGGTTTCGGCCGGGCGAATTCTGAGGCAGATGTCGACGCATCGGTTCGTGCTGCGGGCCAACGCTTCGAGCAACTCGGGGCTAAGGTGACATCCGTCTCCATTCCGATGCATTTAGACGGGCAGGCGATTTGGACGGGCATAGCCACAGAAGGTGCGGCGATGCTCATGATCAAAGGCAATTCGATGGGCACGAATTGGAAAGGATATTACACGACGAGCTTACTCGATGTGTTCGCGCGCGGTCGTATTACACGAGCGAACGACTTATCCGAGACGACGAAAATGGTCTTTTTGCTCGGCCAGTACATGCAGGACAAATATCACGGTCGCTTTTATGCCAAAGCGCAAAATCTGTCGCGCAGTCTCAAAGCGGCTTACGACAAAGCGTTCGAGGACTTCGACCTATTATTAATGCCGACTTTGCCCATGAAGGCGACCCCGATCCCAGCCCCGGACTGTTCGCGCGAAGAATACGTGCAGCGCGCGCTGGAAATGCTCGCCAATACCTCACCGTTTGACGTAACCGGGCAGCCCGCGATGAGCGTGCCATGCGGCATGTCGCAAGGGCTACCGATTGGTATGATGCTGGTCGGCCGGGATTATGATGAAAGCACGATTTTCCGTGCCTCGCATGCATTCGAAACGTCGGTCGATTGGAAAACGATCTAGACCGTATTTAAGGAGTTAACCATGGGTTCAGCACACAATCGTCCGTTGAGCGATCCGGAAATTCGAGTCAAAGCACTCGAGTCTCTATTAGTCGAAAAAGGTTTGATCGATCCGAAAATAATCGACGTCTTAGTTGATACTTATGAGAACAAGGTAGGACCGCACAATGGTGCGCAAGTGGTCGCACGCGCGTGGAGCGATCCGCAATACAAGAAACGCTTACTGGATGACGGAACGGCCGCGATCGCGGAACTGGGTTTTACCGGCATGCAAGGCGAAGACATGGTCGTCGTCGAAAACACCCGAGACGTTCATAACATGCTCGTGTGTACCTTGTGTTCTTGCTATCCCTGGCCGACTTTGGGCTTGCCACCCGTGTGGTACAAAGCGGCGCCTTATCGCGCTCGCGCAGTCAGCGATCCCCGCGGCGTGTTAAAGGAGTTCGGCGTTAACTTGCCCAACGACAAAGAAGTACGAGTCTGGGACAGCACCGCCGAGTTGCGCTACATGGTGTTACCCGAGCGGCCGGCCGGAACAGAATCTATGACGGAAGCCGAACTCGCGGAACTTGTGACTCGTGATTCAATGATCGGGGTCGCGCTGGTTCAATCACCGGCGTAAGCGCACAAGGATTTAGACGTACCAGAATTCGCACGAGGACTGATTAATGAATGGCATACACGACTTAGGCGGCAAGCACGGTGTCGGCGAGTTAGACGTTGAGACAAACGAACCGATATTCCACGGCGAGTGGGAGAAGCAAGTCTTTGGGATCTTCTTCGGCCTCGCGCCACATGGGTTCTTTAACTTAGATGAGTTTCGTCATGCGATAGAACGCATGGGCGCCGCTAAATATCTCAATACGTCGTACTACGATCATTGGTTGACATCATTCGAGACATTGCTCGTCGAGAAAGGTGTCATAACGGCAGAAGAGCTCGCTACACGCTGTGCCGAAGTAGCGAAGGAGATGAATTGATGGACATGTTGACTCCAGAAATCGTCCCGGGCCTGCTCGCGAAAGGCGCAAGCACGCGGGTCGAGTCAGACATCGTGGGGCGCTTCAAGAAGGGCGACCAAATCATTGTGCGCAATATTAATCCGACCGGACATACACGATTGCCGCAATACTTGCGTGGCAAACGCGGTATCGTCGAACGCGATCATGGCGTATTTATATTTCCGGATACGAACGCACATGGCCAAGGCGAGAAACCTCAACATTGCTATAGCGTGCGATTTTCGAATGCCGAATTGTGGGGCAGGGAAGGCTCGCCAAAAGACAGTTGCATGGTCGATGTATTTGACGATTACATGGATCTTCAATGAATACGAAACCGATCCCTGATCTCGATATCGTACCGTCGATCCCGCGCGACGAAGAGGGTGCGGTGTTTAACGCGCCTTGGGAAGCAAAAGTTTTTTCGATCATTGTTTCCTTGCACCATCAGGGCCATTTTACTTGGCCACAATGGGCAGAGACCATCTCAGACGAAATCGCTGAAGATAAGGGTAACGATCCCGAGACGCCTTACTACGAATTGTGGCTGCGTGCTGCCGAACGCATCGTCGAGTCGCGGGGTTTGTGCAAAGCAGGTGACTTAGACGAATTGAAAGCCGCACTGCTCGCTGAGCAAGCGCACGATCATGATCATGATCACGGACATGCGCATTAAGTAAAATCAGGGATGCGTTGCCCGACTTAATCCGGGCGCCGCAGTTCAAATATCTCGCCGAGATCCGCGTAATTGAAATAACCGAGGCGCGCCACCGGATCGAGTCGCGCTTCGTCCACCTTGCCGTCAACTATTAGCTCATCGTCGATGTGAATGCCGACAACTTGGCCGATCACGACATGGCTTTGTCGACCGTCTGATCCGATGGGCAGCGCCACGATCTCAAAGACCGTACATTCCAAGGCCGCACGGCTACGTTTTACGCGCGGTGGCCGGACGATTTTACAGGGCGCCGCTTCGACCCCGCATTCGGCAAATTCATTCACTCCGTAAGCATAATTTCCAGACGTTGCGTTCATCGCTTCCACGAGACGTTTATCAACCAGATTGATCACGAATTCCGGTATGTCTTGTAGATTTCGATAAGTGTCCTTAGCACTATCAGCGGATGCTGCGTTCGGCGCGAAAACGACATACGGTGGATCGGCAGATACTGCATTGAAGTAGGAAAACGGCGCGAGATTGGGTGTCCCGTCGTGGCTAATTGTGCTTGCCCATCCAATTGGCCGCGGGCAGACCAAGGCGTTGAGTGGATTATGGGTCAATGGCGCTGGGCGCATACCGTTTACAGGTTCGAAAAACATAGCTGAGTCCATATCAGGTGGGCAAAACGCGTTGCTAGGCGTCTTTTAAGAATTGGATCGTAGAGGGACTGATAACGAATGTCGACTCGAACCCTTAATGCGTCGACATAGATATCTTGCTGCGATGCTTTAGATGTAGCCCTGTACAGCAATTGGTTGGCCATCGCGTTGCAAGAGTCTTGTCCGCAAATTGACGATGTCGACTTCTTCAGGATGCTGTCGGACATAGCAATCAAGTCTCGGCAGCGCTTCTGCGATGCGGCCGCTTGAATCTAAAACTTCCAGTAAATTGACTAGCGCCGTCATGTTCGAGGGATCGCTGTCTAACGCCTTACCAAAACTTTGCGCGGCAGAGTCGCAATCACCATGCTGCCATCGCAATACGCCGAGATTGTTGTGAGCGTTTACAAATTGCGGGTCAATGCTGAGCGCATCATTGAAGGCTTGAGCGGCCGCATCGTACTGGCCGTCTGCGTACAATCGCTCGCCGTCACGCGTTAACTGGTCGGCGGTGGCGGTCGAATTGCAGCTAGCTCCTATGGAAGAGGAGTAACCAAGCGCGGTTAGGGTTTGCTCGCTAATTTTGTCGAAGCACTCGTTCGCGAATGCGTTTAATTCTGGCGATGTTGATAAATGGCTACGCCATAAATCTTGATAGTTATTGACAGCGCATTGGTGATCGACGATATGCGTATTGTCCCCAAACCCGTTTTTCGGCCAATCATTGTTGTTGTAGCTGAGAACAAACTCGCTCCAGCCCAAGCCAAGATGAGAGCAAATCGATCGCATGGTCGTCTCGGTATCGCCAATCAGTTGTTCGTAGCTGACGCTTATCGCGCGCGACCCAAGCTGCTCTTTCGCTCTCACTAACATTGCCGGACCTTCGACTAGATCGCGGTAAATGACGCTGTTGCACATCACGTCTAGATCATCATCGCACCATGTTTTCAACATTGATGACAAAATCGCGCCAGGGTGGCGGGTAAGAATGATAAAACGAGCGCCAGGGTAGAGGGTCGCCAAGGATTCGGCGATCCGAAAATAGCGCGGCGTTTTGTCGAGGAACCGGGATTTACCGGAACCGTGCAAGATGCGTTTATATAAATCGTCCGCGACTCGGCGGATTGTGCGATGGAGAACCTTCTCACCCGCATCGAAATTGTTTATGAACCCAGCGATCGCTTGTTGCGCCAGGGCCATTTCGTAGTTGTCGGCGAATAAACTGCCACCAAGCATGCCAGCCAGCGGCAACATAATCCAAGGCTCTGGTGCTGAGTGCATATCAGGATGGCTCGCCAGCATTCTTTGCAGCAATGTTGATCCTGAGCGCGGTAGGGATAGAAGAAACGTCAAATTAGCGCCGGGAAGATTGCGGGATGGTTCATGACAGGGCATGCGCACAGTATGCTGAGCACCGTCGATCTGAGGCCAGTTTGCAACGCAAAGTTCGCCAGCCAATGTGTTGACGGCGTCGGTCGGGTCGATGCCGGCGTGCTGTCGCCAGCGCCGCAACACCCGAATTCCCTCATCGAACTGCATCGCCTAACGTTCGCTCTGAACGAATGGCGAGGTCCGCCCACCAGATTCGATTAGTGCGCCGCAACCTCGCGCCGCCGATCGTAGAAGATAATCCGACACGGCAAACCAACGCAAAGAGTCATCGAGTTTCCCAAGTGCCTCCAAGTACGATCGCCTGGCGATAAGTAGGCGACAGGACGCCACGCGACGATAGAGGCTCGCTAAGCAATCACCCTCAGATTGTGCTTGTTCCGACCACGTCGCCCATGCGAGATCCGAGCTAATCAAGGTGTTCGCAGCAGATCGGTAGTCGATCGCTACGAGTTCGCTTGGCTCGCTTGCGATAACGATGAATTCACCGCGACATCGCTCGATCGCAGCGTTAATGTCAGCAGCCGTGTCGGCGATATTAGCGTGCGGTGCCGTTCGAATCTGGTCGAAAAATTGTGCGGCAAACGACGCGGCAATCGGCATCGAAGTCTCGGACTCATCGCTACAACCAATGATTATCTCGACGTCTTTACTTGTCGAGCGAATGCTGTTGAGGGTACTTGCCAATATTTTCTCGTGCAGACTTGCCGCCACGATCACGCTGTAGGTTGGAGAACTCATAAGCTAGCCTTCGAATCGCTACGCGAAACTAAATTAATTGTGTATGCGGCAATGGATCGTCCGGATGATCGCGCCACGCTTCTGCGCAGTTGTGGCAAATTAGATCATCGTCTGCGACCTCAAGACCAAAGATTTGTCGTCGCCACTTCAGCGCGATGTCGCTGTTGAGCACCTCGTTTAAGCTTTGTTCGCGCAAATCCCCGAGGACATATTTTTGGTGAAAATCCTGGCAACAAAGGACAACTTTACCTTCGATATTGACTGTTACATCTTCGACAACTCTGCGGCACCCGCGTAGCTTCCCATTAGACGGTAGGTCGGCATGGATTTCCGCACCACGTGCCGCGCCGGCCCGCGAATGCGTGTAGTTTTCGAATACCGCTGGGGCGGCACCCTCGTGTGACAGTTCACGGAGCTGTTTGATCAAATTGGCGCTACGCTGCGTGGATTCCGTGATCCCGTTGACGCAAATATTTAACGGCAAACCGAGGTTTGCAGCGTAGCTTAGGTAGGAAATTAGGTTCGGCGAAAGTTTCACCCCCATTAAGTACCGATAGTGCTCAGGATCGAGTGACGGCAAATTGATCACGATTTGTGCGAACGGGACTTTTGCGTGAACCTCGGCTAAATGATCGGCGATTGCATTCGTGAGCAATGAACCGGTGGTGAATAGTGCTAGCGGATGGCCCGCTGCTGCCACGCGCGTAACTTGCTGAACAAAATCTGGGTGGTGTAACGGCTCGGTGTAAATATTCAGCGCAACTTGCCGAAGCGTCACGCTGCCGATCCGATCAAGAATTAAATCGAACAATGCCATGTCCATAAACGCGGGTCGGCGATGTGGATTTCCAGACGCCGGGCAGAATACGCAGTTGCCGACGCATGAAGTGCAGGTCTCAATCGCAAGACTGCGGATGGTGTGGATCGGCGTCTTCTTGGTCGCTGGTTTTAACCAACCGTTAGCCGCCAGCCGCATGGTTTTGTCGCCTGAGGGATCGGCCAGCGCGTTATCGACGTCGCGCAGATTAAATGGCGTCGTTAAGTTCGTGAGCGACTTTAGATCGGCGTGGATGTTATCGTCCATGGTCTGCTCGAACCGCGAGCTTAGGTCATAAAGGACGTTGCCAGGACCGAGCACTCTTTGTCGATTAATCTCTAATTGTGCAGTGACAGAATTGACTTTTGGCGGCGTTTGCGTTTGGTTCTTAGGAACCGCCGTGGCGAGATCGCGGTATAAGACATCGCGCGTGTGGGCGCGTTCGAGTAATACAGCATGCACGCTGTAATTGTGCGACGTGAGGAAATTACGTACGGTGTCGTCGTAGGTGTCTTCGCACACGATCCACTGTGGACGCACACGGTTGAGGTTGAGACCTTCGAGCACGCTGATCTCACCACCTTCGACATCAAGTGATAGGAGGTCGACGTGGCTAATACCAGCCGCGGATAAAACATCGCTCAAAGTGCGGATCGGCACGCTCAGTTTTTTACTCGTTAACTGTTGAAGCGCTTCGCCACGGGCGATCCAACTATCTTCAACTGCTCGATCACGCGTCCCGTCGACCAATGACATGAGTCCGACGTCGGTCATTGTCGTGCATTCACCCGGCGCGGCTGTCGCTGTGCAAGCGCAGTTGAACACCTGCGCGAGCGGTCGATTCCGGACGCATTTGGCGTAGTTGTCCGGCACAGGCTCGATCAAAACGCCGCGCCAGCCACGTCGTTCAAAAGAAACCGTATTGCTTTGCGTAATCCCGTCGAAAGCACCGAGTTCGACAAAAGTACCGAACGGCGCGGTGACGTGATGCGCGATGCGTTGATCGAGAAGATCCAAACCGAACCACGGCCGATCGGCAATCGCGTCAGGGCTAAAGTAATCCCACACTTCTGCGCGATCTATCATGTTGAATGGTGGCTCGCGAAAGCGCTTGTCGTCAGTGAAATGACCACCGTCGTTTCCCAGGCCGCAATTGTATATTGACCGTTTCTCGGTGAGTAAATGACGTTGGCCATGTATCGCGGTCAGCAGCGCGGTGGCAGAGTCCCACGAGAAAAACCGCTCCAGTACCTGCAGCACGTCTCGCCCTGTGTTGATATC
>JAQCEL010000164.1 GCA_027618655.1 Pseudomonadota bacterium | reverse complement strand
TGTCCCAGCCGTAAATCGCTTGAGTCACCATGTTGCAATAACCAAACGAATTGTGCGCCACAATGTCGGCGTAACTAAAGTTTGCGCCGCACAAGTAGGGACTGAAACTGCACAGTTGCTTTAACGCACTTAACCCGTTTTCAATGACGGGACGAACTTCTTCGACCGCGGCATCCGACTTGGGTCCTTTGAAAAAAACGTGCCCGAAATGCCGACGCCCAGCAAGCTCGATATAAAGTTCAATCACTCGCATGACTTCTTGTAGTTTCGCTTTTGCAAATGGATCGGCCGGATAGAGTGGTTTTGACGGGTTCGTCGCCTCGAGGTAATCGAGTATCACGTTGGTTTCGGAAAGGCAGCCGTGCTTCGTTTCAATGAATGGCATCTTCCCCATCGGACTCATCTTCTTGTAACTCGCGTCTTGGCGTGCAGGATCCGTCACTTCCTCAAAATCGATGTCTTTTTCAAGCATCGCGAGTTTAACCATATTGTAATAATTGCTGACCGGGATGCCGTGTAATTTGATCATTCGTTGGGTCCTCCAAATGGAATCTAAGAAATGCGCGATTAAGAAGTTATCTTAATTCTGTGCGCTGGGCACCGGCGTTGCGATCTTATTCCGAACGCTAACCGGCAGGCAGGGCTTAGTGTAGATCAGACTGAAGCACTTCGTGTCATAAACGGTCTGAAAGTGGCGCGAGACGCGCCATGTGTTATGGTTAGTTCAATGCTGGCTATTGGGAAATAACATGTCTCTAACAAGAAACCTTTGCACCCTTGTCTGCGCACTGATGTTCACGCAAATCGTGTCCGCTGAAGGGGATTTAAAGCTTGAAGCCGCGGCCCGCGGCGCGCATCGCAGTGGCGACAACGTCGCACGCAATGCGTGGCGCCATCCCGTGGAGACTTTAGCGTTTTTTGGTATTAATGATTCGATGACGGTGGTCGAAATTTGGCCGGGCGGCGGCGGTTGGTATACAGAGATCCTGGCGCCGTATTTACGCGATACGGGACTATTGTACGCGGCGAATTATGACGGTAATTCTGGTAGCGACTATTACGCGCGCAACGATAAATTATTTCGCGAGAAGTTGGCGGCACGTCCCGAAGTTTACGACCAAGTTCAGATCACGACCTTAATGCCTCCCACTGCCCTGAGTGCGGCTCCGGCAGGAAGCGCGGATATGGTTGTGAGCTTTAGGAACCTACATAACTGGGTTCGCGCCGGGCTAGAACAGGATATGCTCAAGGCCATTTACGATGCGCTGAAACCGGGTGGGATATTCGGTTTAGTTGCGCATCGAGGAACCCCCGAAATGGTGGGAATTGAATGGGCGAGCAAAGGCTACGTATCTGAAGGCGAAGCGATTCGTTTGGCGGAGTCTGCGGGGTTTACGCTCGTTGGGCGCAGCGAGATTAATGCGAATCCGAAAGACACGAAAGACTATGCTGATGGCGTGTGGACATTGCCGCCCGCTTTTCGGCGTGGCGATAACGGCAAAGAAAAATATTCAGCGATCGGCGAGAGCGATCGCATGACCTTGAAATTTGCTAAGCAGCGCTGAAGATGGAAATCCAAGGTAGCGACTCGCATCGCTGAGTCGGGATGATTATTCTTTGTGTGTTCCGTCGACGTAGAACCAATGTGACTCGATTAGTCTAAAGCGACTTATCTCGTGTAAGCGGAATCCGCGGCCATGGTGTCGATAGCGGGCGACGAACTCGACCGTCGCTTGTGCCTCGTTGAGTGCATCCGGCCCGGCGCGAAGTATTTTAAGACCTAGCCATTGAATTGCCGGATCACATTCGAGATCGCTTGGCCTACTTAATGGGTCCCAGCTCGCGAGGAGATAATCGCAAGGCCTTTCGACGTAAGCGCAATACCGGGATCGCATACAGCGTTCAGGGGTCGTCGCTAAGGCAATGCCATCTACGTAGGGACCGCAGCAGTTTTCACGCGTAGCGCCAGAGCCGCAGACACACGGTTGTTTCCCGTGGGGCATCAATTTTAGTCTACGCGCACGACTATTTTCGCATTCGCGGTATTGCTGTCCATGAGCCTGTGAGCGTCTTGTAGCTCATCGAACGGAAACACGATTGCGGATTTCAGAGTGAGATCGCCGAATTCAATCTTCTTAACGTATCCCTGTAGCTGCTATTGCGAAATATCCGAAGCGTTGCCGGAGTAGCTGGTCAAACTTACGGCAGTTGGCACGTCGTCCATCGGACGAAAATCTCGCAGCGACCATTCGCCGCCCAAAATTCCCGTCATGCAGACAATGCCGCCACGCCGGGCCGAGCGCAGGGAATCGAGTAACGTGCTGGTGCCAATGAGTTCTAGAACGCGATCGAAGCCAGCCGGGTAGAGAGCCCGGACAGCTTGCTGGATGTTACCGTCGTCGATAAGGACATGGGTGGCGCCGGCGCTTTGTAACTCAGCGTGTTTTGCCGGATTGCGAGTTGTCGCAGTCACAGTCAGCCCGGCGTATTGGCATAAAGCAATTGCAGCTAATCCGATCGATGAAGAACCGCCCCGAATCAAGATGTTATCTGCGCGATCGATCTGGAGTGCCGTATACAGTGAGCCGTGTATGGTTTGCAGCGTTTCCGGTAACGCGCCAATTACTTCCCATGGCAGACGAGTATTGATCGCAAACACATTAGCTCTCGGGACTAAAGTATATTGCGCGTAAGAACCGTCGAAATCCTGACCCATACCCCCCCATCATCGCTGCGACAGTTTGCCCGATTGCTAGGCCCGTACCGCCGTCGTCAGCAACCTCACCAACGCACTCGATGCCAAGTATCCGAGGGAATCGAACATTTGGCGACTCGCCCCGGCGTGTAAACCACTCGGAACGATTTAATCCAAACGCGCGGATCCGAATTAACACCGACCCGCGTTCACTCGACGGAACGGGGCAGTCGCAGCGTATTAGTTGCTCAGGTCCGCCGGGTTCATTAATCACATAAGCGCTCATCAATGGTGGTGACTTGTTATTCATAATCCGGATCAATCATCGTTGGTAACGCAGATTTAGGCGCCTGAAGCGCCGGGTATTATATTTTTCCGCGATCACTTCCTTGAGATCAACCGAAGGGCGATCGACGTCTTGAAGAAAAGTGTCATCGCGTAAAATTTTCACGGCGTTCGTGCCAAGTCGCGTTCGTTACGACCGTGGCGCACCGAGACAATATGGATTGTTCCTGTGCGGCGTAATGCGCGTCCTACCGCTTGCTCCTATTTGCATCCGGCCAGGTCAAATGGCATAACATGTATACGGTTCCTACTCTAAAACTGACGTAATCCTCAAGCAATGGCCAACGATTCCCTCGTACTCGGTTTTCGCGCGACGTTAAGAATATTAGGGCCGTACGTGCGCGAAAATTTGTTCGAACAGATCCGCAACGTGAGTTTTATCGTTATTTACCTCGCGTTATTTCAGATTTTCATACTCGGCCTGCCGATTGTTTTCGCGGCAATGATTGCGGTCGGTATCGCGACAGTAGCTGTTGGCCTCATGTTTTTTATGGAGGGCTTGCGGCTCGGGTTAATGCCGTTGGGTGAAACAATCGGCGCCATTTTGCCGCGCAATTCGTCCATCCCGATTATTCTACTATTCGCCTTCCTGCTCGGTTTGGGCGCGACCTATGCGGAGCCTGCGATTGCCATTTTGCGTGAGGCTGGCGCGACCGTTACGGCAGAGGATTCCGCACTTCTGTTTAGCCTCTTGAATGATTTCTCAGGACAACTCGTACTTGCCGTTGGGATCGGTGTCGGCGTCGCTGTCGCGCTAGGCGTGTCACGTTTTTTTCTGGGTTGGTCCATGAAAACCCTGATCCTCCCGCTCGTTACGATTCTCCTCGCGTCCAGCGTGTTTGCGCATCACAACGAAGCGTTGGGTCCGATTCTCGGGCTCGCCTGGGATTGCGGTGCAGTCACCACGGGACCCGTGACGGTACCCTTAGTGCTCGCGCTCGGCATTGGCGTGTGTCGGATCGTCGGTGACGCGGATACCAGTAACGCAGGATTTGGCATCGTCACTTTGGCTTCATTGTTCCCAGTCGTTGCAGTGCTCGGGCTCGGTTTCTACCACTACCTGGCCGACGACTATTACGGCCGACCTAACTATCAAGGCACGCATTCAGTGGTGATTAGCGCGTCGCGCATCGCGCAGGCTGAAGATTCTGTGACTGCGAGCGCCGAGTTCACAACAGAAGAATTCGAACAATTTATGGCGAGCGGAGAAGTTGTTGCAGACCACCGGATCCGCTATGAGCAAGGTGACCGGCGGCTCGATAATGGTCGTATCGTGATGCGCGATACGACCATTATTCTAGAAAAAATTCCCGAACAACGACCGATCTTGGTTGGCGGTGCGCAGTGGGATCCGGAGCAACAGCTACTCCCGCGAATCGCAGAGTCAATAACGGCATCAGTACGCGCAATCGTGCCGTTGTCACTATTTTTACTACTTACCATCAAGTTGCTAATTGCCGAACGCATCAAGGCGGCCGAAGAACTTTACATCGGTGTTGGCTTTGCTGTGTTTGGGATGGCGTTATTCATCCTTGGGATCAATCTGGGTTTGAATCCACTCGGCGCACAGCTCGGTAGCAACGTGCCAGCGGCTTTTGCGAGCCTGACGCCGTGGGGAATGCAAGGCACCGAGGGCCCGTTATTTGAGACGGCGTTCTACGGGAAACTGCTCGCCATTGTGTTCGGGTTTTTCCTCGGCTATGGCGCAACCTTAGCCGAGCCGGCGTTGAATGCATTGGGTGAAACAGTTGAAAAGATCACGGCTGGCGCGTTTCGCAAAAGATTGCTTATGCAATCAGTCGCGATTGGGGTGGGTTTCGGGATAGCCGCCGGTGTTCTTAAAATGGCCTACAACGTGCCGCTTGCGTATTTACTCGTACCGCCTTATGCGTTGTTGTTAGTGCTAACGGCGTTTTCAACTGAAGAGTTCGTTAATTTCGGTTGGGATAGTGCCGGTGTCACGACCGGACCCATCACAGTGCCGTTGGTACTCGCGATGGGCCTAGGCATCGGCGCCAACGTGACTGGGATATCGGATGGATTTGGGGTGCTTGCGTTGGCTTCAGTCGGTCCAATTATTACCGTTCTGACCGTTGGATTTATCGTGTCGCTTAGCGTCAAGGCGTCGGCAACTGCGGTGCCGAAATAATGCGTTTCATCTCGAACAAAAACGTTTCGCTGCTAACCGCGATACTTCCGCAACATACCTCCAATCAGGTAATTGAAGACGTGTTTGAAAAAGGTGAGCGCAACGCGCTCATATTCAATGCCCGCGGAACTTTAATGCGTAACAAGTGGTATCGGGCGTTAATCCCAATGATTGCGCCGGAACGCGAGTACATCCAGTTTTTAGTGCCCGATACCGAAGTCGATCCGCTCATGGAGGCGATCGTCGCGAGTGCTAATCTCCACTTGCCCGGCGCGGGTGCCGTCTTTGCAGTACCTTGCGACGATGTCGTGCACACGGAAGATTTTCTACTTTGGTCTGGTACGGCTTGGGAAACAGATACGTTTAACGCATCCGCAGTTCTGAAAGAGAACCTGACCGCGATTATCTGCATTGTGCAAAAAGATCAAACTGAGGCCATTTCGCGCGCTGCGATGCGAGCGGGCGCACACGGACCCGTTGTTTTCTATTGCGAAGGTCGCGGTCTGCGCGATCGACTGGGTTGGCTAAAAATTACCAAAAAACGTGACAAAGAAGTCATCGTGATGATCGTTGATAACGCCGACGCGATTTCGGTCACCGAAGCGATCGTCGATGCCGGCGATATTGACTTGCCTGGACGTGGTTTTTTATTTCGCATGCCCGTACAGAAAGGCCTGATCAATATCGGCAGCACGATTGGGCGGCAGCGTCATGCCGCGAATATGCAGCAGATCATCGCGGCGATCGACGACATCAAGGGTGGCTCAGAATGGCGCGATCAGCGCGTTCACGAACTCATTGGCACGGGGCAGAGCGCAGGAATCAATTTTTTTGGCAACGTTCGCGAACGGGTCTATCTAAGAAACCAGTGTAGTTTGAATTCCGTGGTCGGCCGCAAGGATTTTGAATTTTTAGTTGATGTTGGTTTGCAAGCTGGCGCGCCGGGTGCGAACTTCAGTTTCGCGAAATTCTTTGAAGTCGACAACCGTGCGACCACGGCTGGCGTCCGTTACCATCGCGAACGGTGCGTTATTCGTTTTATTCTTTCTGAGGACAAATTGAATAGTGTTATGGAAAGTATTCAAGCTGCTTGTATCGACAGCCAAATCACCGAAGTCTGTTTATTTAGTACGCCGGTGACGCGCGCGATCACCTACATCGCAGAAACGGATAATCCTAACGCCATAACGAATCGCCGAGGAGCACGCTTTGTGCGGAAATAGCTCCGTGTGTCGCGACAGGTTTACGAGTTGATACCCACCTCAATTGGCTGGGATCTAATCGACGCAGGCACTGAGCGTCATCAGTTAGCCGTTGTTCGGGGTTGCGCGATTCGAATTAATCAAGCGGGAAACAGATCACACGCGTCATAACCGTAAATCCAGGCCGAATCGGCGAAACCGCCGCCGTCACGACGTTCCGACATATCATTTCCGCGGCCCACGGCATGCGTTAACTGACCTTGTTTCCAAGCAGCGCGTTGAATGTTTGCTGTTCGCTCTAAGCGCGCAGCTTCGTAAGTCTGGAGCGCATTTCCTGGGTCGTTGATGGTCGCGATGCAATGTGCGAGCACCCAGGCATCTTCGATTGCCATCACGGAGCCTTGCGCGAGGTAAGGCACCATAGGATGAGCGGCATCTCCAAGCAATGTCGTTCTCGCTGAAGACCAGGATTCCAATGGGTCACGCATGAGAATCGCCCACTTGTAGCACTGCCCGTTCTGAGTATGGTCGATCAGGGCTTTAACCGTATCGTTCCAATTTTCAAATCTTGCAGCAAGCGTTGCTTTGTCCGCTTGGGTCGTCCAGTTCTCAGTTTGCCAATCATCTTCTTCGGTTAACGCAACGTAATTTAGAAGTTCACCACGGCGAACGTAATACGCTACGACGTGAGCGGCAGGTCCCGCCCATAAGTTCATTTTCGGCTCGATCAAATCGCTTGCAACATCCTTAACGCTAACCATTCCGCGATAGGCAACGTGTCCGGTGTATTGGGCACCAAGCTGAGGGTGACGCAAAGTTCTAACGGTTGAATGCACGCCATCGGCGCCGAGTAGTATCGAGCTAGAGCGTGTCTCGCCGCCTTCAAAGTCTAGCTTTACCTCCTTGTCATCTTCGCGCAGTTGCGTCAGTCGCATGCCCACTTCGATGCAAGCCGCGTCATTTTCTTGCACCGCCTCAAGCAGCATTTTGTGCAGGTCTGCCCGATGGAACCCATAAAAAGGCGCGCCAAATGTGCTCCGGAAATTATCGTCGAAGGGGTTTTCAAAAAACGGCTCGCCTGATTGATAGTGTCGAATCGCGATTGTCTGAGGTTGGAACTTGATTTTTTCGATCGCGTTTTTTAAGCCGAGCGCGTAGAGCACCTTCAGCCCATTCGGACTCAAATGCAAGCCGGCGCCAATTTCTCCAAGCTGGCGAGCCTGTTCGAAAATACGTACTGAGATACCACGTTTCTGTAAGGCTAATGCCGCAGTTAATCCGCCGATACCTGCGCCAACGATCGATACGCTGGGGAAGCTCACATCTTCATCTCCAGGTTGTTCTCAAGGTTAAAAAATTTTGCGTGATGCCTGTTGTTCCGGCTCAAATAGGCATTCAAAAATTCTTCAATTCAACTAAAATTGCAACGCCATTATGCACTGAATGCGGATCTAGAAGTTCGCGAACGGGAGTGCCTTGTGTAAGCTTAAGGCCGATTTGCCTGGCAAGGATAAGATGCTGATGAAGTTAGTAAGTTTTTCGGATCGCCGCGGTCCGGTGAGAGTCGGTGTATTAGATGACGCATCCCATGTGATTGACTGCAAGGCGATCGATCACGATTTTCCTTCGTCGATGCTCGATTTGATTCGCGCCGGCCAAGCCGGGATCGAGCAAGCGCGGAAGGTGCTGCAAGCGGCGCCTCGCGCTGCGCGTTTATCGCTTAATGAGGTGCGCCTCCTGGCGCCAATCCCGCGTCCAACGAAAAACGTGTTTTGCGTTGGGCGGAACTATAAAGAACACGTCGAAGAGGGCCATCGAACGCGCGGCACGGAAATCGTCTACCCGGTGGCTCCGCAGTTTTTTACCAAAGCGCCGACCGCCGTGATCGGCCCCGACGAGAGCGCATCGCTCGATCCCCGCGTGACGCAAATGTTCGATTACGAGGCAGAGCTCGGGGTCGTAATTGGCTGCGGCGGTATTAATATCTCAGAGGCGGATGCTGACGAAGCGATATTTGGCTACACGATTGTGAACGACTTTACGGCGCGCGACTTGCAACGCCATCACGATCAATGGTTCAAAGGCAAGAGCCTAGATCGCTCATGTGCAATAGGGCCATGCATCGTGCATAAATCGGCTATCGCCAATCCACAAGATCTGGGGCTTGAATTAACCGTTAACGGCGAACAGCGTCAGGCAAGTAGAACAAGTTATATGATATTTAGTATCGCGAAAATAATTCGTGATTTGTCTCTTGGTATGAGCTTAGAGCCAGGCGACATTATTGCTACGGGTACACCCAAAGGCGTCGGTTTCGCAATGGATCCTCAGCAATTCCTTGCCGACGGTGATGAAGTTGTGATTAACATCGAGGGGATCGGCGAGTTACGTAATCGTGTTGAGCAAGTCGCGACAATAGCCGAAAAGTAATCGAGCAGAACGCGGTGCCTTGTTGTCTTTCAACTCATGGTTCGCATTTCGCACCAAATTGCGTAGTTGCTGCCGATCGGCATCAGGAACGAGGACGAGAAATTCATTAATCGCTAAATCGCCGTCGCTCAACAGTCTGTCGCGCCATTTTTCGACCGCGTGAAATTTCTCGACGAGCTCGCGCGACGGCGTTAAAGCACTCGCTAAGGCTTGTTGTATGGCCGGCGCATCTTCGTTCGAAATAAGCCCCCCGATGTAGCGGAGCTGCCGTTGACGCGCGCCTTTCTTGAGGCCGCGAGCGGCCCGAATTGCTTCCAGCAGTATTTCGGACACGGGCATCTTTAAGAGCTGTTTTTCGGGAAGCTCGACGAGTTCACGGCCCAGGTCTTGCAGCGCAAGAAGTTCTCGTTTGATCTTGCTCTTACTTTTTTCGGTAGGTTCTAGTTCTTCCATTTACGACCACGATGCGCGGTGTCGACCGGCAGACTAAGGCTTCACGATATCTTGTTCCGACAATTCATGGCCCCAGTCGCGCTTAGCAGCAAGATAGCGACGGTTCCAATGATTGACACCTGTTACGTGCTTAACGGGGGTAACTTGTGCATGCCCAAAGTTTCTTAAATCTTCAATTTTTTTCGGGTTGTTGGTTAGCAGACGAAAAGGTCGTTTGCCGATGAAATAATGCAGCAGAGCGGCAGCGTCGCTAAAATCACGTGAATCATCCGGCAAGCCAAGTGATCGATTCGCTTCGTAGGTATCTTCACCTGCGTCCTGCAAAAGATAGGTGGCGGCCTTAGCCCATAAGCCGATACCGCGCCCTTCGTGTCCCGACATATAAATAACCAGGCCGCCCTGAGCGTCTTGATCGATTCGATCGAGTGCCGATACGAATTGAGGACCACACTCGCATCGTTGGGAACCAAACACA